>CACYSH010000153.1 GCA_902776945.1 uncultured Ruminococcus sp.
CGAGCAGCGCGGTCAGCAGCGAATACATTCTGATGAAAATAAAGGTAAAAAGCGAGGCGGGTATCGCCGCGAAAAATATGCAGACCGTCAGAGCGTACTTTTCCGAGCGCAGACAGAGCAGCGCCAGCCGATAAAGAAAAATCTGCGTTATACAAAGAAACACCATGCTCGGCACGAACGCGAATACCAGCGAAAATTTGTTCGGGAAAAACGAGCATATCGTGTGCAGTATCACATAATAAAGCACGGGGTGGCAGTCAAGCGTCTGATTATGGTACACAGCCGCGTAATCGAAGCGCTCGCCGGGCTGCACGGTGATATAATCGCGAAGCACCTCACCGCTGACAGGCTCGTTAAAATGCCTGTAAACGGAGTTCTCATCGATGTAGTTTATGCGCAATCCGTCGGGAGCGTAGATGAACGGACCGTCGGTGCTGTTCGCCAGACCGTAGCACCATACCTCGTCGGAAAAAACGCCCTTGCGTTCGACAAAAAAGCTGATACTCGCGTAAACGATCTGCAAAACGATAACCACGACAAGCACGGCGACCGCCGCTCCCGGACGCGCCTTTGCTTTATTTTCATTTTCCAATTGCCGTCACCGCCTAAACAAATACCCCCGCCGAAGCGAGGGTATATTAATTTCAATATAATGGAAAGCCGCAATCAGTCCGCTACATAGGGGAGCAGAGCGAGATGTCTTGCTCTCTTGATCGCAGAGGTAAGCTCTCTCTGATGATAAGCACAAGTGCCTGTTACTCTGCGGGGAAGGATCTTTCCTCTTTCGGTAGTGCATTTTCTGAGCTTAACTACGTCCTTGTAATCGATCTTCTCAGCTCTGTCAACGCAGAACATACAAACCTTCTTACGACCTCTCTTAACAGGTCTGGAACCCTTTTCCATTTCTGAACCTCCTAACCGTCAAATGTTAAAACTGTCAAATTTTTCAGATTAGAAAGGAACGCCATCGTCGCCGCTGCCGTCGCCGCCGAACACCTGGAAATCCTGATACTCGCCGATACTGATAGGCTCTTCGGACTTAGGGGGCTGATTGTTATTCGCGGGAGCGTCGGACATCGTGGGAGGCTGAATAGGAGCGTTATTGCCATAACCGCCGCCATAATTGCTATTATAGCCGCCGCCGTAGTTTCCGCCCTGCTGATAGCCGCCGTTATTGCCGTAACCGCCGCCCTGCTGAGGATAACCCCCGCCGTAGCCGCCGTTATTGCCATAGCCGCCGCCGTAATTGCCGCCCTGCTGATAACCGCCATTATTGTAACCGCCCTGCTGATAGCCGCCGTTCTGAGGCTTAGGCTCAAAAGTAAACTGGGCTTCGTCAACATAGACCTCGGTAACATAATGCTTGGTACCGTTTTTATCATCATAGGTACGAGTGCGAAGATTACCGATAATAGCTATCGACCTTCCTTTATAAAAGAAACGTCCGATAAAATCGGCAGTCTTTCCCCAAGCTACGCAGTTGATAAAATCAGCCTGTCTTTCTTCGCCCTGTTTTACAAAACTCCGATCCACAGCAATGTTGAAATTCAGAACAGTATTGCCGTTAGGAGTCTGCTTAACCTCAAGGTCATGAGTGATTCGTCCCGAAAGAATAACCTTATTCAGCATAGATGTCTTCCTTTCATCACAAAACTCCGCTTATCTTATGGTTACTAAGAAACGCAGAACGCCGTCGGTGATACCGAGTACACGCTCAAGCTCCGCGGGGAATGCAGTGCCGGAAGTGAAGTTCCAGAGTACATAGTTGCCCTCGGTCTCATAGTTGATCGGATAAGCGAGCTTTCTCTTGCCCCAGTCGTAGATCTCTACATCGGTAGCGTTGCCCTTGATGAGAGCGTCAAACTTCTCGGTGAGAGCCTTGACAGTTTCCTCTCCGGCTTTGGAGCTGAAAACCGCAACTGCTTCATAGTTTTCGCTGATCTTTGCCATTGCTAATGCGCACCTCCTTGTGGATTCAGCCTGCGAAATATCATCGCAAGCAAGGATAAGTCGTGTACATAACACGACATCTGATATTATACCATAAAACTCCGTTCAAGTCAATAAAACAGAGCGATGATATTTTGTAAATTTTTTGTGAATTTAGAACAAATACGACATCAGAAGCATAAAGCCCAGCGAAAGTATCATGTAGCCGGCAAAAGCGCCTATCACGCCGCCCCACGAGGTGCCGCCCGCACAGCGTATCTTCTCCTTAGTCTTTATGTCAGGCTCCTTTTCGCCGAAAACCGAGCGTATCGCGGAAATATCCTTCCGCGCCTTCCGATAATACCAATAGTTAGCAAATGCCGCCGCGATTATCTGCATAGAAAGATTTCCCAGCGAGCATATCTGCAAAATACCCTGAAACTGCTCGGATTTCACGTTCAGGTCGGTCGTGAAGAACACCTGCCCTAACGTGCCGAGCTGCCCGTAAAGGATAAGCGTAGGAATATCGAGCAGGAACGAAAGCAGCAGGAAAAATATTCCAAGTTTTGTCATGCGGCGGTAGAAGAAATAGAAGTTCGGGAAGAAAAAAGCTCCGATATTAAACGACAACTTGCCGCCCGTTTTGGCAAATTTCACGAAATTAGTAATGAGCGTGATCGAACGGTTGCCGATGTAATCAAAGAAATCGCCGAGCTTTATCCCATCAAGGTCGGACTGCGCGGTGAGCCTTATCGCACGCGGTCTGGGCATTCCGTCGTCGTTTTCGCCGTCCGCACCGTTCGTGTACTGGTCGAAGCCGCCCGGCACATTGTTGAACGGTCTTTCGCCGAAACGCGCCGCGTCAAGGGGCATACCGCATTCGCCGCAGAACTTCTGCCCCGGGGCGTTCTCGGTGCCGCAGCGGCTGCACCGAAGCGTATTCGGAGCCGTATCCGCCTGCGAAGACTCCCAGCTGCCGCCTTTTTCGTGCAGCTCATTGTTCACGCAGATATTGTCCTCGGGCCAGCATTCCTTATGGTAAGGCGTTCCGCAGTCGGGGCATACCACTATATCGTCGTCCTCCGCAAACGCCTTGCCGCACACGATACACTTTTCACCCGTGTATTTATTTGCCATAAACAGATTTCCTTTCTTCCTGTTCCATAACTTTCCAATCAGCATTTGTTGCATCGCACAATAATTTTCTGTATTATTATATTATACCATATTTCTAACAAAAAGAAAAGACACTTTACAAAAAATTCACATATTTATTACCGGGGAACGGCAATTATGCAGGTGTCCCAGGCGGGAAAATACGGCGGCTGACGGACATACAGCCGATAGCCGTCCGAAGAAAGCTCACTCAGCAGCGCGGGCAGCATCAGCAGGTCGTAGGGACGGTGATACGCCGACACTATCAGTCGCGGCGAAAAGCGTGAGATCGTCCGCGCCGCACCGAGAAGAGCTTCCCTCTCCGCGCCCTCCACATCGAGCTTGATAATATCGCACCGCGCCCCGCCAAGCACCGAATCGAGCGACCGCGCCGCCTGAAGCCTGCCGCCCTCCTCGATCTTCGACTGCCTGCCCGCGTCCTGCGCAAAACCGAGCGCTCCGTCACGGCTCCATGCGCAGGCATTAATAAAGGTAATGTTGTCGCGGCGTAGATGCCTTTTCACGCAGCGGCGGAAGCTCCTTACGTCCGGCTCGAAGGCGTAGATCTGCGCGTAATCGGGGCAGGCGGCAATAAAGCTCTCAACGGTATCGCCGTTGTACGCCCCAAGATCGGCGTAAACGTCGTCCGTGCGCGGCTTGACAAGCTCGTAAAACTCCGCAGAATCGTAGAAAACACGTTCCAGCGCCGATATATCCCCCGTGAGCTTAAATTCCAGCACGGACAGCAGCGTTTCCCGCGAAAGCTCGTCCGCAAGAAGTCCGCAGACGCTTTCCGCCCCGCCGATATGCTCCGCGAGACCCTCTGCCGTGAAAAGCTCGTCGCCCGCTACGGGAAGATCGGGGAAAATAAGCTCGTGGCGGCGGGAAATGTCCTTTATATGCGCCATAACGTCGGGAAGACTGCTCCCGAACGCGCAGCAGACCGTTATCTCGCCGAAACGAGCTTCAAGCTCCGAAAGGCTCGTCACCTCAAAGCCGTGAAATTCCCTGCCGCCGCGCAGAAAATCGTCGCTGGCAAAGATTCCCGCGCAGCGTATCCCCCGCCGCCCGAACTGCTCCAGAATGCGTTCGCAGGCATCGCCCGTTCCGTAAATGCAGACCGGCGCGGTGCTGTTTTTAAGACGCTCCCACGAGCCGGGCAGCGCAGTCAGCCTGTCAAGCATTTCTTTAAGCAAGCGCTTCAACCTCCGTTTATCAAAAAAGCGGCAACGCCGCCGCCTTTTTACAATTTTATTCGCCGTAATGGTCGCTGTGGTACATATCCCTGCCGCGAATATCGTACTTGTCGCGGGCAAGATTTATCTGCTGATCGAGTATCTTCATGACCTCACGCGGGTGCTTTATACATTTAAAGGTAATATCGGGATTATCCGCGTCGCCCCTTGAATACATGGAGATAGTCGCGCAGCCGACAAGCCTTTCGCCGAACGGGAACACCAGTTTTTTATCGGTGATCTTGTAAAGATCGACCTCTTCCTCGACGACGGACAGGAAGCCCTTGCGGATAACTATTTTGTTTTCGGTGATATAGTAGCGGGTAAACGACCAGGGCAGCCCCAAAAACGTGCGTTTTTTGTCAGTCCAGATATATTCGAAAACGTCTTTTTTCATGCTGAAAATACCTCCTCTCTATTTATCAAAAGCCTTACACAAATCTATCAGCCGTTTCATGCTGAATTATTGTAAATCGTCATTAGGAACTGCCATGAAATAAATTGCACATTTATGCTTGTCTGTTTTTCCTTGTGCGTCGTTGAACGCACTTGAAATACGACAGTATTCCTGCGTGCGTTCAAACATCCTGCGCCTAAATGCACAATTTATTTCATGGCAGTTCCTTAGCTCCGCCGAGCTGTACCTTCCACCCTGCGGCAGCCTTCTGTAAAAGAATAACATCATCAATGTCGATCGTTCTGCTGTCATCAATATCAGCAGTAAGCCTATTCGCCGCGACATTCCACCCCGCAACATATTTCTGCATCAAAACAAGATCATCAACCGTAAAAGCATTCCCGTCGGAATCAATATCGCCATATTCAAGCGCCACAAAATCAAAGCCCCTGTTATTAGCATATTCCTCCGCCGACGAGCCTTTAAAGCCGTATATCGTAAAACCGGGTATCTTCCTGGAATCTTTATCACAGCCAAACGGCAGCTGATTCGAAAGCCTTGTTACGCTGCGCGGTATCATAACGCTTTTCAGGTTCGGACAGCCGAAAAAACTGGTCATTCCGATTTCTTCAAGCCCCAGCGGGAACTCTATTTCCGTAAGGCTTTCGCAGCCGCAAAAAGCGTCTTCGCCGATGACCTTCAGAGTAGACGGCAGCGACACGCTCACGGCGTTCCTGTGGATAAAAAAGGTGTTGGTATCAATGGCGGTAATGCCCTCGCCGATGACGATATGCTTTACGTCGTCGGTTTCCACATACTTCACCAGTTTGCCGTCCACAAGGTGATTGCCCCAGCTGTAAAATATCTCGCCCGTGCCTGTTATTTCAAGGGTACCCTCGCTGTCGAACGTCCACCATGCGTCAAGACCCGCCCTGCCGTTGGAGAGAACGCCCCGCAGCTTGAAATAAAAGCTGTTCTCACGCGAATAGGTCTCGGCGGCTGAACCCTTGTCGCAGAATACGGTAATGTCAGACAGCTGCTCACTGCCGCCGCTCTCTTCATCGTAATAATAGCCGAAAGCCATCTCCCCTATCTTAGTTACACTTGCGGGAATATCAATCGTTTCAAGGCTTCGGCAATCATAAAAAGCCTTGTCACAGACAGCGGTAATGCCGTCATTTATAACGACATTTTTCACAAGCGCGGTATCCCACGGTGCAGAAGTAATTTTTCCGCTGCCGCTTACGGTGAGCAGACCCTCGCCGTCAAGGCTCCATGAAACGCCCTCGCCGCATTCGCCGCTTTCAGCCGCGCTGACGGCTATCGCAGGGAATCCAACGTTCGTAAAGCCGCCGGGTACGCCCACACACGCTATTGCAAGCGCAGTCAAGCCGCAAATAAAACACTTATTCAAAATTACCGCCTCCGTGGAAATCAGTTTGCATAATTATCATAACATATTTTTAACAATTTGTCAAGCACTTTTGCGAACGTGCAGGAACGAAGCCACCGCCGCGCCGACGATTATCGCGTAGCCGATAAAGCTGTAAACATCGGGAACGTCGCCGAAGATAATGAAGCCTATCAAAGTCGTGAAGATAAGCTGCGTGTAGTCGTAGACAGATATTTCCTTTGCGGGTGCGTAGGTGTAAGCCGCCGTTATCGTTATCTGACCGAACGCCGCCGAAAGCCCCGCGCACAGCAGGAAAATAAGCTGTTCGGTCGTCATCGGGTGGTAATCGAAAATCAGGAACGGCAGGAAGAAAATCGTCGAAAAGCCCGAGAAAAACGCCACAATAAACGCGCCCTTCTCTCCCCTGCTGCCCGCGTATCTGACCGCCGCGTAGGCAGCGCCCGCGCCTACTCCTCCCGCAAAGCCCGCCAGCGCGGGCAGCGAGGAGAAAACTCCCGCAGTCGGCTTTATCACGAAAAGACTTCCCGTGAAAGCCGCCGCGATAGTCAGCCCCTGAAACAGCGTGAGCTTTTCTTTCAGGAATAGGAACGAGAACAGCACTGCAAAGAACGGCGACATTTTGTTCAGCATAGAAGCGTCTGAAAGCACAAGATAATCGACCGCGTAAAAGTTGCCGAGTATGCCGATAAGCCCGCAGGACGAGCGTATCAGCAGCGCGGGGATATTCTTTTTGTCGTGCGGCTTTAGAGGGATATGCTGTTTTTTCAGCATGATAAGCGAGAAAAACAGCGCCACAAGGTTTCGGAAAAAGGCTTTCTGCGTGGTGGGAAGGTCGCCCGAGAGCCGCAGAAATGTACTCATCAGCGCGAAACAGAACGCCGATGTTATAATGCAGATTATACCTCGCAGGCGGTCGGAGGGATTTTTCTTTTCATCTTCCATTATTTGCGCACCCCCGCACCGCCGCTTGTCATGTATTCGTGTTCTTTTTTCAGCTCGGCGATAAGCTGCTTAAAGCTCCACGCCGAATTGTGCGGGGTGTAGATCGCTTTAAGAGGTATTCGAACGCCTGTTTCTCTCAGCGAATCGACAAGCTCGTTAAGCTCGCCGCGCTCAAAACCCGCTATAACCAGGCACTCGTCCGCCTGACCGTCTGTCTCCGCGCCGCCGCCGTCAAGCAGTTTTGATATGGGCGTGTCAATGTCGCGGGTAAAAACTGTTTCCGCGCCGTATGCTGCCGCCGCCGCGCCGACCTGCGCTATATGCGGTTCGGTCAGGCAGCAGCCGAGCAGCTTTTTTTGTATTTTGTCTGTTATTCTTGCTTTCATTGGGTTCTCCTTGGTATTTACTGTAAATTCGTGCTTTTGTTTAATAGACTTCGCGCAAATTATCTTTTATCTTTTCCACACATACTTCCTGTCGGCACTATAATCCATATACACCCCGAAATGTCGCGGCTCACGCGGCAGCATTACCCCGCTCCTGACAAGTATATCCTCTTTATCACTCAGATCAAGCGAACGTATCTTCCGGCGCAGCGGCAAAATCCTTGTCGGCGAAACGGACAGCATATCTATCCCTATCGCCATTAATATCTCCGTCAGCTCCGCTTCACCCGCCAGCTCGCCGCAAATACCTATCCACTTGCCGTAACGATGTATCGAATCCGCCGCCTGCTTTATCATTCTAAGCACCGCCAGATGATGCGGACGGTTGTACTTTTCAAGCCTTACGTCCTTACGGTCAATAGCCAGCACATACTGCTCAAGGTCGTTCGTTCCGATGCTGAAAAAATCCACCTCTCGCGCCAGCTCGTCGCTGAACATTACCGCCGCAGGGGTCTCTATCATAATGCCGATCTGTACGTTTTCAGAATAGGCTACCCCCTCCGCGTCAAGCTCGTCCCATACGTCCTGTATTATCGCCTTTATCGCCACTATCTCTTCGGGGTCAACGATCAGCGGGAACATTATAGCCAGCTTGCCGTAGACCGAAGCACGATACAGCGCCCTGAGCTGTGTGCGGAAAACGTCGGGGCGCTCGAAACAAAGTCTTATCGAGCGCATACCCATTGCGGGGTTGACCTCCTCGTTGTCCACGATGTCGGGGTTCTTGTCGGAGCCGATGTCAAGCGTGCGGACGATAACGAGCTTGTTTTTCATCTTTTCGAGTACGCGCCGATAGGTATAGAATTGCAGCTCCTCGTCGGGGAAGTCGTCGTTTTGCAGGTAAAGGAACTCCGAACGCAGCAAGCCTATCCCGCCCGCGTCGTTGTCCTCAACATATTTAAGGTCTGTAAGACCGCTGATATTCGCGTATAAAGCTATTTCCGTGCCGTCAAGGCTGATATTCTTTCTGCCGCGCAGACGAAGCAGCAGCTCGCGCTTTCTGCCCTCTTCCTCGCGCTTTTCTATCATGCGGCGCTTGGTGGCGTTATCCGGCTCGATGTAGAGTATCCCCGAATAGCCGTCCACAATTGCTTCGCAGCCGTTGTAGCTGTCGTTGAGCGCCTTGCCCAGCGCCGCGACGGTGGGGATATTCATAGTCCGCGCCAGTATCGACGAATGCGAAGTCACCGAGCCGTAGCAGGTACATATCGCCTTGACCTTTGTTTTGTCGAGCATGACGGTCTCGGAAGGCTCTAAATCATAGCTGCAAAGTATAGTATTCTTATCGAAAACAGGGGTATTCTCGGTCTTGTTCTGGATATGTCTTATAAGCCGCCTTGAAACGTCGAGCATATCGGCGGTACGGGCGCGGATATATTCGTCCTCCGAGCGCCCCAGTGTGCTTGCGATCTCGGAAGCGGCGCGGTGAACGGCGTAATCTGCCGAGCAGCCCTCATTAAGAATAGTATCATTCACGCGCCGCACGAAGGAATCGTCCTCCAGCAGCATACGATGGATAAAGAATATCTCGGCGTGATCCTTACCGATGTTCTTTATCTCGCGTTCATAGAGAGCCCCCAGCTCGGCGAGAGCGGTCTCCTTAGCGTATTCATAGCGCTGAAGCTCCAGCTGGCGGTTGCCTACGCGGCGTTTCCTTACGATCTGTTCATCGCGCTGATAGAAGAATATTTTCCCGAAAACGATGCCGCCCGATGCGGCTCTGCCCCTTATCCTCTGCATAAACATATCACACTCGCTTTCCCGATTTCGCCGACTTTCGCGCTTGGCAGGAGATATAATAGAAACGTACCCTGCGGCGGCGGACGGCTCTTATCAATAATTATACCACATTTTCAGAAATCTTCAAGAGGGCAGACAACAAGAGCGGCACATATTTACATTATATTCACAACCCGCGAAACAAAACCCGAAAGTCAAGCCGTAAAAACCGCGAAGCGGAACCGGGGTCAAGGGGCTTCGCCCCTTGCGGGGGTGGCATGAACGCTGAAGCGTTCATGCAGGGGCAGCGCCCCCATTTAAATCAGCCCGCAAACAAGCGTGCGGCTGCCTTCATTTGTGCGAAGTGAGCGGAGCGAACGAGCGGTCTGAGCGGTCAGCAATATCTTCACGGTTCGGCAGAACCCCGCCAGTTGCACCCGCCCGTGTTCGCTCCTACTGTCACGATTTTCGGACATTCGCGCTTCTTTTCGCGAAAATCGCTGCGCTCTTTCGCGAAATAAAATCGGCAATTCTCTTGTTTCCGTCACGTTTTGCAGAACTATTCACTTGTGCATTTTTGGTACAATTTCTTGGAATTGCCGATTTTATTTTGAACTTAACGGCTTCTCTTTACCGTTAGTTTGCGAATGCCGACGGCTTTTTTATGCGCCTGCGGCGCATATGGGGCTCTGCCCCATACCCCGCACGGGGGCTTCTCGCCCCTGCATGAACGCTTTAGCGTTCATGCCGACCCCTCGCCAGCGCACGGGCGCTGGACCCCGTGTCCGACCTCATTTGAAATAGTATATCCCGATCATTAATCGAAAGAGGTGCCGTCAGTCCATTACCTTCTTATTATACAAAAATAAGCATAGCCTGTCACCACTGAGTCAGCAGTTAGGACTATGCTAATATTGTACCAAAGGACGTGTTATAAATTGTCAACCACAATCGAAACCGAACAAAAAAATACCCGGGAATCCTCCCCCCGTGAGAAAAAAAGCCCCGCCGTCAGCTCTCCGCGAAAACGCGCCGAACGTATTTTCAAAGGTCAGACCGCCGACATCGCACGGCTGATAACGCTCTGCTCCGCAGGACTTACCGCCGTTTTCGGCGACCCCGCCACAAGCGCCGCCGTTATGGCTCTCATCACCGCGCAGGCAGCCGCAGGACTTATCCGCGAAAGCAGATGTATCTCCGCCGCCGAAAAACTCGACCGCGCCGCCGAACCTCACGCCGCCCTGCGCACCGAAAACGGCACCAAACTCATACCTCACAGCGAACTGCGCGAAGGTGACATCTTTGAGATAGCAGAGGGCGGCATTTTCCCCCGCGACAGCATAATCATCGAGACCGACGGACTTTACTGCGACGAATCGACGCTGACAGGCAGCGCTTCCCCCGCCGAAAAAACCGCCTACAACGGCGAGGAGATCAAAGATAAACTCGGGCTTAAATACATAGGCTACTGCGGCACCGTCGTTGTCAGGGGCAGCGCCGTCTGCAAGGCAGCGGGGCGCGGCTCGGAGGTATTCCGCCGCGAAAAGCCGCCCCGCGACAGAACTTCCCTGCTCGTTACCGAAAGCCGCCGCCGCGCCGAAACGATCTTCAATGTCGTTGTGGCTGTGGGCGCAGCGGTATCGGCGGCAGCTGGTATCATTCGCGGGGGAGCCGTCGGCGAACAGGTGCCGCTCGCGCTTGCGGCTGCCGCTGTCTGCATTCCCGAAAGGCTCACGGCAGCGGCTGAACTGACCTCCGCAAGACTAAGGCGGCTGCTCTTCGGCAAGGGGATAATCGTCCGCGACACCGAAGCGCTCGAAAGGCTCGGCTGCACCGAGCTTATTTTAGCCGACCTGCGCGGCACCGTCACCGAACGGCAGCGCAGCGTTAAAAAGCTCTGCATACCCGCCGACGGCAATAACAGCTATGATTATTCCGAAGTGACGGGCAAGCTCACATTCGGACACAGCGAGGACGGCTATATGGCTTGGGAAAACTCGGCGCTTGGCGAAACGATGATCTGCGCGGCGGTTTGCAGCCGTGCAAAACGTTCGCGCAGGGGCGACGCGGGAGCAAGAAACCGCCGTCCGTACTACGAAGGCGGCAACACCTCCGACGGCGCGGACGACGCGGCGCTTCTTTCGCTGTGTGCGGCTTGCGGTATCGACCGTGAGCTTCTGCTGCTCAGTAAGATCAGCGAAAGACAGGACGACCCCGCGCCGCACTGCGTTTCCGTCACCTGCCGCGTACTCGGCGGCGAGATAAGGATATACACCAAAGGCGACCCCGAGACTATCTTCGGGCTTTGCGTCGGCGTGTTCGGCACCGACAAGCCGGGAGCGCTCAGGTCGGCGATGAGGACAGCCGAAAGGCTCTCTGCGGAAGGGCTTGGCGTGACCGCCTTCTGCGAGACTATCGGCGGACAAACGCTGCTGCTCGGCATGGCGGGGCTTTGGGCACCTATCCCCGCGCAGACTACCGAAGCTATCCGTTCACTGCGGCGAATGGGCGTGCGGACGCTGATGTTCACGGAGGATGACCGCACCGCCGCAAAAGCCGCTGCGACCAGCGCGGGCATTCTCACAGAGGGCAAGCGCTGCTGCACGGGCGGCGAGATCGATGCGATGAACGATGAGCAGATCGAGGCGGTGTCGGGAACCGTGACGGTTTTCGCCCGCTGCGAGCCGCGACACAAGGCGCGTATCGCGGGTATCTCTGAGGAAATGCGGCTTTTCTGCGCGGCAGCCGTTTCAACCGCCGCCGAAGCGGAACTTCTTTCGGAAAAGCAAACTCTTATCCTTGCGTGTGAGAACCTTCCCGACAGCGTGAAGCAGCAGGCGGAGGTCATCGTGCCGCAGGGGTGCCTTGAAGAGCTTTCGGGAGCTGTAAAATGCGGCAGGGCGCTTTACGGAGCGCTAAGGGGTCGGGCGTGTCTCGGGGTGGAACTTGCGGCGGCTATCATGACAATGCTGCTGCTCCCCGCGTTTCTCGGAATGAAGCCGCCGCTGCTGCCTGTCCAGCTGCTGCTTGCCGCGCTCATCACGGAGCCTGCCGCCGCCTCCGCGCTTACGCTGATACCGCCGTCGGGCAGACTGTTCAGGCACTCGCCGCCGGGTGTGGGGATAACGGGCGGAAGGCGACTGCTTTCGGAGCATTTGGTGCGCGGACTGCTGACGGCATTTTCACTGACGGGCGGTTTCACGGTAATACTGCGTTACGGTTCGCTTGCGGAGGCGCGGACGGCGACTGCGGCGGCGCTTGCGCTTTCGCGGCTGCTCTCGATCATTCATATCTGCGGCGGGGAAAAGCTGCCGCTCAGGACGGTGATCTCCGTGCTGATCTCTGCGGGAGTTGTTGCCGCCGCGCTGACGGTGCCGATCTCTGCGAGGGCGTTCGGGTTTGCGGCGCTGACGGTTCCGAAGCTGCTGACGGGCATTATCTCGGCGGCGCTGCCGTCGGTAATATTTCGGGCGGCGGGAAATCTCCGCAAATATAAATAAGAGGACATAAATTTGCACAAAACAACAAAAGCCGACAGCTTATGCAAACTAAGGATTTGCAGCAAAATAAGTTGAACATTTCGATTGTCAATTTCTAAAGTATTTTCAAAGATTGTTAGCTCAGAAGTGTTCAAGTTATTTTTAATCAATTCCTAACGGTAAAGAGAAGCCGTTAAGTTCAAAACTATAAATGAGCAATGCCGTCAATTTGCACAAATTAAGAATATCGCAAGGCTTGTATGGCGGCTGCACGAACTTGTTCGTGCCATTGCCCCCGCCGTCCCGATGTATGGACTTCATCTAACAATGATTATTTATGCAGTTTGCTGAAAAGCGTTCATTTATAGTTCAAAATTAAAATTGGCAATTTCAAGAAAGACTAACAAAAACAAACAAATTGCCGATTTTCGCAAAGAATCTGTGCGGTTCAGAGCTTTTCGGCGGAGGTGTATTCAAAAGCGGTAGCAAGCCCGCATCTGCACCTGCCGTCACGCTTTTCTGCCGACCCGCGTTTCTCTTTCGCGAAATAAAATCGGCAATTCGTTCGTTTCCGCCACGGTTTGCAGATTCATTAAATTGTGCGTTTTTGTAAGATTTTCTTGGAATTGCCGATTTTATTTTTGTTCGGAACAACTTATTGCTTTAACTTATGATGCCTGAACCGCTCAGTCTCTGGAGGAAACCCTTCTGAAGAAGGGTTATCCCCTGCACAAACTCGTTCGTGCCAACCCCTTCCTAAGACTTTTGATATGCCCTCAATTTGCGGGCTTTGCGATGCGCAATTTATTCTGCCGTTCACCATGAATACATCGGCGATTTGTACAGAAAATTCCAATTTAAACCGTAAATCTCCAATTAATTCATAAAAAGGGTCGAAATATTCATAAAATTATGTAGATTTTTCGTTTGATTTGTGTTATAATTGTCACATAGGGGATCAGTACCCCAAAAATTGATAAAATAGATATGATATATGATCTCGGAGGAGGTTCTTTATGGGAACAAATGACACTAATTACGCGATAATTACCGACGCAGCTGCCGATATTGATCTTGAAGTGGCAAGAGCCGGCGGGGTAAAAATAATACCTATGGGTTACAGCCTGGGCGACGAAATGAAAACCTTTTCGGGAGTTCTTTCCACTTCCGACTACATGGATTTTTATTACAGCCAGCGTCAGGGTGACTATACCAAAACCACGCAGATAACGCAGGAGGATTACGAAAGATATTTCCGCTCTTACGCAAGACAGGGAATGTCCGTTCTCTACATATCGCTTTCAAGCGGTCTGTCGCAGTCGTTCGACTCGGCGTTCTACGCAAAAAAGATAGTTATGAACGAGTATCCCGGCGTTGATATTCGCGTGGTGGATTCTTTCAGCGCAACGGGCGGCATGGGCGTGTATGTCGAAACGGCTCTCCGAAAGAGGGCGGAAGGACTGACGCTGGAAGAAAATTGTAATTATCTGAATATGCTGCAAGGTCATGTTCATGTTTGGTTCTTCGTTCAGGATCTGGACTACTTAAAGCGCGGCGGAAGAATAAGCAGCCTGAAATCGCTTTTCGGCAAAATGCTTAATGTAAAGCCGATGCTGATGCTCGACGAAATGGGCGAGATAGTCACATACAAGAACGCACGCGGCACTGACAACGCTAAGGAAATGCTTTTCGAGCTTTTCAAAACGCACTACGACAACGGCGACGACCCCATTTATGTCGTTGACGGCGACGCGGATTCGGATGCAAGCGACGTAGTGGAAATGATAAAGCGTTTCAATCCGAGAGGAGAGATTCGCCGCCGCACGCTTTCGCCGATAATCGGAGCGCACACGGGTCCCGGAATGGTAGCAATATGCCACAGCGGTAAAAAAATGCAGATAAAAGTGTCAAAGAAGTAATTACGGACTTGACCGAAAGTCTCAAAAAACGATCATGCAAAACAAGCGGCAGTTTTTTCTCTGCCGCTTTTTATATAAAATGAGAAAGCTCGTCAAAATGCACAAATATAACATATTGTAGGGACACGCATTGCGTGTCCATGAATTGATACGATGTCATGAATATGCCAACCGCCCCGCGCTATCCTTATAAGGCTGGGACAGGTTCGACTCCCGCACGCGAATCGCCGCACCGTTGCGATTTCGGGACATTCGCGCAATTCGTTTGCGAAAATCGCTGCACTCTTTCGCAAATTAAAATTGGCAATTTGTTCGTTTTTGTCACGTTTTGCAGATCCATTAAATTGTGCGTTTTTGTAAGATTTTCTTGAAATTGCCGATTTTAATTTTAACCTTTAACCGCTCATCTCTGCGTATTTTCGGGGCTTTTATTTGTCAGAGGGCTTTGTTTTGTTGCGCCTGCGGCGCAAATGGGGTTCTGCCCCATACCCCGCAAGAGAACCCCTCGCCAGCGCACGGGCGCTGAACCCCGTGTCTGTTCTCACTTTGCGGTTTCTCCATAATACAAAAAAGCTCGTAAAACCCACATACCTGCGTTTTACGAGCCTGAAAATGGAGCTAAGGGGAGTCGAACCCCTGACCTCTGAGATCGTCCCCGTTCCTCTCGCCCTGCGGCGGGTCTTTTTCTTCTCCGGCTCCTGCCGTTTCCCGCACCAACAGCAAAACGGCGCGGTGTCCGGAATTTCCCTTTGACATTTTTTACACAACATATAGCAATCACCCCTTGACAATCACGATATATTGTG
>CACYSH010000154.1 GCA_902776945.1 uncultured Ruminococcus sp.
TGATGCGGGTTATGAGAGCGAGGAGAACTATCTTTATCTCAGATCACATAACATGACCTCATACATAAAACCCGTAAATTATGAGCAGAGCAAAAAGCGAAACTTCCGTACAAAATACGGCAGACCCGAGAATATGGAATACCACGAACTCGGCGATATATTCGTATGCAGGGCGGGGGCTTGCTTACGACCGTTGCGTTCGTGTGAACCCAAAATCTCTATATTTTCAATATCATTAAGCAGCAAAAAGGGCGGGAGCAAACTCCCGCCCTGTACTTATATTATGACAGTGATTTCGAAACTAATTGAATTACAGCGACCGAATCACTTTACAGTAACAGTAAACGCTCTGCTGTTGATCTTGCTTGTATCCCATTCGCCGTCTACCTTTGCGCAGACTACGAGCTTGTAGGTCTGTCCTGCCTTGAGCTTCGGTGAGGTGAAAGTGGTCGTGCTTGCGGAGATGTCTCCCGCAGCAACCTTCCATTTGCCCGAAAGATATACCGCGATGCCGTATTTCTGCGCACCTTCGACAGAGTCCCATTTGAGTCTGAACTGGTGGGTGCTTTCGCTGTATTCTATCGAAGTAACGACAGGATAATTATTTTTTACTTCAGGCTCCTGAACCTCAGGCTCTTCCGGTTCGGTAGGATCGGTCGGATTGGTGGGGTCAGTCGGGTTTGTGGGGTCGGTGGGATTTGTCGGGTCAGTCGGATTAGTGGGGTCTGTCGGCTGATCGCCGGGCTGACCGGGCTGCCAACCGCCATGACCGGGCTGCCAACCTCCATGACCGGGCTGCCCGCCGCCATGACCGGGCTGTCCGGTCATACCGCCCTGCTGCTGTCCCGTGCCTGCCGTGAGAGTTGCCGTTGCGGCGCTCTGACCGTTCACATAAAGCGTGTATGTTTCGTCAGATTTGAGCGAGTCGGAGGCGAATACGACATGATTTGCGTTCTTGACCGCAGTTGCTTCATATACGGTATTGCCGCTGCTGTCCTTTATGGCTATCGAAGCGCCCTTGCTTATGCTGTACGACGAACTGCTCTGACCGCCGAATCCGCCGCCCATGCCGAACGCTATGTAATTGCCGGAAGTCGGAACTACCGCCATTCCGTTCATGCCGACTGCAACAATGGTGCCGCCGGTATAGTTAAGCGAGCAGCCGAAATCGCCGATGTCAAGCGCTCCATTGCCGTTGTTCGCAGCTCCGAAAATCTCTGTGAAGCCGCCCGAAACGTTCATGTTGCCGTTGGAGTCGGTGCCGTCGCCGTCGGCGTTGACATACCATTCGCCGCCCGATATATTCAGCTCGAAGGTAACATTTTTAAGATCGCCGTTAGCCGCGTTCATGCCGTCGTCGGACGATATAATGCTGCCCTTGCCGCCTTTCAGGTTGATCGTCGCGCCTTCGAAGCCCTCGTAAGTCTTTTTAACGTCTATGTTGGGGCCGCTGCCGTCGTCTTTGCCGACTGTCAGAGTATATTCGGCTTTGAGCGCGTCGTTGCCCGCCGTGATAGTCAGGTCTCCGCCGAGAACATTCACCTGTTCGCCGTGAACCGCGTCGTCAGAAGCGTTTACGGTGATGTTTCCGCCGTTTATCGTGATAGTTCCTTTTGAGTCGGTGTCGTCGTCGTCGGGAGAAGCCTTTAAGCCGTCGTCTGCGGAGGTGACATTGACCTTACCGCCGTTTATGATAAGCTCGCCATCAGCCGCGAGAGCATTGTTTGCGCCGTTTACATTCAGCGTAAAGGTATCGTTTGCGCTTTCACCGACGGTCACGGTCGAGGTCGCTCCGCCCTTTATGCCGTTCTTGCAGGAACTGCCGTTTACGTTAAGCGTTCCGGTACCCGTGAGAGTAAGTGACGAGCCGCTCTTGACCTTGATGCCTGCGCCCTCGAAAGCGTCGGCAACCGTTTCGTCAGAGGAGTTCTCGTTCGCGGGGTTTTCCGAATCGGTGAGGGTATTGGTACCTTTGATAACTATTGTCGCCTCAGCGCCCTTGTTTACGGAAACAGGCGCGGTCGAGGAGCTGGTAAGAGTAAGCGCGTCAAGGACAAGAACTACGCCTGTTGTACCCTTCTTTACGGTAATGCTTCCTTCGAGACATTCGCCGCTGACAACGTATGTACCCGCCGCGTTGATCGTCAGGTCGGTGCCGTTTACCTTGTAGCCTGCGCCCGATTCGTTCGAAACGCTTATGCCGCTGTTTGTAAACTTGAAGGAATTGTCATACGAGCCGTTGTCGCTGTAAGCGAAAGTCTCGAACGAGACCATGCTGCTCACCATAGTTACCGCCGCCGCTGCTGCTGCGAATCTTCTCATTGTAAGTTTTGCTTTCATAAAAATCACTCCTGTTTTGAATTTATATTCTTACGAAAAAACGCTTTTTTCGTTCCCTGTGGTTTTAGTATAAAATATGAAGGTTAGAATCAGGTTAGAAAAAAGAGTTTTCACAAAACTTTCACTTTTGAAAAGCAAAAAACGGAAAATGCGAAGTGAGGACAAACCAAAAGTCTTAGGAAGGGGGTGGCACGAGCTTGCTCGTGCAAGCTGATAAAATCTGCATAACGTGACGAAAACGAACAAATTGCCGATTTTAATTTGCGCGAATGATAAAATATCATCACGGCAGGAAAAATCACAGGCGGGAACAAGCTCTTTATTTATATCATACCGCACTTTGGGCATAAAAATAGCACCTTCGGCGAGTGTCATATTTCTTTTGTATGCGGGCAGGCGAGTGACTTTTCTGTATTATTCGGACATCGCGGAAGAAATTTTCGCAAAGCTCTTGACAAATACCCCACGGGGGTATATAATTATACTATTATAGTTACTTATTGGAGGAACGCCCGACATGGAAAATACTCAAAATTGCTGCGAACGCAGAAAAAAACGCAGCACGGAAGAATTTAAATCACTGATGAACCGACTGAAAAGAATCGAAGGTCAGGTGCGCGGCGTGGAAAAAATGCTCGAAAACGACGCTTACTGCCCCGATATATTAACTCAGGTATCGGCAATAAACAGCGCTCTTAACAGCTTTAATAAGGAATTGCTCGCCTCGCACATGAAAAGCTGCGTTGTAAATGATATTCGTGCAGGAAAAGACGAGGTGATCGACGAGCTTGTTGCCACGTTGCAAAAGATCATGAAATGAAAGGAGCCGCAATGGAGCAGTACAATGTCATGGGAATGAGCTGCGCCGCTTGCAGCGCAAGAGTTGAGAAAGCAGTTTCAGCCGTCCCCGGGGTCGAAAGCTGCGCGGTCAGTCTGCTCACCAATTCAATGGGGGTCGAGGGTACCGCTTCCGAGAGCGATATTATCCGCGCTGTCGAAAAGGCGGGATACGGCGCTTCAAAAAAGGGCAGGGAAGTCGCGGCGGCAGAAAACGACGGCGCTCTTAAAGATACCGAGACCCCGAAGCTGCGAAAGCGGCTTATAAAGTCGGGGATAGTGCTTTTGGTGCTGATGTACTTTTCAATGGGGCGTATGATGTGGGGCTTTCCCGCGCCTGCGGCTTTTGATAATCATGTGTTTCTCGGCGTTTTTGAGATGCTGCTTGCTATCGTTATAATGATCTTCAATGCCGATTTTTTTACGAAAGGTTTCAGAACGCTGTTTGCGGGACACCCGAATATGGATACGCTCGTTGCGTTGGGTTCGGGAGCGTCCTTCGCTTATTCGCTGGCGGAGCTTTTCATAATGATACTTGCGCAGGGCAGCGGCGATAATGAGACAGTCATGAAATACGGAATGAATCTGTATTTCGAATCGGCGGCGATGATACCCACGCTTATCACGGTCGGAAAAATGCTCGAATCCATGTCGAAGGGACGTACCGCCGACGCGCTCAAAGGGCTGATGAAGCTCGCCCCGAAAACAGCCGTGCTTTGGCGGGACGGCGAGGAACACGAGGTCGGCATTGAGGAGGTCAGGGCGGGCGACATTTTCGCGGTCAGACCCGGCGGGAGTATCCCCGTTGACGGCGTTGTGGTTTATGGTTCGTCGTCGGTGGACGAATCGGCGCTCACGGGCGAAAGCATCCCCGTTGATAAGGAGATCGGCTCGGCTGTTTCCGCCGCGACTATCAATAAATCGGGCTATATCAGATGCCGCGCCGCAAGAGTGGGCGAGGATACGACCCTTTCGCAGATAATAAAGACTGTTTCGGACGCGGCGGCGACAAAAGCGCCTATCGCCCGTATCGCCGATAAGGTCTCGGGAATATTCGTCCCCGCCGTTATCGCACTTTCGATTATCACGCTTGCGGGGTGGCTTGTCGCGGGAAGAGATTTCGGCTTTGCGGTCGCGAGGGCTATCTCGGTGCTTGTCATAAGCTGTCCGTGTGCTTTGGGGCTTGCTACTCCCGTAGCTATAATGGTAGGCAGCGGGGTCGGCGCTAAAAACGGTATTCTGTTCAAAACGGCAGCCGCGCTTGAAGCCGCAGGCAAATCAAATATTGTCGCGCTCGACAAAACGGGTACAATAACGGAAGGAAAGCCCGCCGTTACGGATATGGTTCCCTTCGGCGTATCGGAAAGCGGCTTGCTAAGGGCTGCGGCGGCTCTTGAAGCAAAAAGCGAACACCCTCTCGCCAAAGCTATAACCGAAAGAGCGTCGGGCATGGACATTCCGGAGGTCGGAGATTTTCGGGCGCTTGCGGGGAACGGTCTTTCCGCCGTGCTTGACGGCAGACTTCTCGAAGGCGGCAGTTACAGATATATCTCGCAGAAATACCGTGTCCCGAATGAGCTTGAAAGCAGTATCAGAGATTTTTCGGCGCAGGGGAAAACGCCGCTGCTGTTTGCACAAGGCGGCAGCTTTGCGGGAATTATCGCCGTTGCCGACACCATAAAGAGCGATTCGTCAGCCGCCGTAAAGGAGCTTAAAGGCATGGGGGCGGAAGTATTCATGCTCACGGGCGACAATGAGCTTACGGCAAAGGCGATAGGCAGACAGGCGGGAGTTGACAACGTTATCGCGGGAGTTCTCCCCGACGGCAAGGCAAAGAAGATCGCCGAACTGAAAAAGCGGGGCAGGGTCATCATGGTGGGCGACGGTATAAACGACGCTCCCGCGCTGACCGCCGCAGATACGGGTATTGCGATAGGCGCGGGCGCTGACATCGCGATAGACGCTGCCGATATAGTGATCATGAAAAACAGTCTGACCGACGTTTCCGCAGCGATACGTTTAAGCCGTGCGACTGTGAGAAATATCCGCGAGAATCTTTTCTGGGCGTTTTTCTATAATGCGGTGTGTATACCGCTTGCAATGGGACTGTACGGCGTGGAGATGAAGCCCGCATACGGTGCGGCGGCAATGGCTTTGTCGAGCTTTTGCGTCTGCATGAACGCCCTGAGGCTGAATTTAGTCAGGATACATGATGCAAGTCATGATAAGAAAATAAAAACGGCAGGCTGCGGAGACAGCGTTTTCGCAGCGCCCGAAACGGAGGAAAAAGCAATGACGAAAACTGTAAAGATCGAAGGCATGATGTGCGGACATTGTGAAGCGAGGGTAAAGAAAACGCTTGAAGCTATTGACGGAATAGAGAGCGCCGCGCCCGACCATACCGCGAATATTGCTGTTATCACATTAAGCAGGGAAGTTCCCGAAGAGGTTATCAAAGCCGCTGTCGAGGCGCAGGATTATACTTTTATCGGGATAGAGTAAAGAGCAAGGTCCGCAAAAAAACGCAAAGTTAGGACAAACCTATAAATGAGCGCTTTTCAGCAAACTGCATAAATAATCATTCTATAAATGAGCAGTGCAGTCAATATGCACAAATTCAGACTATCACAAGGCTTGTAGGGCGGGGGCAATGGCTGCATTAACAAAGTTAATGCCAACAAGTTTGCATCAACAAGTTGATGCCGCAGCCGCCCTACACCTTATTAACCTTAAGTTGTGGGTAGTGTAATTATTTATGCAATTTAACCAAATGCGCTCATTTATAGCATTGTTAGATGAAGTCCATA
>CACYSH010000155.1 GCA_902776945.1 uncultured Ruminococcus sp.
CAAGGGTTTGGCTGTTCGCCAATTAAAGCGGTACGCGAGCTGGGTTCAGAACGTCGTGAGACAGTTCGGTCCCTATCTGTCGTGGGCGAAGGATATTTGCAAGGAGCTGTCCCTAGTACGAGAGGACCGGGATGGACGCACCTCTGGTGCACCGGTTGTTACGCCAGTAGCACAGCCGGGCAGCTAAGTGCGGAACGGATAAACGCTGAAGGCATCTAAGCGTGAAGCCGCCCTTAAGATAAGATATCCCATCTGTAAAAGGAGTAAGACCCCTGAAAGACTAACAGGTTGATAGGTTCAAGGTGTAAGGTCAGTAATGATTTAAGCCAGCGAATACTAATCGGTCGAGGGCTTAACCAGTGGTTATGTCAAGAAACAAGAAACTAAAAGCTCTTATTCAATTTTGAGGCTGCAAAGCACATAAAGTGCAAAAGTCTTGAAAAGATTCGAGATAATCGAATTAAAAGCATAAAAAAATTGCGAAGCAATTTGAAATGCAAAAGTCCGTGATGATAGCGGTGAGGCACCACCTGTTCCCATGCCGAACACAGAAGTTAAGCTCACCAACGCCGAAAATACTTGCCTGGCGACGGGTTGGAAAGATAGGAAGTTGCGGACACTCACGCCGACAACACGAGTTCGAATCTCGTACCGGTCACTGTATTGAGGAGTCAAGCAAATTAACCTTGCTTGTCTCCTTTTTATTAACATTAACCGACGGTTCCTTAGCTCAGTTGGTTAGAGCATCCGGCTCATAACCGGACGGTCCTGGGTTCGAGTCCCCGAGGAACCACACCATTTAAGGCAGATCGTTTTACGATTTGCCTTTTTATTTTATTCATAAAATATCTCTTGACATTGGTTTTGTATAAGAGTAAAATTTAATTATGTATGAATAATTTCGAAAGGCATTGGTGACTATTATGCTTACTCTTGACAAGGTTTATAAGGCTTCCCATGTGCTTAAGGAGGTTCTGCACCCGACGCAGTGCATCAGGGCGCGGCATATCAATCCCGAGGCGGAGGTTTATCTTAAAACCGAAAATTTGCAGGTGACTGGTTCTTTTAAGGTGCGCGGCGCTTATTATAAGATCTCACAGCTTTCCGAGGAGGAAAAGGCTCGCGGTGTTATTGCCTGCTCGGCGGGAAATCATGCTCAGGGTGTGGCTCTTGCGGCTCAGAAAAATGGTATTAAGGCTGTTATTTGTCTGCCCGACGGCGCTCCTATCTCAAAGGTTGAGGCTACCAAGAGCTACGGCGCGGAGATTTGTCTCGTTCCAGGCGTTTACGACGACGCTTACAACAAGGCTTTGCAGCTGCGCGACGAGCATAATTATACCTTCATTCACCCGTTTGACGACGAGAACGTTATCGCGGGTCAGGGTACTATCGGTCTTGAACTTATCGACCAGCTGCCTGAGCTTGACGCAGTCGTTGTTCCGGTCGGCGGCGGCGGACTTATCTCCGGCGTTGCGTTCGCTATCAAGAGCCTTAACCCGAATATCAAGGTCTACGGCGTGCAGGCTGCCGGCGCTCCCTCAATGGTAAATTCGCTTAAAGACGGCAAGATCGAATGTCTTGACTCGGTTTCGACTATCGCCGACGGCATCAAGGTCAAGGAACCCGGCGAACATACGTTTGAATTTTGCAAGCAATATGTTGACGATGTTGTTACCGTTACCGACGACGAAATTTCCTCCGCGATTCTGGCGCTTATCGAGCAGCATAAGCTGATCGCCGAGGGTGCGGGCGCGGTTTCCGTGGCGGCTGTAATGTTCAATAAAGTTCCCGTGAAGGGCAAGAAGGTCGTTTGCCTTGTTTCCGGCGGTAATATCGACGTTACGATCCTCAGCCGCGTTATCAAGCGCGGTCTGCTGAAATCCGGGCGTTCGGATACGCTCGCTATTCAGTTGGAGGACAAGCCCGGTCAGCTGGTCGGCGTTTCAAAGATCATCGCGGAGCTTGGCGGAAATGTCGTTTCAATTCATCATGAGAGGGCGAGCGAGGACAGCGACATCACCGACTGCATACTTCGTATCGTGCTTGAAACGAGGGATTTCGACCATATCAGACAGATTCGTGAGGCGCTGAAAAACGGCGGATTTAAGATCGTTGACAGATAAATAATCATTAAGGTAATGAAAAAATGCCGGGTTCAGCGTCGGCACACGCTGGCGAGGGTTCTTAGGGGCGAGGAACCCCTAAGCGGGGTATGGGGCAGAGTCCCATTTGCGCCGAAGCGCAATAAATGCAAAGCCGGGGAATAACCACAAGTTGACAGCGCAAGAATAAAATTGGCAATTTTAGAGAAAAGCGAACAAAAACGCACAATTGAATAGTTCTGCTAAACAGTGCGGAAACGCAGGAAAATTTCCGATTTTATTTTGCGCAAGGTTTGGAAATATCCGCAACGGCGCAAAATTTCACGAACGTGCATTGCTTGCCCGTGTAATAAGTGGTTTGATTTGAACAAATCGCGAAAATTTGCAGATCAGCTTATCATTATAAAAAACATTAATTATATTAAGGAGAGATAAAAAATGGCAGAAACTGTTTACACTAAAAACGCACCCGACGCGATAGGTCCCTATTCGCAGGCTAAGATCGTTGGCGGACTTGTTTTCACTTCCGGACAGATCGCGATAAATCCCGCGACAGGCAATGTTGAGGCTGACACTATCGAGGGTCAGACCGAGCAGATATGCAAGAACCTCGCGGCTATCCTTGAGGCTGCCGGCAGCTCGCTCGACAAGGCGGTTAAGACCGTTTGTTTCCTCGCCGATATGAACGATTTCGGCAAGTTCAACGAGATCTACGGCAAATATTTCACCTCCAAGCCCGCGAGATCGTGCGTGGCGGTCAAGACCCTTCCCAAGAATGTTCTTGCTGAGGTCGAGGTCATCGCCGAGAAATAATTTAAAAAGATCATTCACTGTCGTTCCGCAGGAAATACCGTTGGGGCGGCAGTGAATTTGTAAATGGAGGCGGCAATATGGAGGATATTTACGACAGATACAAGCGAATGAACTTCGCGGAGCTGAGAAAATACCTTAAAGATCAGAGAAAAATACAAAAGTTATACTATGCGCTCCCCGCTGTTCTTTCGGTGCTGATGATATTCGGGTACTGTATTAACGGCTGGTCAAAGTATCCGGCTATGGTTGACGAGATCAACAATAATCACACGATACACGCCGATCTTTCGACCTTTGCATTGTTCGACTGGGTCGCGGTGCTGCTGCTTATCCCCCTTCTGCCCTACGAAAAAACGCACCTGAAATTCGATTTTGCGTCGCCGATACTTATGACGGCTTATGATTTGATAAGGCTGCTGCTTGTGGGTGCCGAAGCCTTTGACCCGTGGCTGTTTGCCGTGACGATCTATTATATCCTCGCGGCGCTGCATTTGCGCATTATCTGCAAGAGGATAGTGTTTATCAAAAGTCTGCCCGATTATCCGTTTTCGCCCGCCGTCGAGCTTGAAAGACAGCGCGAGCTTGAAGTGATGAGATATTCCGAGCATAGTCAGATCAACAAAAAGCTGATAAAGCAGGAGGAAAAAAAGGTCGCGGGTACGCTTGAAGAAAAAATGAGCGCTCTGCCGCAGAGACATATCGAAACGTACAAAATAAGCAGGGGAGCGTTCGACGATACCGAAGAAGATTACACCGACAAGCTGATAGGCGAGGATCTGCGTGACGGCGTGGTAACGCCCGAGTTCGAAGAGACCGACAAGGAATACAAGGAGGACTTCAACACGCAGGATAAGCTGACTATCGAGCGGCGCGAGCGTATCGAAGAGATAGACAACGGCTTTGAGGGTGATTTTAATGCGGAGCCGCCGAAGGCTTATCTGTTTGGCGGAGATAGTCTTGATGAAGCGGAGAAAAGGGTCTCGCTTGATAAAAGTCAAAGTCCCCGACCTGCCGGGAGTGGTATTCATGACAGCGAGGATAAGGATTATCGCGGCGATATTCCCGAAATTGCGGCGATGACGTATGCGGATTTTGAAGATTCAGATGACAGCTACACCGATGAGTTTGTGGGGAATGTCGGAAATTTGGGTATTATTGACGATGAAAAGCCGGAGGGTTATAAGCCTGTGATCTAAGGTACGGACACGGGATCCAGCGCCTGTGCGCTGGCGAGGGGTTTTGCATGAACGCTTTAGCGTTCATGCCGGGGGCAGAGTCCCATTTGTGCCGCAGGCGCAACCATGCAAAGCAACCGACAAAGCAAAGCTGGGAATATAAGCATAAATGACCGCCAAAAAATAAAATCGGCAATTCGTTCGTTTCCGTCACGTTATGCGGATTTTTTTGGGTTTTGTGTTTGCAATTTATTCTGCTGTTTACTATAAAAACGCCCCCCGAAAAGGGCGTTTTTGACGTTATGCCGCCCTTTTTACGGAAATTTTGCCGCGGCTATTGAAATTTTTGCGTAATTCTGTTATAATATATATAGTATATGTTGTGTCACTGACGAGGTTATGGAACGGGGTGCTTATTATGGACAGCGAAGAATATGAAGACGAGATATTTTATTGCTTCGCGGATTTTGAATTTACCTGCGGGGAAAAGATTTACCGTAATCAGGCAGAAATGCTTTCTGTCGGGATAATTATTTGCGACGAGGAATACGAGATCGCCGAGACATATTATAATACCTCCTGCCCCGTGAAAAACTCGCAGCTTACCGCCCACTGCCGCAAGCTGACAGGGCTTACTCAGGACGAGATATTCGCCTCGCCCGATTCGAACAGCGTTATTGAACAGGTGCTTGATATTCTTGACGATTACGGCATAGATGAGGTAATGGTCTGGGGCAACTACGATAAGCAGGGGCTTTTAGCCGACGCAAAACAGCATCGCAGGACATACAGCGGCTGCGACTGCATCGAGGAACTCGCTGAAATGATCGTCGATGTGCAGCCGAAGGTCGTGAAAAAGCTCGGTCTGCCCGAAGCGGTGAACATAGAGGAACTGGCGGGCGCTTTCGGGTTCACGCCTGAGGAAGGCAGTTTTCATAATGCCTTTAACGACGCTATGGGGCTTTACGAAATATCAAAGGGCGCTTATACTACCGATTTCAAGCGTAATGCCGCGCTTAAAAGGCTGATAGAGGAGCGCTCGGCACGGCGGCAGGCTATTCGTGAGGAGGCGGCAAGGAAGCGCCGCGAGATCGCTCTTTCGGTGCCGTTTACCGAAGCGGAGCAGGAATTTCTTGACAGCCTTGACGATTCGGTGCGCGAGGTGGAGTTTGAAAAACTTATCTCAATGAGATGTACCATTATAAAGCGGTTCACCATGCTGCCCGACACCGAGCGCTTTGTGATGATCTGCTTTGACGAGCCGCGCCGCATAAAGGTATTGCCATTGGAGGAATATAATGACGAAAAATCGAAGGCGGCGGCTTTCTGGCGGTATATCACGAGGGAAGAATTTGCCGCGGCGCTGCTTGAAGCGGTAAAGGGCTGAATGTTCGGATATGGATAGGGAAGATTATGTTTTTTTGCAGAATATCCGCCGCGAGGCAGACGAACTCGGGCGGGCTATCGCTGAAAATATTGAAATAATAAATAATATTAAAAAGTCTCTTGAAACGCTCATGGAAGATGTAAAGGCTACGTTTCCCGAAGCGTATCAGGCTTATCAGGCGAAAGGAAAGCAGCAAATGGTAAAGAATGTTATTTTTGATATAGGCAGAGTGCTGATAGATTTCAATTTCGAGGGCTTTGTTGAAGAGCTTTTCGGTGCGGAAAAGGGCGCGGAGCTTACACAGGCTATGTGGAAGAATCCCGACTGGCGCGAGCTTGACAGGGGCGTGCTTTCAGACGAGGAGGTGCTTAAACTCTTTATCAGCAAGGCTCCCGGGCTTGAACACGAGATACGCTATACCTTCGCAAAGCTGGGCGACTGCGCACAGCTTAGGGAAGGTGCGATAGAGCTTATCGACCGTCTTAAAGCGGAGGGGTTCGGGGTGTATTATCTTTCGAATTACTTTGAGTATATCATGCACACGGCACCGTGGGCGCTGGAGTTTGTGCCGCATACTGACGGCGGGGTGTTTTCGTGCCGTGAGAAGGTGACTAAGCCCGATCCTGAGATATATAAGATACTTTGTGAGAGATACGGGCTTGTGCCGGGAGAGTGTGTTTTCATTGATGATACGGTGGCGAATGTCATTGCTGCGGAGAATTTCGGCATGAAGGGGATAAGTTATATTTCGCAGGGATATAAACGTCTTTATGAGCAGATAAATGAGCTTAGGAAATATAAATGGTAACCGTCAAACCCTCCCCCACAACGTAAAAAAAGCCGTCTTGCTACAGACGGCATTATTTTTTCACCATTGATTTAATAAAAATCCTCACCGGATGA
>CACYSH010000156.1 GCA_902776945.1 uncultured Ruminococcus sp.
CATTTTCTTTCTCTCGATTGAAGCCTCATCAAATTCCTTCGCCCAACCTATGAAAACATCATACATGGGTTTCAGGCTTTCCATTGACTTCTTTTTGCCAGTCATTTCGTCATTTAGAGTTTCTATCGCAGCTTCCGTCTCGCTGATCTTTTCCTCGGTGCTTTTGATCACCTTGCTCAGAACATCGGGCGAGAACTGGCTGTTTCCCATAAGGCTGTCAGCCACCTCAGACTCCAGCTTTTCGAGCTTCTGTCTGTGCTTTCCGATTTCGTGTTCCAGCTTTGTGATCTTTGCTCTGTATCCTGCCATCTCCTTGTCGAAGTTCTTTTTCAGAACGGCTTCGTCGGGAGATTCTTTTATGCCTTCAAACATCTCGTGTATCAGCTCGCATATAGCATCGTCAATCCTGCCGACAAGATATGTAGTCGAACCGCTGCACTGGCAAAGCTTTCTGCTCTTATGATAACAGATATATTTCGGCTGTATCTTCACATACTCGGTGCCGTCCTTGCGGGTGTGCCTGTCGGTATGCTTTATCGTACTCAGATGACCGCCGCAGTGTCCGCAGACCATGATTCCCGAAAGAAGCTGTCTGGTCTTTGTCTTCCTTGCGATCTCACGGGTTTTCTCGTTCTTCACCATTCTCTGATCAAGGATACGCTGTGCTCGCTCAAAGGTGTAATCATCAATGATCTGTAAATCCTTCATGCGGGGCGATTCCGTATCTCCCGACACCACAAATCCCGTGAGCAGCTTATTCCTCAGTATGCGGTTAATACTGTTGCTTGTGAACTTTGAACCTTTATGCGTTTTCACGCCGGCGTTGTTCAGTATCCATGCACTTCCCTGCCCTTTTTGTTCAGCCTTCCGGTATTCACAAGAGTATATCCGAACGGTACGGGACCGCCTGTATAACTGCCTTCCGCTTTGAGCTGCTGCATTCTCGTTTTGATACGCATCGAGGTCTTTTCGCTTTCGCCCGAAGCCTGCCAGAACCTTATGTAGTTCATCAGCTTATCGACGTGGCTCTCAAACCTCTGCTCGCCTTCCTGAACGCTCCATACTCTTATTCCCTGCTTGACGAACCATTCCACAATGAACGGCGTTTCGTCGTCTATTCTTCCTATACGGTCGAACATGAACACAAGGAGAATATCAAATTCTTTCTTGAGCGCAGCTGCTTTCAGATCCTGAATAGCGTCTCTGTTGTTAGCCGACACCTTGAAGCCCGATACACCTTTTTCAAGGAACTCCTTGCCGATAGTCCAGCCCATTTTCTCGGCGAACTCATGGCAGGCTTCCCTCTGCATAGGTATGTCATCCTTAGTCTTATCGACCTGCTGCTTTGTAGACACTCTGTATAATGTATAAACGGTTTCCATATAGATTACCTCCGATTTCAGATTTGTTGTTCTAAATATCGGTAGAGTAATCATCAGTGCTTGTCCAATATAGGGGAGTATTCGACTTTCAAGCTGCTAAGTTTAATACTATAAGAATATTATAGCAAATAGCAGCCCGATTGTCAAGAGCGAAAATGAATTTTACCGATATTATTTTTATTATATAAAATTGCTAGCGGTATAACTTACTTAATCCGCTTGATATTATGATTGACTATTGTATTTGGGTATGGTATAATTGATATATACCTTTACAAATTTAGATTATAAAATGGAGAGCAACATGATACAACGAATAAAAGATATCAGAGAACCAAAAGAAAACACCTCAACAAAAGCAAAAATACTTATCAGCATCGGCATAGCTTTATCAGGTCTTCTGTTGGGTGTTTTTCAGAAGTATATCGACGGCGGTGTGGAAATGCCGCAGATATTTCAGTCTCTCGATATAGTCAATTACTTCGGAAGATCCGCTGTCTGGATGCTGCTCGGAACTATCATTTCCGTGTATGCGTGTACGCCGATAAGGGCATCCGTCAACACGTTTTTATTCTTCATCAGCATGGTATCGGCGTACTATCTGTACTGCAACTTTGTTTCGGGATTTCTGCCGACCTCGTATATGATGATATGGATCGTGCTGTCTTTCGTCTCCCCGCTTATCGCATATATTTGCTGGTACGCTAAAGGCAAAGGCATCGCCGCTATTGCGATCTCGGCGGTGATTCTGGGCGTGATCTTCTCGCAGGCTTTCCTTATAACGCAGGGCTTTTATGTAACGCACATTTTAGAGGTGCTGACATGGATAGGCGCACTGATAGTGCTCCGCAGAAAACCAAAAGAGTTCGCAATAGAAGTCGGCAGTTCTCTGATCGTCGCTATTATTTATCAGCTGTTTGTTCCTTATTGGGGATAACGCAGAAAGAAGGCTAACAAAATGAAAGCTCTCAAAAAAATCGGGAAAGTCATCGGCATAATACTGCTGGTGCTGATAATACTGCTTGCAGTCACGCTGACAGTGACTTCGATCGTATACCACATCAAGCTGAACAAAATCGAAGATCAGCTGAGATCCGATGGCTACTACAACTCCGTGTCGGTCGGAGATCATTCGCTCAACCTTTATTCCTGCGGCAACGAAAACGGAAGGCACACTATCGTTGCACTTGCAGGCTGGCGCGACGGCGAAATGAGTATCGGCTGGCGAATGATGACGGCTGATATTGAAAAGGACAACCGCGTGATATTTCTCGACCGTGCAGGATACGGATTAAGCGATGATACCAAGCAGGATATGACCGCCGAGACGGTTGTTGAGGAATACAGAACGGCTCTGAAAAACGCGGGCATCGAAGCTCCGTATCTGCTTATGGGACATTCGATGGGCGGCATATATGCGACCTATTGGGAGAGCAAATATCCCGACGAGATAGAGGCAGTCATTTTCGTTGACGGCGAGGAGTGTTATGCTATTCCCGAGGCATCTTATGTATCACCCGACTTGATGACAAGGCTTATTCCTGCCGCAGAAAAGCTCGGGATCGCGCCGTTAATTGTACGCATCATGTACGGCAAGTATACTGATAAGCTGCCCGAAAAAGAGCGCGAACAGGCGATATACATGATGTGCAAGACCTTGGGTTCGAGTGCTGCCTTAAACGAAATGACTCTTGACGACAGAAACGTTGACTTTGCGTGGAACGAAATGGTCACAAACGATATACCGAAGCAGTATATTTCCGCGTCGCTCGGCTATCACACAAAAGAGGACTTCATAAACGACGGTATCACCGCTGAGTCGCTGGTGGGCGTATGGACAGAACCCTCGCTGAAAAGTGCCGGTGACGACGCGATCTATGCCGACGCGCTGAAGACTATGGAGAAATGCCGTACCGAGCTGTTTGACACATACTTCGAAAAGCTCGGAAACTGCAAGACAGTCGAACTGCCCGGCGATCATGTGATCTATTTCGATAAGCCCGACGAGTGCTGCAAGATCGTTTCGGAGTTTGTTGATGAGTTGGACAGTTGAATCATGATCTATCTCCGCTTTCACAATAATATAAAAATTTTAAGGAAATGGCGGAGCTTTGTATCCGAATAAATCATGATCGACGGCAGACATTTATAGGATAAATCACAATTACAGGAGGCTGACTATGGAACAAGCATTATTTACGGGGATACGCCCATTATATTCCTCAAGCAGAGAAAACCCCAATGAGATCAGGATAAGGATCCGTATGAGAGACCTGATTGAACCGTCCGCACTGAGAAAAGCAGTAGACACAACTATGAAACGCTATCCTTACTTTTGCGTCGAGCTTCGGAAGAAGGACGGACGATACGTATTTATTGATAACGAGCGTCCCGTTGTCATCAGCAATTCTCTGCACGGCACGGAACTGAATGCGGAGGAATCCAATTATCACATGATCGCTTTCGCTTATCAGGATAACTGGATCATTCTTGACGTTTTTCACGGTCTGACAGACGGAACAGGCGCATATGAAGTGATCCGTACCTTGCTGTACTATTATTGCTCCGAAAGGTACGGCGTAAGGCTGCGCGACGAAGGTATCAGACTTGTCGGAGACGAGATAGCTATGGAAGAATGGGAGGATCCAATTGAAAGTGCAGGCGATCTTCCCGTACCTGCCCGTTCGGAGCTTCCGAATGCGCTTAGCATCATCGAAAACGCAAATTTGCAGTCCGACCGCATAAAAACCGTATACAGTGTGGCGATAAGCGAATCGGAGTTTATGCGTTTCAGCATGGACAACGACGGCAGTCCGGGAACAATTACTGCATTGTTCCTAAGCCGCGCTGTTGCTAAACTGTTCCCGAATGCAGCCGACCCGATCAGGATAGTCCTTTGCGTGAATCAGCGCAAAGCACTCGGCAAGCCAAAGGCACATCATAGTCTGGTAGGCGGCGCTATGCTCGAATATAAGGATAAAATGCGTGAATGGCGTTTGGATAAACAGGCTACCGCGTACCGTGGAATGGTATTTGCCCAGACGCGGGAAGAAGCCGTTCTTGCGGGTGCAAACAGTTTAAAAGGAATTACGCAAATGCTGCTCTCAAAGGCAACAGATGAGGAGCGTCTCGGTATCTCGGGATTCATAGGCATATCGACGGATCAGATCATGACCGCAACTGTCAGCTACGTCGGCAAAGCAAACTTTAAAGAAGCCGAACAGTATATCCGGGATTTCCGGACATGGACAGGTGCGACCGGGAATTATCCTTGTATAGAAATTGCAGCTGTAAACGGTCGCTTTACGCTTGATTTCATACAGCCGTTTTCAAGTCCGCTGCTCGTCAACGCATTTTTAAAAGAGCTTGAAGATAACGGAATTATTTACGATCTTCAGGACGTATCAGTGTTGGACGTACCGAATATCAGACTGCCCTGGAGTATGTAATAAGCAAAAAAATTTGAAGAAAAACATGAAAGGATATGTTAATATGCCGAAACGATCAGTGTTCGATATGCCCTTTACAAAGATCTATTCTCTGCTCACAGCCAAAGCCGAAAGTAAAGGCAGAACGAAATACGAAGTCGATGAGATCATAATGTGGCTGACGGGGTACGAAAGCATTGCCGCTGTCGGTGATGTCAGCTACGGAGAGTTTCTCGCAAATGCTCCCGTATGGAATCCTCGCTCGGAGCTCATCACAGGTTCGATATGCGGCATAAAAGTTGAGGACATAGAAGACCCCATGACAAAGAAAATGCGTCAGCTCGATAAGCTGATCGACGAACTGGCAAAGGGTAAGGCTGTCGAGAAAATGAAAAGATAAAAGAGCCGAATCAATTAAGAGGTGCATAATATATGACCGCAAACATAAAACGAAAAAAGCTCATACGCATACTGACAGTCCTTGCGCTGCTGACGATATTATTTCTGATACTTATGCTTTGGCTCGCAGCATTTGTTATGACCGGCAGCAGGCAGACCCTCGACGAGGCGTTCAAGTGGCAGTCGGAGCATTATGATACCTCGTTTTACGCTCCGCTCGAAAAGGAGGACTACACGGTCGAAAGCTATGACGGGTACATTCTCCATGCCGAGCTGCTGAAAAATCCCGTCCCGACAGATGATTACATGATAATATCTCACGGATACACGGACAACCGCATGGGAGCCTTGAAATATGTGAATATGTATCTTGACCTCGGGTTCAACTGCATTATTTATGACCTCAGAGGTCACGGAGAAAACGAACCGACCTTTACGACCTACGGCATACGCGAGGGGCAGGATATAGCGGAGCTTGTCACGGACACCCGTTCAAGATACGGCGTTTCGCGGCTCGGACTACACGGAGAATCGCTCGGCGCGGCTTCGACGATCACCTCGCTGAAATACAAACCCGAGATAGATTTTGTCGTTGCCGACTGCGGCTTCTCCGATATTGACAACGTTCTCCGCGAGGGCTACAAAAACGCCCATGTACCCACGTTTCTTGTTGATATGGCAGACATCGGCGCAAGGCTCCGCTATCATTATTCGCTCAAAAAAATGTGCCCCATCGACTCGCTTGACGATAACGAGATACCCATACTGTTCATACACGGCAGCGAGGACAATTTTATCCTGCCAAAGAATTCCGAGGATATGTCCAGACGCACCTGCGGATACAGCGAGCTGCATTTTATCGAGGGCGCGGGACACGCGGAATCGGTGCTTGTTTCACCGGATATTTACGCGGAGACGGTTTCGGGTTATCTGAAAAATATTGGTATACTTTAAATATTTTACGCAAACAAAAATATACGGTCAATAAGACAAGGAGGTAAAACCATGCAGAACTTTGATTACATGACCCCCACAAGGCTCATCTTCGGAAAGGGCGTTGTGGACGAAAAGCTGGCTGACCTAATGAACGGTTTCGGAAACAAAATACTGCTCACTTACGGCGGAGGCAGTATCAAAAAGATCGGTCTTTACGACAAGGTGAAAGAACTTCTCAAAGACAATGAGATCTACGAATTGCCTGACATTCAGCCCAACCCCAAGTACGACCCCAGCGTTCTATAGCAATCCAACAAATTAGCAACACAAACCGCAAGATCTGAACCAGCCTTTACAATCCGAGATACGAACATATCCAATGGCTTTCTTTACTGCATC
>CACYSH010000157.1 GCA_902776945.1 uncultured Ruminococcus sp.
AAAGCATATGAAGAAGCGGAGGAATACCTACAAGAGATCACCCTTCAAAAAGTAATTGAGAATAAATCCTTTTTTACAGGAAACAGTATTGCTGACGCCATTCTTAATGATAAAAATGCTTTTGCAACCGACTGCGGATGCACGATAGTTTTTTCAGGCTGCATATCCGATCTCATACCTTCCTGCGAACTATGCACGATCCTCTCAAACTCTCTGGATAATTCAATTGAATCATGCAGCAGGATAAAAAAACAAAGTCCTTTTATATCTATTGATTGTGCTGTCATTCAAAATGTACAAATCATAAAAATACAGAACCCCAATAATATTGACACTACAACTACAATAAAATCGGATAAAAGAAACCATGGATTCGGATTGTCCAACATTCGTACTGCGGTTGAAAAACTTGACGGCCAAATGGAAATACCAAGCAAATCTCCGATTTTTTCACTTGAAATTGAGTTTCCTATAAGACAAATCAAGTGATAATCAACTTATCATTTCTTAAGTAAGTTGATTATCTATTCCTAAAGCAACAGCAGTATCATTCCCTCTGCTTCACCGACCTGCACAATTCAAGTGTCTTATCCCTGCCGAGATTCGAGGCTACTTCAAATACGTATACCCCATCGTTCCAGATAAAGGTATAATGGCTGTCTCCATTTCGATAATGAAGCATATAAGTTCTGTTCCCGTCCTTAAATTCTTCAAACACGGAATATTCATTATCCATGCTGTTATTGTATAACTGCACAGGGCACTGAAAAAAAAATATCCCATCGTTACCTTTTGTATAATATACTACGTGCCATGTTTCATCGTCAAGAAACTGTTCTATCTCAAAGCCTTCGGGAATAGCCATGATATCATATACCGTTTCGATACGGTCTGAATACTGTTCATTCTTATCGAGTTCCACCGTGACCTTCGCATGGTCACTGTAATTATCCATTATAAAACCAAGTATCGTCTGCCTGATCGCATTCACCGTGAACGGATTAGCAAGAAGCAGCAGAACAATGACCGCTATACAAGCCGCCCGCCTGCCTGCCGTACATATAAGCGAGAAATATGATCTTGAACGGCGCTTTATGAGCTTGCGCATTTTTCTGTCAAATTTATCGGAAAATTCATGCTCTCTGTCAAGGGTGATTTCCGCCGTCAGCCCGTCAAGCTCGGTCTCGAAAACCTCGCCCAGCACGGAAGTAAATATGTCATGTTCATTCATGCTGCTCTCCTCCCTCCAGCAGTTTTCTCAGGTCAGCCTTTGCGTATTGAAGCCTTTTTCTCGCGGCTGCCGCGGTTATCCCCAACGCCGCCGAAATGGTCTTGAAATCCAGCCCACAGTTGAACCGCAGATATAGTATCTCGCGCTCCTTGAAATCAAGCCTTTTGATACATTCCTTCAGATACTCGGTATCATACCGTTCAAGCTCCGCGTTCGTCAGCATGGTATCGTCATCAAACGGAACATTATCACGGTGCTTCTTCTCCTTTTTTATCATATCCAGCGCGGTATTTCTGGCAGTCAGCAAAATGTAATAATCAAGCCGATGTGGTTCAAGTTCTTTTATCCTGTTATAGCTTTTTGCAAGATACAGAAAGGTCTCCGAAGCCGCGTCCTCCGCAAGCTCGGAACTCTTCAAAATCCCAAACGATATATTATATATCCTCAGCCTGTATTTTTCATATATTTTTTCAAAGGAAATTTTATCCTCGTCATCTATCAGTGTCAGAATGATCGGAAGCATTGTGCTAAGCTCCTTGCGTAGTTTTTCTGTATATTATAGCGAAATAAAAGATAAAAATGTGATAAGAAATCCTCGTTTTTGTATAACGGCACAATTCACAGTCATCTCATTCTGTAATAATAGGCAATATTTACAACCGCTTGTTTTCCGCTTCCGCTTAGTCACAATAACAGACTCTATAAATATTGACTTTTCTCAGCTTCAAAATCTTACAATTCACAATTAAATATTTCATTAATTTGTTAAGGACAGCAGATTTCGGTCGTGCTGACTTTGTTCTTGCAGCCCCAATTGTATTCTACAACAAAACTGCCCGACCGTCAAGCATTTCGGCACATCGTGCAGTTTTCGGGCACGAAGTTTTCGAGTACAAAAAAAATAAACGGACGAAGTTCAACGAACAACGTCCGTTTTATGTTTGTAAAAATCACGATTTGACTGTATTCACAGCCCCGAGGAACACGGGGAATCCCGTTTCCGTGTCCACTATCGCGTAGATGAAGGGGCGGTCGAGCTTTATGATATGCGGCATAGGTCCCTCCGATATACTATCACAAAATGTATTGACAACTGCTGTCGCGGCTGCCGCCTTTGTACCCTTGCGGTCTACCTCGATGTGCGTTTTGTGTAACACGCTGTCGATCTTTAACTGTCCGTCGGTACCCTCAGCCATACCCGAGAAATCGGCGGAATCGCTGAAAGGCTTCTCCATACCCATGTCAATGAGCGACTTAGTAAGTTCGGCATCGTAATCGCTTGAAAATTCGGGCATTTTTATGATTACTTCATCGCTGCTGCGGCTGTCCCAGAGCTTGTACCAGCCTTCGCCGTCAAGCTCGCTTATGTAGTCGCTTACGGAAACGTCCTCGTTCGGCAATATACCCATGAACGAATATTTGCCGCCCTTGTAGAGCTTTCTGAACGCCTGCGCCTTGCCGTCGTTGAAATAGCCGTACTCGCTGCCCGAAAGCATGGTGCAGGTCTCCTTTTCACCGCTTGAATTGGTGAAAACGCCGTCGTTATGCACTGCGTAATCATTGAAAGGATCTGACCACTGCGCTTCGAAAGCAACGGCGTTTACAAGCACCATAGCGGCGGCGGGGTCAAGGTCTTTGATTATCGAGGGTATCATATCGTTGGTGTTCGTTTTTACCCAGTCGTTTATGCTGTTTATCGTGTCGCCGTTGAACGGTGCAACGGTTATCTCCGCGCCGTAATCGCGCTTTATGTTCTCGGCAAACTCGTCCTTTACGGTCATATCGAGCGACTGATTCGCCCATACCGAATTAGCGCAGTTAAGGATAAGCTCGCCGTTTTCCGCGCCCTTCTTGTATATCGCCTGTAAGGTCTCGTTCATCGTCTGACTGTCGGCTTCGCCCGCCATTGTCTTAGTCATCTGCGCGAGAGTATCACCGTTCGCGCCTTCGGAGGTCATGCCGAGCGCCATAAGCACCGATTCGGGCGAGATCATGACATTCTTGCCCGCCGCGATGTCCTTCGCGCAGACGTTCTTCATCAGTCCTGTGGAAAAGTCCGCGAACGCCGTGTATATGCCGTGATCAACGGCGGGCTTATCGGGGGGAACGTCGGGGGCTTCCGTTGTTGTGGGCGTTTCGGTGGTCGTCTGCTGCGTGGTGGTGGATTCGGCGGTGGTGGTAGATTCTGACGAAGTGGTGATCTTTTCGGCGGTCGTTGTGTCGGTGGGTCTGGAGGTCGTTTCGGTAGGCTTGGTGGTCTCTGCGGTGGTGGTCGCGGTGGTAGTTACTGTTATTGTCTCCGGCGTGGTGACTGTTTCGGGCGGTGTTGTGGGTTCTTCCTCCGCGAAGCAGGAGGAGCAGATCAGCGCCGCCATTGCCGCGCAGATTGCCTTGCTTATGTTCTTTTTAATAGTTTTGTTCATGTAAAAAACTTCCTTTCTTATATATATATATTTATAAAAAGTGAAAAATTATAGTAAACGACATTAAAATTTGTGATTTGATTGTGTAGGGCGTGGGCTTGCTCCCGCCCGTTCTACCCGAGACAACGCCGTATTGCGCATCTGTGAATTTCATGACGTTGCAGATATTTCCAACATTCGCGCAATTCGTTTGCGAAAATCGGCAATTTCTTTGTTTCCGTCACGATATGCAGAATCATTCACTTTGTTTGTTTTTGTGGGATTTGCTTTAAATTGCCGATTTTAATTTTGAACTTAACGGCTTCTCTTTACCGTTAATTTGCGAATGCCGCCGGATTTTCTGGGGGAACCCCTTCTGAAGAAGGGTTATCCCCCTGCACGAACTTGTTCGTGCCACCCCCTTCCTAAGACTTTTGTTTTGCTATCAATTGGGCTTTTGGTTTGCCCTCACTCCGCCACAAACAGCGCCGCTGCATTATAGCAGACTACAAGTATCGCCTTGTCATGAATCGTTATATATATAGGCTCAATAAAGCATTCGTCCTCCGTGCCTATCCGGCAGACATAATTGCCGTCAGAACCGATGAGGTCGATATTTTCAAAATCCCGGTCGAGCTTGTAATCCCCCGCATGATCGGTGAGTATTTTAAGCGCGGAATTTCTGAACAGGCTGTCGTCAAGCCCCTGCGTTTCGCCGTCGGTCATGTAATAATCAAGATACAGATTATCCTTGAAATTCAAGCCGCCCGAAAGCTCCGCAAGGGTGCCTGTCTGAAAATCAGCCGTTATCGCCGCAAAGCAGCTGTTGCCCTGCATGACAGCCACCATATACCCGGGGTCAAAGCCTTTAAGCGTGTAAACAACATAGCCGTTTTCATCATAGACGCGCTTTCCGCGGTTATCCGTGCCGATACGGTCGCCGACGAACCAATTGGTGCCGTCCTTGAAGGTAAGATACACGCCTGTGTAAAGCAGCTCGGGATCCTCGTCTCCGGCACTGTCGGACACGGCATTGTCGGTTTCTTCTTCTGCGGCGGCAGTTTCCCTGTCGCTCTTACCTGAGCCGCCCGCGCTGCCCATAGAGTAGCCTATCTCTTCAGACCCTTTGTCGGCGGGCGCTTCATCATACGCCTGCATCGGCACTTCGGGAGCGGCTGCGCCTGATTGGTCGTCGTTGGTTCCGGCTTCTTCCTCCGCACTTTCACCCACCACGCCGTCATAATTCGGGGCGTTGTCGCTTTGCGGAGCGGCTTCGCTCTTTTCGGCGGCGGCGTAATTGCTCCCGCCCGCGTTTTTGCTCGATTTGGCGGTATCGAGATTGTGCTTCGGGATAACGCCTATCCCCACGACTATCGCGACTGCGGCGGCGCAGGCGGCGACCGAGCTTCTGAAACGGAGCGTTTTGCGGCGGTTGGCGGCGCGAATCTTTTCAGCCGTTTCGTCGCTCAACATCTCGTCCACGAACTTATCCTCCGCAAGCGAGAAAGCGCCGTACAGATCGAGAGCGCGTTTGTTTTTGTCGCTCATATCGCCCGTGCCGCTGCCGATATTTATATTTTCAGCCATATCAGCGCCCGCCTCCTTCCGTGCATACGCCGTCCTTTATGAGCTTTTCCCTGAATTTCTTGCGCAGACGGTGCATGATAACGCCCAGCTTGTTCGCCGAGATACCGTAGCGCTCGGCAATGAGATTAAGCGGCTCGTTCATGTAATAGCGCCGCATGAAATAGACCCTCTGTTCCTGCGGCAGACCTTCAAGGAACTCGTTCAGCGACTGCGCTACGGCGTTTGTCAGTTCCTCGCCGCTGTTCTGAGTGTCGGGCAGGCATTCCGAAAGCTCCTCGAAGGGTATGCAGTCGCCCTGCCGCTTTTTTGCCGCCTTTTTTCGGTAGCAGTCAAGCGAGATATTGCGCACGATACGCCCGAGAAAAGCTCCGAGCGAATCGGGCTGCTGCGGGGGTATCGAGTTCCAGGTCTTCAAGTATGTATCGCTTACGCACTCCTCAGCGTCGCGGCTGTCGCCGACTATCCTCATCGAGATAGTGCGGCAGAACGAGCCGTACTTTGTATCCGTTTCGGAGATAGCGCGTTCGTCCCTTGCGAGGTAGAGGGCGATTATCTGAGAATCCTCCGCTGTTGCCATGCTTTTTCCTCCGTTGTCCCCGCCTGCCCTTTCACCTATACTGACGAAAACGCGGGCGTAGATATTACACTTATTTTTGTAAACATTGTGTT
>CACYSH010000158.1 GCA_902776945.1 uncultured Ruminococcus sp.
TACCAACCAGGAAAAGAACTATAAACTGACTGAGGAACAGATAGCACGACTTAATGCTATCGGAATAATATGGGAGAGCAAATACGAAAAGCAATGGAATGATGCTTTTAAAGCGCTCCGTGAGTATTATTCAAAAAACGGCACATTTGATATTCCTGTCGCGTATAAAACAGAATCCGGCGTTCAACTTGAAAAATGGATACGCAGACAGAGAGATTTTTATGTGCAGGGACATATTACAGAGGAACATATTGCCCGACTTCGTGAAATAGGTTTTGTGCTTGAAAAAAACGACCCCTGGGAAGAAAAATATCAGCTTGCAAAAGTATATTTCGATAAACACGGCGATTTGAATATGCCCGCCAATTACGTTGTAAGTGGCGTATGGCTGCAAAAATGGGTTAATGAACAAAAACTTATCGCAGAGGGTAAACGAAAGAAAACTCATACCCCTGAACAGCTTGAAAAGCTGGAATCTATTGGTCTGAGATATGGCACTACACTGTACGATGAACAATGGAATGAACGCTATGAAATGGCGAAAGCATTTTTTAAGGAACATGGCGATTTGAATATTCCGAAAGATTATTGTATTGATGATTTTCAGCTCGGCGACTGGATAAGAAAGCAAAGACAGCTCAACCATGCCGGGAAACTTTCGCAGGAGCGGTATAATATGTTGTCTGAAATCGGTATGGATTGGGATAATGCTGCAAAAAAACGTATTTCAAATTCCTATGAACAAGGCTTTCAACATCTTGAAAAGTTTGTTGCTGAAAAAGGTATTTCAGCTTTAACCGTAGATATAATTTGCGATGACGGATACAGGTTGGGGGCATGGCTCGCTAACTGCAAGACAAAATATCGAAACGGTAAGCTCTCCGAAAAGCACATCAAGCATTTTGAACAGCTTGGAATACATCTTGAAAAGAGTGATACCTGGGAAGAACGCTATCAGGAAACGAAAGAGTTTCTTACCGAAAGCGGCAGTACATATATCCCCAAAGGTACAGTAAGCAAAAGCGGATTTGATCTGTATTCATGGGCAGCCGATCAGCGCAAAGCATATAAAAAGGGTATACTGTCCGAAGATAAGAAGAGAAAGCTCGATGAAATCGGCTATCCTTTTTTGAAGAACAGTTCAGCAAAGCATACTAAAATAATAACAGATGATTAACTGCGCAATTTAGTCATTATACAAGAAATTCCTTACACCCAACACTATGACAAATACGGAGGTATCAGAATGGCAAACAAAAAGAATCCCGACCGGGTAAACAAGGAACACATGATCCGCGTTCGTGTTACGAATGCCGAGCATGAAAAGTTTATCCAACGGGCTAAAGAATATGGCTATCGCTCAGTAAGTGAGTTTATACGTTCACTTATCGAGGACGATAATTCAATGGAAACTGTACAGAATAATAATGCAATTTCATAATTTACCAATTTACTCTCGTGTCGTATGGCACGAGAGTAAGCTATCAGCTCAAATCATATCAATCGTATATGCAAAGTTCAAATTAAAACATAACATAACCACGCCGCAAGGTATCAGCATACTGTAATATAATGGTAAATCGCTTTTTTAGCCCATAACGCACAAACAACGCACAAAACAATATTTCGGGTCTAAATAAAAACTCTGAAACCATTGAAAATCAACGATTTCAGAGCCTTTAAATAGCACGCGGATTGAGAGATTTGAACTCTCGCGCCGGTTTCCCGACCTACTCCCTTAGCAGGGGAGCCCCTTCACCACTTGGGTAAATCCGCAAAAATATAAACGGACAGGGTGGGATTCGAACCCACGGTACGTTGCCGTATCACCGGTTTTCAAGACCGGCTCCTTAAACCACTCGGACACCTGTCCCCGTGAACGTTAAGCCCGAGAGCTTTGTGTTTGTTCTCCGTCCCTCGTCCTGCGACTTTAATATTATATCATAAAAAATGAGCCTTGTCAACCCTAAAAATGAAATTTGTTCAATTCTACAAAAAGGCGGTTTGTAAATTATATAATTTGTGTAAATAAAACACTTTCTATCTGCGATACTGCCCTGCCGTGCGAAAAGCCGTCATTCTTTGGAACGGTTTCACACGACAGAGCGATTTTTTCGCAGACAGCGCCTTTAAATCATGCGTTGTCGATTATCTCACGCACGCAGGGCTTGGGCTGGTGGTCAACGGTGAACAACAGCGGATATTGCTTTATCTTCGGCATATCCCGGTCAAGCCCGAAGGTATCCAGCCAGGTATAGTCGTCCGCAACGCCCCACGTTGTCACGCAGTCTATAACGTCCGAATAGCTGCGGTAAATCTCGAACAGCCGCACATACATCTCGTTTATCTTGGCTAAATTTTCCTCCGACGGCACAAGAACTTCCCTGATATACTCCGCAAAGCCCGGGTCGCCGGGTTTCAGGCGTTTTTCGCTCTCGTTTATCGCCGCCATAAGCGAAATATCAAGCTCCGTAACGTGCAGGCGCAGACCCATTTCCGCATATATCTCTATCGAGCGCTTTATCTCGTCGTAATCGGGCTTGACAAAATGATGCTGCTGCATACCCATTCCATCAACACGGCAGCCCTTGTCGCGCAGTTCGTTGATAAGCCGCACGATTCGCTCGCGCTTGCCGGGCGAACACTCGCTGTAATCGTTGTAGAACAGCTGTGCATTCGGCGAATATTTATCCATTGCGCGGAACGCCGCCGCGATGAAATCCTTGCCGCACAGCTTGAAATATTCGCTGCTGCGGTAAACGGGGTCTTCACCGCTCCCCTCTGCCGGAACGCCGTCCCTTGTTGCCTCGTTTACAACGTCCCATGCGTAAACATCGTTATTATACCGTTCGCAGATAGCTTTGGTGTGAGCCTCGATGCGTTCAAAGATCAGCTCGGGCGCGGCGGGTTTGTCGCCGTCCTTGTACATCCAGTCGCCTGTCTGATTATGCCATACGGGCGCGTGAGCGCGTACTTTAATACCCATTCTGCGGGCGGTATCGAATATCTTATCGGCTGCGTCAAAGGTGAACCTGCCCTCCTCGGGTTCGGTGAGAATATATTTCATCTCGTTTTCGGGGGTAACGCTGTTGAAATGTTGTTTCAGCAGGTCTTCGTAGCTGTCGATATTGACCCTTGCAACGGCGGCTCCTATCTTGAAATATTTTTCATATGCTTTAGAAAGAGAAAGCAGTTCACTCATAATATTCCTCCTTGTGTGTTTTATAGTAAACGACAGAATAAATTGCACATCACCCCGCAAAACGAGGACAAAACCAAAAGTCTTAGGAAGGAGGGTTGCCCCCTCGCCAGCGCATCGGTGCCGGATCCGGTGTCCGCCCTAACTTTGCGTTTTCCGCTTTGTGCATTTTAACGAAAACGTCCTTTTTATAGTATACCACATAAATTCAGTCATGTCAATGGATAATAAGGATAATAAATCCCGAAATATCGGTACGACTATTGACAATCGGTACCGTTATATGTTATAATAAGCTAAAGCCAAATCAGCATATATATGTTAAGATAGCATAAACGGCAATAAGACGCAGATAAAAGAGGTGAGCATAATGAGTAAAGAAGAACAGGCTTTTCTGCTGATAAAGGAATACATCGGTAAAGCCGCCGAAATAAAAAACGCAGGCGAACTTGACGCGCTCGACAGCGAATATATGTCCCGGTTAGGCGCGGCAGATGAAAGGTACGAAGAGCTGCTGACAGGCATTTCCGGACTTGCGCGAAAGCAGCTCAACCGCAGCGGCAAAGGACAGCTCCACGACACCGCCGAGCTTACCGGCGACGCGAGAAAGGAATATCTTATGGTGCAGCAGCTGCTTAACGATAATCTGCTGACCTATCATTTTCAGCCGATAATCCGCACCGACAACGGGAAGATATTCGCTTACGAAGCTCTTATGCGTGCCAGAGGCATGGAAGGCATCACGCCCTATCATATCCTTAAATACGCCGAACTGGCGGGCAGAACGAACGAGGTCGAAGAGTATACTTTTCTGAATATCTTAAAGCTCATGTCTGACAAAAGCGAGCTTCTGCACGGCAGGACGGTGTTTATCAACAGCATGGCGAAGGTGCAGGTCTCTCCCGGAAAAACCGCCGAGATCGAAAGGCTCCTTGCGGTGCAGTCGGGCAGAGTGGTGATCGAGATAACGGAAAACTCTCAGTTCGACGACAGCAAGCTGAACGAGATAAAGGAAAAATACAGCTCTCTCGGCATACCTGTCGCTATCGACGACTACGGCACAGGCTATTCGAACATCAGCAATCTGCTTAGGTACACGCCTGATTTCGTAAAGATCGACCGTGCGCTTATAAGCGGCATCGAAAGCAACGCCAACAAAAAGCACTTCGTGCGCGAGATAATCGACTTCTGCCACGAAAACAATATCAAGGCGCTTGCAGAGGGCGTAGAGACCGCCGAAGAGCTGCGGACGGTCATTCTTCTCGGTGCCGATCTTATTCAGGGCTTTTATACCGCCCGACCCTCTGCGGAGCCTATCGACGAGATACCCTATGCCATGCGCACCGAGATCCGCACCTATCGTCAGGAACTGGAGGACGGCAGGCGGCTTAAGATCTACTCTGCCGAAAAGTATGAAAAGCTGCCCCTCGACAGGCTCGCAAAGGATGGTTACAGCTGCATACATATCGGTTTCGGGTATACCGACGGCAGCGTTACCGTCGTCGGCACGAGCCACAGCAATTCGGGGCTGCACATTATATGTGCGGACGGCTATCAGGGAAAGCTGGTGCTTGAAAACGCATATCTCTCCAACACAGCGGGCAGACCGTGCATTGATCTCGGCAACGAAAGCAGCGTTACGATCGAGTTTATCGGCAGCAACAGGCTCGACGGCGGCGGCGTTCTCGTTGACGAAAGCTCCAGACTTTTCACGGAGGGCGACGGCGACCTTGATATAAGACTGAGCGGCGGCGATTACTACGGTATCGGGAACAGCCTTAACGCCGCGCACGGGCGGCTGGAGTTCGGACAGGACGGCACTATCTCGGTCACGGCAAACAGTCATTCGGGCATCTGCATCGGCGCGGGAATGGGCGGCGAGATAGTTGTCAACAGGGGGCGCTATGTGCTGAACGCGGCGGGCGCGTCGTGTATCGGTGTCGGCTCGTACATGGGAGAAACTCGCATTGAAATACTCGGCTGCGATTTTGAAATGACGGGCGGCGGCGCATACTGTATCGGTATCGGCTCCGTCAGCGGTAACGCAAATGTCCATATAATTTACTCCAGCGTAAGGATAGCGCTTTACAGCCAGCAGGCGGCGGGAGTCGGTTCGCTGACGGGCGAAAAAGCCGACATCAATATTGAAAACATGAGCATAACGATAGATATAAGCGCCGCCGATCTGTCTATGATAGGCTCGGTTTTCGGCGGGTCGGATATTTCTATCCTGCGTTCCGCAGTCAATCTTACGGGCGACGGCGCGGGCGCTCTCGCATTCGGCGGAATAAACGGCAAGACCAAACTCAGGCTGACCGACATTGATTTTCTTTTGAAGCTCACAAATACGCTGAATACCTGTGTCATTACCGATAATGATTCCATTCATCTGAAAGGCGGCAGATACCGAATCACGCTAAATAATCAGAAAATAGATACGCTGTAATAAAAAGCTCCCCCGAAGCAAGACGGGTACTCATATAGAAGTTTTGCCCCGAAGCATTTCAAAGTGCTTTGGGGCATTGTATACCTGCTAAGATAAATCAGAATTTGACTTGCCTATTTTCTTAAAATCTCATGTGGAGCTTCTATTTCATTTGCCAAGGTATGCTCTGTTAATTCTGACATCAATTTCAATTTTTTAT
>CACYSH010000159.1 GCA_902776945.1 uncultured Ruminococcus sp.
AGCACTTAAAAAACTATTTCATGTTGAATCTCGAAAAAAAGGGGTCAGACTTCAAATGGTTGTTTTTAACTTAGGTTAATGCATATGGGGGCAAGCCCCCGCCCTACAAGCCTTGTGATATTCCAAGTTTGTGCAAATCGACGACGTTGCTCATTTATAGTTAGGTTAATGCGTATGGGGCAAGCCCCGACCCTACATCGGGTTTTGCGCGGGGATATATTGCAAGCGTCCGTGAACACCCGCAGAACCGCGATTTTACAATGTTTTTGAATAGGTTAGTGCAAAACAGGAACGTTTTTACATATAATTACAGTTCAAGGGGGAGTTCTCATGCTAAAAAAAGACATCAAGCGCAACAAGCTCTCATGCAAGCTGATCACCGCCTATTTTGTCGGGTTCATCGCGGTGTTCTCTTTGGGGACGCTCCTCACGAAAGACCGCAGTTTTTCCGAAATGGAGAACCGCCCGCTGAAACAAATGCCCGAGATAAGCTCCGAAAAGCTCTTTACGGGCGAGTTCGGCACGGCGTTCGAGGACTACATGGGCGATCAGATACTATTTAAGGACGGGCTGATGTCGGTAAAGACGACGAGCGATTTCCTTATTGGGAAAAGTTATCAGAACGGCGTTTATTTCTCGGGCGGCGGCTATCTTTTGCAGCGCTTTTACGAGGATACGCAGAACCTTGACGCGAACATTGCGGCGATAAACGAATTTGCCGAAAGACAGTCGTTACGCGGCAGAAAGCTCGACATGATGCTTGTGCCGAACAGCGTCTGCATCAACGCCGACAGGCTGCCGGAAGGCGCTGTCACCGACGACCAGCGGCAGACTATCCGGCACGTTAAGGAAACTCTTTCGCCCGCTGTTACGCTTTTCGACCCGACAAACACACTCATGACCATGCAGGACGAGGGCTGGCAGACCTACTACCGCACCGACCACCACTGGACTTCCCCCGCCGCAAGGCGCTGTCTTGAAGAATGGCTGGGCAGCATGGGCGCGGCGCAGCCGTCGGGGAATTACACGCTGAAAGAGGTCGGCGGCTTTTACGGGACGCTGTATTCGAAGGCTCCTGCGGGGTTCGTCCGACCCGATACATTCAGCTATTATGTCAACAGTGCGGGGCAGTACGTTGTGGAGTACGTCATCGAGGACAGGCTGTCGGCGGCGATGATAGACGAGAGCTTTTTGGCGAGAAAGGACAAGTACGCGAGCTTTTTCGGCGGAAATTACGCGCACATTCTGATACGCTCCGAAGCGCCGGGCGGGAAAGTGCTTGTGCTGAAAGACAGCTACGCCAACGCCGCGCTGCCGTTTCTGGCGGACGTTTTCTCGGAGGTACACGTTGTCGATCTGCGGTATTTCCACAACGACACGGTGTCAAATCTTCTTGACCTGTACGGTGTTGACAGGATAATGCTGTTATACAACGTGGATTTTCTTAATGAGGATAAAAATTTCGTTTGGCTGGACTGACATTTTGCCGAGCAGAAAATCGAACAAAATAAGATATATTTACCCCGATACGCACGGATTCGCCGGCGTATCGGGGATTTTTCTGCGCATTTTTGCGGGGGGAATGCAGCACGGAAGAAAAAGGGCGCGGGAAAGTTCGGGGTTCCTGCGAATGGACAGAACCGGGGTATGTGCGTTATATTTATATGTAGGGCAAGTCACCGCCCTACAATTCGTGATTATCAAAAATGTTGTTTACTCATATTATGAAAGGAGGCGCGGTCTTGCACACGGAAACGAACTCGCCTTAAAAGGCAATATCAGCGGCGAACAGTTCCTTTAACACAGTGACCGCTTTCTACTTCGGCACGCAGTCCGAACGCGAAAGAGAAAGGAGAAACGATTATGACGGAAACAGCACGAGGGATCGACATTTCCCGCTATCAGGGCAAGCCCGATTTCGCACGGCTCAAAAGGGAAGTCGGATTCGTTATCATGCAGGCGGGGTTCGGGCGCTATGCCTCCCAGAAGGACGCAGAATTTGACCGGAATTACACCGAGTGCCGCAAGCACGGGATTCCCTGCGGCGCGTACTGGTTCAGCTATGCCGCCTCTGCCGACGACGCACGCACCGAAGCGAGAGCCTGCGCGGAGGTCATCAAGGGCAGACAACTTGAATACCCTGTGTATTACGACATCGAGGGCAGTGCCTGCTCGGGGGACGTTTCGGCGAAGTGCAAGGCGTTCTGCTCAGAACTGGAAAGGCTTGGGTGGTTCGCGGGAATTTACATCAGCCGCAGCCCCGCGCAGACCTATCTTGACAGCTACTGCACATCAAATTATGCGCTTTGGCTCGCGGAATACGGCGGGCGGCTGAACTGGGCTGGGGACGTTGGAATGTGGCAGAACAGCTCGTCGGGGCGTTTTTCGGGAATTTCGGGCGATGTTGATACGGACATTTGTTTTGTGGACTATCCCGCGCTGATACGTTCGGGCGGGTTCAACGGGTTTGAAAAGCCTTCGGGCGCGGAGGTACTTGATAACAGCGGTTATCGGAGAGGGGATAAGTCGCTCGGGGTGTATGCGTATAAGCAAATGCTTATCCTTGCGAAAAAGCTGGGGATTATCGGGCAGACGGTCGATGATAACGGTTCGTTTGGCGCGGGGACGGAGAAAGCGACGAATGCGCTGCTTGGGGAATGGGGATATGAGCAGAACGGCATAGCGGGCGAAAGGCTGATAAAAAGGCTGAGGGAAGAGATAGAAAAGGCAGAAGATGAAAGTTAAAAGATATAGTAAACGACATTAAATTTTGTGATTGAATCATGTAGGGCGGCTGCACGAACTTGTTGGCATTAACTTTGTTAATGCAGCCATTGCCCCCGCCGTTCTGTCGGACGGCAGGTCTTTTAGTAATATGGGTCAATTGGCGCGGTCAATTTATAGCGGTGGGGGTAAATTGGCGAGGTAGGCGGCGGGGGCAATGGCACGAACAAGTTCGTGCAGCCGCCCTACAATATATGTTATGTAACCCGAATTAATGTAGGGGCGCACCTGTGTGTGCGCCCCTTTTTTGCCGATCGGAGATGTTTGCGGGCGTTCGTGCAGGAGCGCCCCTGCAATATTTATACGGCTAAACCGTGCGGCGCAAAACTTTCGAAATATATTATTTACATTCTATAAAAAAGCTCTTGACAATAGTAACAGTTTGTGTTACAATATATCTGTACAATTATTTTAAAATTCCAAGGAGGCTCGGTTTTATGAGAGAATACAGTTCGGAGATCGCCGGCGCGGTCATGGAGTTTCTTGAAAGCGACAGCTGGAAATATGACTGGGACGAGGATAGAGGTCTTTTAAAGCTCATGCTCTCTTCAAGGAGCAAATTCCAGTCCTTTACAATATATATTTCCATAAAGACAAACGGTTTTTCGCAGATGATACTTTATCCGCTTAAAGCAACCGAAGATGTGCGCGACAAGGTGGCGGAGTTCATCACAAGGGCAAACTACGGTCTGTACATCGGCGGATTTGAAATGGACTACGACGACGGCGAGGTAAGATTCAGAAGCTCGCTGCTTTCCGCAGACACCCTTCCAACTACCGAGCAGATAAAGCACATTCTGTACGTTTCGATAAATATGGCGGAAAAATACGCCAATTCTCTCGCAATGGTGCTTTTCGACGTTGCCTCGCCAAAGGACGCTGTTGAACGCGCCGAGGAATGAGCTGCATTAGTTAAAAATCAACATTGAACAAGGCGTATCCTGTGGGAATGATTTTCTTGCGGGTACGCTTTTGAATTTCTGAATCATAGAAAAAATTAACAGAAAGGTGACAACTGCCGTTATGGAAACAGAAAGAAAAGTAAAAGTAAGTAGGCGCAATTTTCTTATTGCTCTTGTGCTGCTGCTGCTGACTAATATTATCATGGGTATTGTTCTTACCTATATGTCGAAGAAAACTCTGCGCAGTCAGATCGAACAGAGAATGCTTGATGTGTCGAACTCCGCCGCCGCCTTTATTGACGGCGACGGGCTGAAAACCATTGCTCCGCAGGACAAGGACACCGAGATATATCAAAACGCTTATTCTATCCTGCACACGTTCGCAACAAATATCGAGCTTGAATACATCTACGTCATCTACCCGAAGGGCGACGGCACCTTTACTTTCGGTATCGACCCCGACACGGTGAATCCCGGTGAGTACGGCGACGTTATTGAAGCGACAGCCGCCCTGCAAAACGCCGCTAAGGGGATAGCCGCAGTCGATAAGGTGCCGCACTCCGATGAATGGGGAAGATTTTATACGTCATACAGCCCGTTTTTCGATTCCGACGGAAACGTTGTCGGCATAGTCGGAGTTGATTTCAATGCCGACTGGTACGACGAAAAGCTGAATACCGACATGGCAGCCGTCGTTATCATTACTATGGTCGGACTTACGGTCGGTATCGTGCTTTCGTTCGCGATGTTGTCGCAGAACAGACGCAGATTTTCGGAAATGCTGCAAAAGCTGGCGGAGCTTGAACGCGAAACGCAGAAGCTCGACAACATGATAATGAAAAGCTCTATCAAAAAGCTCGAAATGATGCCCGAGAGCGAAAGCGCCCTGCTGAAAACGCTTGCCGAAGGCGAAGACAAGCGCCGACCCTCCTCCCACGAATACGACACGCTCTACGCAAGCCTTTCGGGCTTATCGGAAAAGCTGAGAAAGTATCTGAAATACCTCGATTCGGAAATTAATATCGACGATACGACGGGATTGCTCAACAAGGTAGCCTACAAGAAGAAAATACATGAGCTTGACGAAAGCATAGCCGACGGCAGCGCGGCGTTTTCCGTGGCGTTCTTTGACATAAATGGGCTTAAAAAGATATACACGCAGACAGGCTTTGAAGCGGGCGAAAAGCTGATGTACGAATGCGCGAAGATATTAAAGACCGTTTACGGCAAGCATAACGTATATCATGTTACGGGCGATGAGTTTATAGCCATTACCGAGGGCGAGAACTGCCCCGAAATGTCGCACTATTTCCGTTTGTTCGAGGAAGAGCTTGAAAAATACAACTCTTGTCATACGGGTGAGAACCTGCTTTCGGTAGCGAAGGGCTTTGCGAGATATGAAGATGAACCCGAAAAATACAGGAATTACCGTATACTGTTCATTGACGCGGAAGCAAGGTGCATGGAGAATAAGGCTGAACATTACAAGAAATTGCGTGAAGATAAAAGATAAGAGATAAAAGATAAAAGATAAAAGATAAAAGATAAGAGATATTTATAGTAAACGACATACACTCCCCACAACTTAAGGTTAATAAGGTGTAGGGCGGGGGCTTGCTCCCGCCCGTTTCGCCCGAATAACCACTAAATCACCGTATTTTCAATGGTTCTAAGTTAGGTTAATGCAAATGGGGCTTGCCCCGACCTTTGAACAAACGAGGAAATGCCAACGTTTCACAAGGCGGGGGCTTGCTCCCGCCCGTTTCTTGCGCTATCCCTGTTGGACGAAAATCGCTCCGCTCTTTCGCCCAAATAAAATCGGCAATTTGCTTGTTTCCGCTCTGTTCTGCTGACTTATCGGCTTGTTTGTTTTTGTCACATTTTCTTGAAATTGCCGATTTTATTTTTGACCGGACAGCTTGCATTTTTGCCGTTAATTTCCGACCGCCGCTCACTTTCTGGGGGGAAGACCCTTTGCACGAACAAGTTCGTGCAAGAAGAAGGGTTATCCCCTGCACGAACTTGTTCGTGCCAACCCCTTTCCTAAGACTTTTGGTTTG
>CACYSH010000160.1 GCA_902776945.1 uncultured Ruminococcus sp.
GCGCCCGCAAACTGCGCCTTTTGACCAAAAAAAATGGGCGCACACATAGGTGCGCCCCTACAAGACTACCAACATATGGAGCAAAATTGATTTCCGTGGCTTTTTTTGCTTCGGGTATTGATTTCCTGCCCATACTTTGATATAATAGATTAGTCAGAATTTTATCTAAGGAGGTAACAGTCAGAATGGATCACTTTGAGCTTGTTTCGGACTACAAGCCCGCAGGCGATCAGCCCGAAGCTATCGACGAACTTGTAAAAGGTATCAACAACGGCATGAAGGAACAGACCCTGCTCGGCGTTACCGGCTCGGGCAAAACGTTCACAATGGCTAACGTAATCGCCCGCGTCAACCGCCCGACCCTTGTTCTCGCACATAACAAAATTCTCGCCGCACAGCTCTGCACCGAGTTCCGCGAGTTTTTCCCGAATAACGCCGTTGAATACTTCGTCAGCTACTACGACTACTATCAGCCCGAAGCCTATATCCCCAGCAAGGACGTTTATATCGAAAAGGACAGCTCCATTAACGACGAGATCGACAAAATGCGCCACTCAGCCACAACCGCCCTCGCCGAACGCCGCGATGTTATCATTGTCGCGTCGGTAAGCTGTATCTACTCACTGGGCGATCCGGAGGAATACAAATCAATGGTCGTGTCACTCAGACCCGGCATGGAACTCAGCCGCGAGGAGCTTATAGCAAAGCTCGTCGGTATCCAGTACGAGCGCAACGACATTGATTTTCAGCGAAACCGCTTTAGGGTGCGCGGCGATGTGGTGGAAATTTATCCCTCGTCGCATACCGACGTGGCGCTCAGGGTCGAGTTTTTCGGCGACGAGATCGACCGCATAAGCGAGATAAACACCGTCACGGGCGAGGTCATTTCACGGCTCAGTCACGCGGCTGTCTTCCCCGCCTCGCACTATATCGTCGGGCGCGACAAGATGAAAAAAGCCGTCGAGGAGATTCGACGGGAGCTTGACGAACGGATAGAATACTTCAAAAGCCGCGAAATGCTCATCGAAGCGCAGAGGATAGCCCAGCGCACCGAATACGACATCGAAATGCTGGAAGAAATAGGTTTCTGTTCGGGTATCGAGAATTATTCGCGTGTGCTTGCGGGCAGACCTGCGGGAGCCGTGCCTTACACGCTGCTCGATCATCTGCCCGATGATTTTCTGCTCATGGTCGATGAAAGCCATGTCAGCCTGCCGCAGGTTCGCGGAATGTACGCGGGCGACCGCGCCCGCAAGGAAACGCTGGTAAATTACGGATTTCGGCTGCCGTCCGCGCTCGATAACCGCCCGCTTACGTTTGACGAGTTTTACAGCCGCGTTCATCAGGCGGTGTTCGTTTCGGCAACGCCGGGACCTTTCGAAAAGGAGCATTCGCAGCAGATAGTCGAACAGCTTATCCGCCCGACCGGACTGCTTGACCCCGAGATAGACATTCGCCCGACCGAAGGGCAGATAGAAGATCTGCTGTTCGAGATAAACGCCCGAATCGAAAAGAAACAGCGCGTGCTGATCACCACGCTCACCAAGAAAATGGCGGAGGATCTAACGGGCTATCTGCGCGGCGTGGGGATAAAAGTGCGGTATATGCACCACGACATCGACACGATAGAGCGCATGGAGATAATCCGCGACCTGCGTTTGGGCGAGTTTGATGTGCTTGTCGGTATCAACCTTTTGCGCGAGGGGCTTGACCTGCCCGAAGTGTCGCTTGTGGCTATTTTAGACGCTGACAAGGAAGGCTTCCTGCGTTCGGAAAGCGCGATGATACAGACGATCGGACGAGCCGCCCGCAATGCGGAGGGGCGTGTTATCATGTATGCCGACGAGGTTACAGGCTCTATGGAACGCGCCGTGCGGGAAACGCTGCGCCGCCGTGAATTGCAGATAAAGTTCAATGAGGAACACGGCATTGTGCCTAAGACGATAATCAAGGACGTTCGCGGCGTTATAGAAATTTCTACCAAAGAAGAGGTGGAGTATAAGGCGCGGCAGAAGGCGAAGCTCTCGAAGGCGGAAACGCAGCAGCTGATCGAGAAGCTGACAAAGCAGATGAAGGAGGCGGCAAAGCTGCTTGAATTTGAACACGCGGCGTATCTGCGTGATAAGATAAAAGAGTTAACGGGCGGGGAATAGCTTTGAAAAAATATTGTTTTATCTGATCGCCCTTGCTGCAAACATTGTCATGATAATAAAGATATAAATACACCGTTATTTGTGACGCATTCCCGCAGGGGATACCAAACGAGTATTTATTCGGCTCCATTCAAGTCACACAAATTTCAGAATGTAATAACGGCATCGGATATAAAGAAATAGAAGAAATATATGATTGTCAACGAAAGGAATTGATACCTATGGAAAGAAAATACGCACTTCTCGGTGAAACGCTCGGGCATACCATGTCGCCGCCTATCCACAAGGCGCTCTTTGACCTGAAAGGACGTTCGTTCTCATACGAGATAATCGAGGTGCCGCCCGCCGAGCTTGCCGCCAAAAAGCCTTATCTCGACAGCCTGGCGGGCTACAATATCACTATCCCTCACAAAATGGGAATTATCCCGCTGACAGACAAGCTCGACGACACCGCAAAGCGCTATAATTCCGTCAACTGCGTGGACAACAAGGACGGCGTTTCGACGGGCTACAACACCGACTGCGTGGGCTTTCTTGAAACGATACGCGCCATGAACGTTCACCTTGACGGCAAAGTTCTGCTCGTCGGCTGCGGCGGCGTTGGCAGAATGATGGCGATAGAAGCGGCGCTCTCGGGCGCGGAGCTTAACATCGCCGTGCTTGAAAGCGACATTCCCCTTGCGCAAAAGGCGGCGGAGGAGATACGAGCCATGCGCCCCGACGCGGCAATAAGCATTCTCAACATAGCAAATATCGGCGAGACTGCGCATTTTGACCTGCTCATGAACGCTACGCCCGTTGGTATGTACCCGAAGATAAACGCCTGTCCCGTTCCCGACAGCGTGATAGCCGCCGCCGACGCGGTTTTCGACGTTATCTACAATCCCGGCGAAACGCAGCTCATCAAGAAGGCTAAGGCTTTAGGCAAAAAAACGTCGGGCGGAATGGCTATGCTCGTCTGGCAGGCGGTAAAGGCGCACGAAATTTGGGACGGCGACACCTACACCGACAGCGAGGCAGAAGGCATTATCCGCGAGATGCAGGCAGAATTAGAGCGGCTTTTCCCCGCCGTGTAAGGAGAGCGTTATGATAAAAAAGAACAAACCTGTGTTTCTGTGCGGCTTTATGGGCTGCGGAAAGACCACGATAGGACAGCTGCTTGCAAAGCGGCTCGGAACATCGTTCATCGACCTTGACGACTACATTGAAGAGCAGGAGGGCATGACTATCCCCGAGATATTCGCGCAGAAGGGCGAGCCGTACTTCCGCGAGAGGGAGTCGCGTGCTTTGGCGGAGCTGCCCGTGTCTGCGGCGGTAGTGGCGACGGGCGGCGGAACGCTTTTGCGGCGCGAGAACGGCGATCTGGCGAAGTCTTTGGGAACGGTGGTGTTTATTGATACGCCGTTTGAGCTTTGTTATGAGAGGGTAAAGGACGACCCGCACCGACCGATCGCGGCAAGTTCGACGAAGGAGCAGCTTAGAGAGCGATTTGAGCAGCGCCGACCGCTTTACACGGAAAATTCGGAATTTGCGGTGAATGGTTCGGCGGCACCGATGCAGATAGCAAACGAGATACTGGAATAAGAAACTGCGAAGGCGGGCTAATTCACGGATGCGCAATCCGCGCCCCTTCAACATACGCATATTTCGGCAACAGGGCAGAGAAATAGATCTCCGCCCTGTTTTGCATATCATAATACGTCTGAACGAACGTTATTTCGCACTTTTTTGACATAAATCCCGAAAAATTCATATAATATTATTGATTTGATTAAATGATTGTGTTATAATGATTCGATAAGCGTAATTTTACAGAAAACGGGAGGTGAGCAAAGGCAGTATGTCTGCGTTATTCGAAAAGCTGGCTGCGTATCGGGCTGCCCTGCGTGAGCTGCCCGGACTTAGCTTCCGCGTTCCCCGCACAGGCGAGGAAAGAACCGTCTATCTGCTTATGCCCGTGCTTATCTTCCTTACGGCTTTCGGGGCGGCGGCGCTTGCGGGGATATTGTTCATACAGATAGCGGGTTCGAACGTTTATTCGATAGCCGCGTTTTTCTCGACTGCCGTGCTTTCGGTGCTGGCGGCGTTCACGGTCAAGACCTTTACGGCGTTCATAGGCTGCTCAGACCGCGCTATGATAACCGTGCTGACCCTGCTGGGCTATGCGGCGGCAATTCCTGTCGTCAACGCCTTCTACATCAGCCACGATTACGAAATGAGCGTTTACCGCTACATGAAGGTCACGCCCGCCGACGAATACTACTACGGCGGCTACTCTGAGCTTGAAAAGGATTACGCCAGCCCGGAGGAATTTATGCTCGCCATGCGCAAAGCCCCCGCTTCGATAATCCTTGACAATATGAGCATCGAGAAAATAGGCAGGCTGACCCCCGAGCAGCTCGACACCATAAATTCCGAAAGCCTTTGGGATTACTTTGGTTTTGAGGAAATTTTAGGCGCAGGCTCCGACGAGGTGGAGGATTCGCTCACGGCTTCGCGCACAATGGACGCATACGAATTTACGTTCGTCTATCGCGGACTGACCGCAAAGACCTTCGGCTATATGCTAAAGCACCCCGAGCAGACCCCCGACGAGCTTGAATACATCATCAGGGCGGGAGCGCATTCGGTGGGGTTCGGCATTCTGCTGATATTTTTGGGCGGCGAGCTTTTCTGCACATATATGCTATGTATGCACTTCGGCGTGAACGAAAAGCGCCATATCGTTTATTTCACCCGCCCCGCGCCGCCTGTAAGGCTTATCGCGTTCCGGCAGCTGCTGACAGGCTCGGTAAGGGAGATGTATGAGAGCTGGCGTTTCGAATAACGGCAAGTATAAATTTTATATCATACCCGTCCACTAACCTTATTGAACTACAAGATATTGTAGGGTCGGGGCAAGCCCCCATTTGCATTAACCTAATTCAAAGTCATTGAAAATACGGAGATTTCGGGGTCACACGGGCGGGAGCAAGCACCCGCCCTACACCTGATTTTGTGCGGGTTACATATTGTAGGGGCGAGCATTGCGCGTCCGTGAAATGTCCCGCCCGAATGATTTTTCCCTACCATGCGGAAATCTTGACATTTGCGCTTTCCTGTTTACCGTATATGAAAAATTCATCGTCAAATGCCAAAATAATATGTACGGTATTCTGTACTATTCGCACTTGTATTCGGCAAAAAACAGCAATACCGAATAAAAAACGCTGTTGACTGTTGTGTATATCGCCGAAAAATTTGAACAAATTAAGATATTTCCTTAATCTGCTTGACTACTCGCGCAAAATGGTATATAATAATATTGATGTTAAGGCAATCAATCAGTAATGTTTGATACTTACATCCGTTTTGTTGTCTCCTTTCTTTTGTTCTACACATAGTTTTATTTCATTTCATCTTCCGCCTCACACCGTGTGAGGCTCTTTTTTTGACGATTCTTTGTCAACCTGATTTGCGGTTTTGGTTGACGTAGATCAATATTTATCCGAAAGGGAGTTTGTATTTTAGACAGTATTCAGCGTGCGCGAGATGACCTATTGCGCGATATTTGCGGCGCTTCTTGCGGTATGTTCGTGGGTGTCGGTGCCGCTCGGGGTGCCTGTCACTATGCAGACCTTCGCCGTTTTTGCCGCCGTGCTTATGCTCGGCACCAAGTGCAGCATGGCGGCTATTGCGGTATGGCTGATGCTCGGGGCGGCGGGAGCGCCTGTGTTCGCGGGGTTTAAGGGCGGATTCGGGGTGCTTTCGGGCGTTACCGGCGGCTATATACTGGGATTTCTGCTTTGTCCGATCGTTGCGGCGGGGGTCAGGAAGTTAGCGGGCGACAATTGGGAGCGTATGTGCGTGAAGGCAGCTGCGCTTGCGGCGGGGCTTTTGGTCTGCTATGCGTTCGGGACGGCGTGGTTTGTGGTGCTTTATACGAGGAATAAGGGCGAGATCACCGTGTTTGACGCGCTGAAAAAATGTGTGTTTCCGTTTATTGCATTTGACGGCGTAAAGATAGCGCTTGCGCTGATACTCGAAAAGCGCACAGGAAAACTAATGAAAAGATAAAACTATAAATGAGTGCTTTCTGTCAATTTGCACAAATGATCATCGCTTTATAAAGCCTTTTCACCGGAACGGCGGGGGTCGAACCTGCCCCCGCCCTACATGAATCGCGTGGGGCGGTTGTCGGATTCGTGGCGGCGGGGCAATTCGCGCCCGCCGGTGTCTCCAAATATATACTATATTCTGTTATGCCAATTTTTATATGCCAATATATATATATATATATATATCAACGAAAAAGTCACTGCTGATCTCGCATAACAAAGCAAAATCAACAAAAAATCATATACATATTTTGTCTGATATACAAAAATAGAACAATAATTGCTATTTGTCCTGAAATGCCTTGACAAAATGGTTGAATATGTTATAATATTTATATATAAGATTTTTTATTATCAGACCGCCGACCGCCTTTTTGCGGTCACATCTGTATTGGAAAAAGGATTCGGAAGGGGATTTACGACTTGGAAAAGCATAAGAAACCCAAATGCGGGGAGAATCTGCTTAGTTTGTTCCATAAGCTGCGTGGGACAGTGTTTCAGGCGTTTGACGAAAGCGAGATCCACACGACGCGCACTCAGCAGATGATACTCTCGGCTATGGACGGCGGGAAACCGCGAAGTATGTCGGAGCTTGCAAAGCTCATCAGCACCAGCAACGAGCAGGCAACGAGAGCCGTCACGCAGCTTGTTAAAATGGGCTTTATCGAGCGCTATCAGAACGAGGTCAATCACAGGGTGGTGAACGTCCGCCTGACCGAAACGGCGCACGAGTTTATGAAAAAGATCAGCGCACGATGCGAGGAGATCGTGGCGGAAAGGCTTTACGGCGAAGAAGAAGCCGACCCGCGCCAGGTAGCGGCGGTCTGCAAGCTGATAAAGGAGCTTGACGAGGAGTTCCGGAAAATGTCATTATAAACCTACAAAGGCAGCCGTGAAGGGTCACGGCTG
>CACYSH010000161.1 GCA_902776945.1 uncultured Ruminococcus sp.
CAAGGACGTTTATTCGATAGCAAAATACAGGGGGGTAGATGTAGTTGAGCAGTAAAAACAGGATAGACCGCTGCTTTGAGGAGCTTAAAGCACGCGGCGAAAAGGCGCTTATAGAATTTGTGACGGCGGGCGACCCCGACCTTGAAACTACCGAAAAGCTGGTGCTTGAAATGTTCGGGCGCGGCGCGGACATCATCGAGCTGGGCGTGCCGTTCTCCGACCCGATCGCGGAGGGCAAGACGATACAGAAGGCTTCTCTGCGTTCGCTGAACGCGGGTACCACGCTTGACAAGATTTTTGAAACGGTGAAAAATCTGCGTGAAAAGACTGACAAGCCGCTTCTGCTGATGATGTACATTAACACTATTTTCCGCTACGGCACCGAGCGTTTCTTTGCGAAGTGTGCGGAGTACGGCATTGACGGCGTTATTGTTCCCGACCTGCCTTTCGAGGAGCGCGACGAGATCGCCGATACCGCCGATAAGTATGGTATTTACAATATCTTCCTTGTTGCTCCGACGAGCGCGGACAGAGTTTCGACTATTGCGGCGGCGAGTAAGGGATTTCTGTATGTTGTTTCGTCGCTCGGCGTTACGGGTACCCGCAGTAATATAACTACCGATTTTGATACGCTGCTTGCGCCGCTTAAAGGCGGGAATACCGTGCCTTACTGCATTGGTTTTGGTATTTCGAGTCCCGAGCAGGCTAAGAAAATGGCGGGGTATTGTGACGGCGTTATAGTCGGTTCGGCGATAGTGAATATTATTGCGGATAAGGGCAGAGAAGCTGTAAAGGCGGTAGGAGATTTCACTGCCGCGCTGAAAGCACCGCTGTAAAAAGATAAAAGATAATAGATAAAAGATAAAACTATAAATGAGCAGCACCGTCAACTTGCACAAAACCTGACTATCACAAGGCTTGTAGGGCGGGGGCTTGCTCCCGCCGTCCTCGTGAGAAGGCTTTAGATAAGCGCAAGACCAACGCCCCCGCCCTACAATAGTACCGGTAAATGCTCGTTTGAATTACGCAATAATCGACCTTTTCCTTATTATAAGGGGAAGGTCTTTTTTTGCGACAAGTGACAAATGTAACCGCCGCAAATTACATTCGGCACCTTGCAAAACAATGAATGATATGTTATAATGATATTGCTGAGATAAATAGCCTGCCGCCTTAGCGCGGGGAGGAGGTTTGCTTTATGGGGCGTATCATTGAATTTTTGTGGAGCATCAGCCCGCTTGTGCTGATACCGCTTCTTATATTCACAAGGTCGAAAAACAAAAAGCTCGAAGGCTTTATTCATCAGCTGCTTGTTGAAAAACGGATAACTCTGACGGAATTTACCAACAAGCTCACCGAGAAAAATCAGGTGGGCGCTGTCAACCGTCCGTATTATCCGCTGCCCGCTGTGAATAACACTCAGCCGCGTGCCGATTACGGCTCGTTTATAGGTCCGCCGCTGCCGCCCGAAATTCTGCAAAAGCGGCGCGAGATAGCTCTCGCGGAGGAGGCAAAGAGAAATGCCGTTCCCGACGCGGTGCGCGATGTCACCGGGAAGATCACCGAAGTCAAGCCCGCCGAGACCATACAGCCTGTTGCGGAAGTATCTGCCGAAAGCACACCCGCTGAGACTGTACAGCCGATTGCGGAAGCTGTTGCCGGAAGCAAGCCCGCCGAAATTGTACAGCCGATTGCGGAAGTATCTGCCGAGAGCAAGCCCGCCGAGACTGTACAGCCAATTGCGGAAGTTGTTGCTGAGAACAAGCCTGCCGAGACCATACAGCCTGTTGCGGAAGTATCTGCCGAAAGCACACCCGCCGAGACTGTACAGCCGATTGCGGAAGTATCTGCCGAAAGCACACCCGCCGAGACTGTACAGCCTGTTGCGGAAGTATCTGCCGAAAGCACACCCGCTCATACGATCAGGCAGCAAAGCACAGGCGCGGGTACGTTCGGCGATTTTATAGGACCTCCCCTGCCGCCCGAGTTCATTGCGGCGCGGCGGTTCGCCTCGAATATCGCCCGTCAGAACGGCGGCTATTATCAGGGCAGACAGCCGCAGACAAGCGCTCCCGACGCTGCCCGCCCCGTTCAGCATAAGCCGAAGCACTCGGTCAACCCCGCGTCGGCTATGCTCATAATAGGCTCGGCGCTCGTTATCATCGCGGGAATGATCTTCTCCACCGCAAAGTGGAACGACATGAGCAACTGGCAGCGCACGGGCGTTATCGCCGTTATGGCGGCGTTCTTCTTCGGAGTAAGCGCTGTTGCTCACAAGAAATTAAAGCTCGAAAATACCGGCATGGCGTTTTATATGCTCGGTTCGGTGTTTACTTCAATAACATTTGTTACCGTAGGCTACTTCGGACTGCTTGGCGAATGGCTCTCCGTATCGGGCGGCGGCTTCTGGCTGCTGTATTCGCTTGCGGCGCTGCTTGTCACGCTGTTCTCGGCGGGAGCGGTAAAGCTCTACAAGAAGGGCGCGTTCGTCCATGCCGTGCTGTACGGCGGACTTTGCTCTTTCACGCTGATGAGCATACAGGTATTCGGCGACAGCCCCGATATGTGGGCGCTGGTGCTTAATATCATTGCCGCCGTGCCGCTGTTCCTGCTCTATAAACAAAAGCTGCGTTTCGGCAGCGAGATGTACGACCCGCACATGAAGCTCTTTACGGGCGTGCTTACCGTTATCTATGCGGTCGCGGCGCTGCCCTTTATGGCGACGAATATAAACGGCGGCTGGACTGTTCCGTGTTTCCTCACTATGCTTGTATGGATAATCCAGTCGGCGGTATACGGTGTGCTTCTTGAAAGCAGATCGCTTAAAAATCTCCACCCGATACTTGTTACCGTTTCGATTATCGAGCTTGCGCTTTCGGTACCCGAGCTTGTGAACGCCGACCGCCTGCTGCTCTTCGGCTGCTGTGCTTTCGGCTTCGGAGCCGTTTACCGCTATGCCAAGCCGATACGCTCATCTCTTTCGGACGCGATATTCCCAATTGTGCTGTTCTGTTCGCTCTTCACGGCGAACAGGAATGCGATCAAGGGCGGTCAGCTGCTCGCCGTTATGTGCCTGCTTACTGCGCTCTGCCTTATCCATTCTGTCTCAAAGAGCAAATCTGCCACCTCGCGTGCGTTTACCGTATTTCTGCCGATAAGTGTTCTTATCTCCGATTTCGGGCTGGGAGTGTTCCTTGACCGCTCGACCGGGCTTGATGTGAACGTTATCTACGGCATAGTCGCAGGTGCGATATTCGCCGAAGCGGTAATCTTCACGCTCGCAAAGCCGATACGCAATCTTCTTTCGGACGCGATCTGCCCGATAGCCCTGCTGGTGCTTTACAGCCTTTCGGCAAGCTCGTGGATAAACAAGACCGACGCGCTTATGGTCTTTGCTATCGGCGCTATGCTGATGCTTTCCGTGCTTATCCACGCCTGCGAAGACCCCGAAAAGCGCATGGTTCGTCCCTACGCCTATTTGCTGCCCTTCGCGGCAGCTATATTCGGGCAAGGCACGGCGGCGCTTGTAAACAGCCGTTTCGAGAACGTAAGCGAAATATATCTTGTGCTTACCGTCGGCGGAGTTATCTTCGCGGGAGCGCTTGCGATGCGCTTTATCCCGCGCCTGAGATCGCGCTTCTCCGACTGGATGAACATTACGGCGCTGCTGCTGACCTCGCTTGCGGCTAATCTCTGTGCCGACGATATTCCCGGGAACTGGATAATGACCGGAATCACTGCGGCTTTCACGCTGATGATAGGTCTGCAAGTATTCGACAAGTCGGCTGAAAAACGTCCTGCGATATTCACGGGGCTTATGCCGCTTGCAAGTATCTGGCTTGCATACGATATTTCCGCTGCCGCAGTAAAGACTATGGCTCCCGAAAGCTATAATCTCCAGATCATGCAGGTATCGCTTATCTTTACGCTGACAGTATTCGCGGCGGCGTTCGTTTACATGAACGTTCAGCGTATGCGCTCGGTGGTTTCGGCTGTCGCGTTCCCGTTTGCGCTGATGTGCTGCGGAATATATATCGGCAATGAAGGCGGAAGGGCGTTCATGCTCGCGGCGGTCAGCTTCCTGCTCATGGCGGTGCTGATGCTTATTCAGAACAACGAAAAGGGCGTAGTCTACGACGCGCTCAGGGTATTTATGTGGGTGCCGTTCTGCGAGCTTTCATGGGTGCTGGCATCTGCGATAAAGTGCAGCGCGGAGGTTCCGCAGGACAGCGTGTATTATCTCTGCTTTGGACTGTTCCTTGCGGCGTTCGGACTGGCATTCCGCTATTCGGGAGCCATTGGCGCGAATATCCGCACGATAGTTTCCGATGTTGCGTTTACCGTTGTAACTTGCTTCGGGGCAGCTGCCGCCTACACCGAAAAGCCGCTTTACGGGCTGTTCGTTTCCATTGCGGCGGCGGGGCTTGTGCTTGCGAATCTCACCGAGAAAAAGCCCGCACACCGCTGGTTCGTGCTTATCTCGCGCTGGCAGTTCCCGTGCGTGCTTACTCTTATGGCTGTTTCGGCTTCCTCCGCAGTGCGTGAGGCTGCCGCTCACACCAATATTCTTTACGAGACCGAAGGCACTCTCGTTCCGAACCTTACCTTTATCCTGCTGATGTTTGTTATGTCGGTATGCTTCATAAGGATAAGAAAAGTCCGCACGATATTCTCTGACTTTGCGATACCTGCCGCACTCTTTACGGGCATAATCTCCGAAATGGACGGCGGGCGCGTTGATCTGGTGATCGCTTCGGTGATCGGAATGCTTGTGCTTTGCGGAATGCTCCTGATGTATGCGCTTGAAAAAGAAGGCGAGCTTCATCAGACCGTTCATCGCATATTGGCTCCCGTTGCGCTGATAATGACGGTATCGCGGCTGACCGACCTTATCCGCCTTGCCGAGCTTTCGGAAGGTCTTGACAAGATAATAGCGTTCCTTTCGGGAGCGGTTATTGCGGCGGCAGCGGCGGCGGCGTTTATCTGTCTTGCCAACAAGCAGAAGGACAAACGTTTTACGCAGTCGCAGTATATATGGATAGTCGCGGCGGGGCTTATGCTCGTGCCTGCGGGCGTTGAGTGCGCACCCTCAACAGCGGCGTTCGTGCTGCAAATCACGGTTGTTGCCGTCGGTGCGGCTGTATACCTGCTCTGCGGACGGCAGAAGTGCAATATCGCGGCGATACTTCCTGCGTTCGCCATGATTACGGCGGTAAGCGGGCTTTCATCTCAAATGGCTCACATAACGGGAAGCACTTCGGGCGACATCAACGACTTTACGGCGACAGCGGCAGTTGCGGCGGCGGAGTTCATCATCTTCTGCGGCATATCGCGGCTTACCAACCGAAATACCCTTGTTTCCGTGAAAAGCGGCGAAAGAATTACGATAGACTTTGCGGCGCTTGCGATGATCGCTCCCCCGATGATGACGCGCTATGCCGGAATCGGCACTCTCGGTGAGAAATGGAGCCGTTTCATCGCGGTGCTGGAGTTGGGCGTATTTTTCCTGAACCTCATAAGAAAAGACCACGAGAAAAAGACGAATCTCACCGTGCTGACGTTTGCGGCGGCGGCGGGCTGTTCGCTGATATGGCTGAGACCGTTCCTGCTGACCGACGACAAAATGCTCTCGGCGAAAATAAACATCATGCCGCTTTTGCTGTTCAGCGTACTTATAAAGATAATATGGAAGAACAACAGGAAGCTGGCGGGAGACCTGAGCTTTGTTGTACAGCTTGCGGCATTCGGAGCGCTGCTGTTTGACGCGCTGACGAATCAGTCTCTTGCAAATACAATAATCGTGCTGTGTGTAACGCTTGCTATAATGCTTGTATCGTTTGCGGTAAGGAGCGGGCGGTGGTTTGCAATATCGTCGGCTTCGTTCCTGGGGCTTACCATTTACATAACACGCGGCTTTGTAGGGCGCATAGAATGGTGGGCGTATCTGCTTACGGCGGGGCTTATACTTATAATCGTAGCTTCGACGAACGAATACATGAAGAGCCGCGGGCGGACGTTAAAGGATTTCGGCAGGCATTTTATGTCACGCTGGAAAAAGAGCTGATAAGGGGCATACCAAAAGTCTTAGGAAGGGTTCCCAAAGAAAAGCTGTCGGCATTAGAAAATTAACGGTAAAGAGAAGCCATTAAGTCCAAAATTAAAATCGGCAATTTCAAGAAATCCTAACAAAAATGCAGAAATGAATGAATCTGCACATCGTGACGTAAACAAGCAAATTGCCGATTTTAATTTGCGAATATCAAGAAATCGCGGCGGCAGGGAAAATCGTGCCAATAAGCGGCAGGGGCAAGCCCCATTTGCATTAACCTAACTTAAAACCATTGAAAATACGGTGATTTAGTGGTTATTCGGGCGAAACGGGCGGGAGCAAGCCCCCGCCCTACACCT
>CACYSH010000162.1 GCA_902776945.1 uncultured Ruminococcus sp.
AGTTAGCCTTCGTCGTCATCGGTCTGAACTATGGTTCAGACAGCACTCGTGTCCATGGCGGCGAATCTTGTCACGAATTTGGTCGAGGAATAGTATAAACTACAAATAATTATACTACATATATGCCAAAAAGTCAAGGCATTATTTACCCTGACTCCGGCAGAATTGTTTACTTGAAATATCTCTGTCCGTCAAGCTCCAGACAAAGCTGCAGCGACTCAAACCACGAGGAAACGCTGCCGCCGACATACTGCGGTGCGTAGTAGTAGATAGCGCCGTTGGTATTGTCCTCGCCCGCAAGAGCGCGTCTTGCGCATTCTATCGTGTTTTCCGAAGGAACGGTATAACCGCCGTAATAACCGTAGATAGCGTCAAACTGGTTGGGAGCGGTAAGCACTCCCTCGATGCTGTTGGGGAAACGGGGATCCTTAACGCGGTTGATTATAACATTTGCAACAGCGATCTTGCTGGCTTCCGAGCAGTTGCCTACCTCGCCCTGGAGAACGTAGCAAAGCATATCAAACTCGGTATCGTTGTATGAAATTACATCGTTAGTGCTTTCGCTGACAACCGCTTCCTCAGTAACAACGGGTGCTTCGCTCGTGAAATATTTCTTCATGCAGTAGCCCGACTTGCCGTCGAACTTCACGCGGTACCAGTCTTCGGTATACCCGGTAACTATGACCTCCGCGTCGATAGGAAGAACCTCAAGAACGTCCGAATTAAGCGAAGCGTCGGTGCGCATATTTACTTTATCCATCGAGAAAAGCGTCATTACGGCGCAGGACTTGACCTCGCTCTGCGGCTCGGAGGCTGAAATATCATTCAGCGAATCCTGCTCGCTTGTTACCAGAAATGCGCCAAGCTCATTTTCCTCGATATTGCCGCTAAGATCGTCGGCAAAAGTCTCGACCTCCCCGACGGGCGCTTCTGTCACGGTAGTTGTCTTTTGGCTTTTAGTCTTCTTTGTGCTTTTGGTGGTTTTCTTTATCTCCGCAGCTGTCGTGGTCTCTGTCGTTTCATTTTCAGCCGCGGAAGTATCATTATCGGTTACTTTTTTTCCTGCTCCCTTGCTGCCGGTCTTCTGGGTCTTTTTTGAAGATACTGTTGATTCGGTAGCCTTGACGGTCTCAACGATAAGGTCGTACTCGTCAAGTCCTGCTTTTCTCATTGTAACAGCCGCCCTTGATACGGTTCTGTCATAGCTGTTGAACACAGCAGACACGACCGGCGCGTCGCCGCCCGTAGTCTCGTTTTCCGTATCTCCGGTCGAATTTTCGGTTTGTGAAACAGTCGCCGCGTCACGGCTCTCGGTATTCTCCATGTTGTTCACGGGGATATTGTTCCCGCCTACAAAGGCGTAGAGTGCAACTGACCCGACCGCGAGCATTGCCATTGCTCCGGCTTCAAGCGCCGAGCCTGCCTTTTTAACGAAAGTGATTTCGCTGCCCGTCTTTTCTGTTTCAGTTCGATTATGCTTCATTTTGATCACATAGCCTTTCCGACAGCGCCAAAAGGAGCCGTCTTCAGCCGTACTGTGAGCAGGTACGGCAATTGTTGCGGATAATGCAGCCGTAAGCTCAGTAGCTCCAGCCGAGATATTTTTTAGCGTTCCCCCACTGGTTTCTCCAGACTTCGGGGAAGTAAATATCTTTATCCTCTTTCTCCTGATAGGAAGAAATGATCTTTTCCTTGTCGTCGTCTTCATCGAGCTTCTTTGCGACGATGACCCATCTTGTGTCAGCCACCTCGTTCGAGCAAGTCGAAAGCGTTATGTAGCTGTCTTCGGGATCGCATTTTACATCGCACGAATACCACGATGCCTTTTCGACATTTCTTATCCAGGTATTGAACTTATAATTTGCAGCGTCGAAATTTCTGTACCTCCAGTAGTCAAAGATCCTGCCGTTGTCCTGGGTCTCGTCGATAGTTCCTATGAAACAGCCGATTATGACATACTCACAGCTGCTGCTGTCATAGATCGTGTTGAACTCGATTATCGGGTGTTTTTTCAGGAACTCAACGCTTTCCTTGTACTCTGCAAGATGTGTGAACGAGGTGCCGAGCTTTCTCATGTGATGCCCGTAAATAACGATGTTGTCGGGCTGACCGTTCTCGTCGATCTTATTTACATGATCGACGTAAATGCTTCCGGATTCGTATGGCTGACGGTCGATGTTGTGAGTAAGGTAATACTCGTTGTCATCGGTCTGCATCACGGGGAAATTGATATATTCCTTCCCGTCCGAATTGGTAAAGCCGGGTATTTTTATCCAGCCCACGGTCTCCTCGTTTTTTTCAAGAAGTTTCTCCGCCCATTCCTGAACCTCGCGCTGCTGCTTTTCGGGAGCCGCGATATTATCGCTGACTATCGCTTTTTTTCCGCCGAAGATCGAATCTCCGTTGCCGGAACCGCCGTCGAACGTAGGTTCAAGGGATTGTATCTGCTCGGTGTATTCAAGAGTATCCTTGTTTGTTTCGAGCAGATCGGTCAGTTCGTTGAGCGAGGAGAAGAACAGCACTATCGACCCCATAAAGATGACCTTTCTCACGATCTCCTGTGCTTTATCGCCTTTCCACGGAATAAAATACTTGAAAAACCTGACAAAGAAATTTGAATTGTCGGTCTCCTTGTTCACTCCTGCCATTTCGTTTATCATTGACATTCCCGACCGACCTCCTTTTCTGCGCCAGGCAGTCCGGGCAGCCATTCAGGGCTTCCCGGCACGGCAGGCTCCCCGACCGTCCTTCTGTCCGGCTCGGTGCCGCCTGTTTTCTCATACAGCTCAAGTTCCTTCGACATCACGCCGCCTTTAAGGCTGACCGCGACAAAGACCGTTCCGACCGGCATTTCCTTCGTCCCGCCTCCGGAACCTGCAATGCCTGTGATTCCCACACCTATATCCGCGCCCGTCACCGGGCAGATACCCGCCGCCGTTTTGCGGGCGGTCTCATGCGAATATACCGAAAAGGTCTTTATCGTTCCGGAGCTCACACCGATCATCGCGGTCTTCATTTCCGCCGAATAAGTCACGGCACCGCCGACGAACACCGCCGACGTTTCCGGGACAGAGGTGACTGCTGCCGAAAGCGTCCCACCCGTACATCTTTCAGCCGTACCGGGGGACAAACCTCGCTCATGTGTATATTTTACAACACGGGCGGCTGTTTTGTCAATAGTTTCCGAAATGGGTTCGTAATATTTATTCATTTTCCAAAAAACCCCCTTCTACTTTTTTGTCATTCTGCACATATATTTTCGCTGTTTATATTTCAAAATGTGATTTAATTTATTATTTTAACTATTATTTTCACCGCCCGAAACGCCCCTTCCGTAACCCATTCGTAACAAAACAGACAATTTTCGACCCGCATTTTACGCCGCTTTCAGGTTCGCAAAAGCTCAATTTTTCGTACTTTTAATGCTTTTAAGCCTATTTTTTGACCAGTTTTGACTGTACGATTTTCAGGACTGTTTTTAACAGTTCGTCATTTTTGTAATTTTTGAGTAACTAATTTACAGTACATATTTTCGGACTGTTAGCTGTTCGGGCGGAAAAACGGCGGAGCTTCGTTTGTTCAAAATGCCGACTGAGAAAAGTGCCTGCGCGTCACAGATCGACATTGTTTTCGCCGCATCTGATGATCTTGAAAGAGGTCTTTTCGAGTGCCTCTTTTATCATCGGTTCGAAGTCGAAACGCGCCTGACCCTCCCTGACTTCCTCGACGGTGGGTCGGGTCTTCGGGTGCTTCGGCGTAAACACCGTGCAGCAGTCCTCGTAAGGAAGGACAGACGTATCAAATGTGCCGATCTTCCGCGCCGTTTCGACTATCTCCGCCTTGTCAAGACCGATACACGGGCGGAAAACGGGCATACGGCAAGCCTCGTCAGTGCAGACGACCGCGTTCATGGTCTGGCTGGCTACCTGCCCGAGACTTTCGCCCGTGATAAGGCAGGAGCATTTCTCCCTTTCGCAGATACGCTGGGCTATTTCGAGCATCAGGCGGCGCATTATTATCGTGAACAGCTCTTCGGGGCAGTTGTCGCGGATAGCCACCTGAATATCCGTAAACGGCACACAATGGAAGGCAATGTCCCCGCAGTAAAGCGCGATCTCCTCCGCGAGCCGCTCGACCTTCAGCCGCGCCCGCTCGGAGGTGTAGGGCGGAGCTTCGAAATGCACCGCCTGTATATGCACGCCGCGCTTTGCCATCATGTAGCCCGCCACAGGCGAATCTATGCCGCCCGAGATAAGCAGCATTCCCCTGCCGCTGGTGCCGATAGGCAGACCGCCCGCGCCGTTGATCTTATGCGCGTTGATGAAAGCATTTGTCTCTCTTATCTCGACCGTAACTGTAATGTCCGGAGACTTGACATCTACCGAAAGCCCCGGAAAGCGTTCAAGGATAGCCGCGCCAAGCTGTGCGCATATCTCGGGCGATTTGCAAGGGAATTGCTTGTCAGCGCGTTTGGCTTCTACCTTGAAGGTTCGAGCGTCGGCAAGCGCAAAGCTAAGATAGTCCATAGTGTCCGTAAGCACGGATTCCATTGATTTTTCGACCTCCAAAGCCTTGCAGAGCTTCACTATGCCGAAAACGTGCATAAGCTCGTCCATTACCTCGTCCATGTCGATATTGCTGTCAAGCGGAGAAACGTACAGCGTTGACTGCGCACGGTGAAGGTCAAACTCACCGAGCCGCTTGAGTCTCCGCCTTACATTTTTCACCAGTACGCTTTCAAAATTCGACTTGTTAAGACCTTTGAGCGCTATCTCTCCGAATTTGCAAAGAATTATTTCTCTCATTATTTTACCATTATCCTTTCACGAAATATGCTGAAATCTGCCTATATATAATAAGGTATAGAACGTCTGTTTATCTGACCTTTTGGAGCGCAGCCTGCGCCTCTTTCAGCGCGGCGATCAGAGCTTCTATCTCATCGGCGGTATTTTCCGCGCAGAAGCTGATCCTTATTGTAAAGTCTGCGAGCTTGTCAGGCACGCCGAACTCCGAAAGCACCGAGCTTTTCTTGCCCTTCGAGCAGGCTGACCCGCTCGAAACGTATATCCCCTTCTGTTCAAGGAAATGCAGCAGCACCTCCGAACGCAGACCAGGAACCGCTATGCTGTTCACATAAGGCGAGCCGTCGGCGGGGGAATTTATCGCTATGCCAAGCCCGGGAACGCGGCTACGCAGAAGTTCTGAAAGCGCGGAAACATGGGCATAGCGCTCGTCAAGGCTGCTGTTCAGCTCGCCGACCGCCGCCCCGAACGCCGCTATCAGCGGGACGGATTCCGTACCCGAACGAAAGCCCCTTTCCTGCCCGCCGCCCGAGATAAGCGGCGCAATATGCACGCCCTTTCGTATATAAAGCGCTCCTATCCCCTTCGGCGCGTGGACTTTGTGTCCGCTCAGAGAGATAAGGTCGGCAGCCAGGCTCCGCAGCCCTTCCGGCGTCGCCAGCTTCAGAAGGACGCAGATCTGGATCACAAAGGACAGACCGCCGAAGAGGGAGA
>CACYSH010000163.1 GCA_902776945.1 uncultured Ruminococcus sp.
TTCGGCAGTCCGTCGGGAGTGGAATGCTTTTTTGATCGCGGCAGTCTCGGAAAGAACATTACAGCCGTTTGTATCGGCGAGGTCACGGCTGCCGCGTTCGGAACGCATTCGGGGAACAGGGTGATAACAGCCCGCGAAAGTACCGCCGATGCGATCGTTAAAGCTATTTTGGAGGAAAGAAAATGAAAAGATTCAGACGGCTGCGTTCGGACGAAAGAATAAGAAGCCTTGTCCGCGAAACACATATCGAGAGGTCGATGCTCGTCTATCCGATATTTGTTGAGGAAGGCGAAAACATAAAAACGCCCGTTGAGTCGATGCCGGGAATTTACAGATATTCTCCGGACAGACTTGACGAGCTGCTTTCGGAGGCAGACAAAGCCGGTATCGCGGGAGTGCTTGTATTCGGGATACCAAAGCATAAGGACAGCCTTGCGTCATCTGCGTATGACGAAAACGGAGTAACGCAGCAGGCTATCCGCAAAATTAAAAAGAATAATCCCGGTCTGCTTGTGATAGCTGATGTGTGTCTTTGCGAATACACCGATCACGGGCACTGCGGATTAGTCAGGGAGGATATTATAATGGCAGTAGATTACGCATCACTCAAAAAGGGCGGCTTCATGCGGCAGAAGCAGAAGAACAATTTCTCGCTGAGACTTCGCGTGGTCGGGGGCAACGTCACGGCGGGGCAGCTTGCTGCTATCGCAGAGGTCGCAAAGAAATACGGAGACGGTCATGTTCATCTTACATCCCGTCAGAGCATTGAGATACCCTTTGTAAAGCTCGACGATATAAGCGATGTAAAGGCGGCTCTTGCGGAGGGCGGCGTTGAGCCCGGCGTATGCGGACCGAGAGTACGAACCGTTACAGCCTGTCAGGGCAGCGAGATATGTCCGAGCGGCTGTATCGACACCTATTCTCTCGCGAAAGAGCTTGACGACAGATACTTTGCCCGCGAGCTTCCGCACAAGTTCAAGTTCGGCATCACGGGCTGTCAGAATAACTGTCTTAAAGCCGAAGAGAACGATCTCGGCATCAAAGGCGGGATAAAGGTAACATGGCGTAAAAGCGACTGCATACACTGCGGAGTATGTATCAAGGCGTGCAGAAACGGCGCTCTCTCGACAGATGACGGAAAGATCGTCGTCGATGCTTCAAAATGCAATTACTGCGGAAGATGCGTGAAGTCCTGCCCTGTTGAAAGCTGGGATACGGTACACGGGTATATCGTCAGCTTCGGCGGACTGTTCGGCAACAGTATCAGCAAGGGCGAGACGATACTTCCTTTCATTGAGGATCATGAAAAGCTGATGGCGGTATGCGACGCGGCGGTCAGCTTCTTCAACGACTACGCGAACCCGAGCGAGCGTTTCAGGTTCACGATAGAGCGCGTGGGTACCGATAAATTCCGCGAGTATATAATCAACGCATACAATAATGCTTAATATTTCGGGAGAGTGATGAAAATGGGAGAATTCAAGATAAACGATAAGGTCGATATAACCGACGTGGTATGCCCTACGACATTCGTAAAGGCAAAAATAGCGCTTGAGGAGCTTGACGACGGCGAGATACTCGAAATAAGGCTGAACGACGGCGAGCCTGTTCAGAACGTTCCGCGCAGCATAAAGGAAGAAGGACACAAGGTCCTGAAGCTGAGTGAAAACGGAGACGGCACTTACAATCTGATCGTTCAGAAGGTCGGAGAATAAACAGGAGGATTTTATTATGACTATTACCGTAGCTGGAACAAAAAAGGAATATGAGGACGGACTGACTGTCGATAAGCTCGTAACGCTTGAAAATGTTGAGATGCCCGATTATGTCACCGTTACGATCAATGATAACATAATCGAACACGACGACTTTGCAGGAACCGAGCTCAAAACAGGGGACAGCGTGGAATTTCTTTACTTCATGGGAGGAGGCTGCTGAGGGATATGATAACCATCAGACGAGCCGATCTTTATAAGCTCATTTCTCATGCGAAAAGCTGTCTTCCGGAGGAGGGCTGCGGGCTTGTCGGAGGAAGAACAGAGGGAAATGACAGACACATCGAGGCGGTATATCTGCTTGAAAACAAGGATCATTCCGATGTGCATTTTTCCATTGACCCGAAAGATCAGATCGCGGCGATAAAGGATATGCGCTCCAAAGGGCTTGTGCAGATAGGCAACTGGCATTCACACCCCGAGACACCGTCACGGCCGTCTGAGGAGGATATACGTCTGAGCTATGACAGCACCTCAAGCTATCTTATACTTTCGATAATGGACAGAGACGCCCCTGTGCTGAACAGTTTTCGCGTTGCCGAAAGGCGTGACGTTACAAAGGAAGAGCTTGTGATAATCGAATAGATCATAACAATATAGGCTGTTCCTATTATCGTATATTGCATTTTTGTATTGGACAGACAGCGAAAAACATGATATAATTAGAACATAGAAAAGAACAACACAAAATTGACCGAGCGAAGGTGATTCCAATGCAGAAGTGAAATGTCCGATAATGAAAACTAAGTATCATATAACCAACTTCCGAATAGATTTAAACACCCACTTTTCGTATTTGCAGTTACAGCCGGCTGTCCGTTAATGGGAGAGGGCAGCCGAATTGCTGCATTGGCAACTGAAATTACAGACATACCTCCTTTATTTAAAGATACATTTAGCCATAATACAAAATAGCTTCCTGTAAATTCGTTTACGGGGAGTTTTTTGTCGGCACAGAACAAGGCAGATAAAAAGATCATATTATAATCTCCTTAAATGCCGAAGGCTCCCCGTGTTTGCAGGGAGCCTTCGGCATTTACTATGCTGTAACTATATCGAATATAGACCTCTAAGGGCGTGTATGTGTAGTACTCTTTTTTCATTTTCGTTCCTCCCGATTTTGGACAATAAGATTTTTCAATATTTCTTGCAATTATTGTAATTGAGCTCAAGAAACGACTGTTCCGGAACAGGGTACAAAGAGGTGAATAAAATTTGCAGACATAGAACGCAGTTAGGGAATTAAAATGCTTGAAATAATCCAAAACGGGGAAACCGCCTTCGGAACGAAAATCCGATTTCGTACCAGAACGCCTGTTATTTTCAGCTGATCGGACAGGTACATTTTCCGACTTTTGTACCTTCGGAGTACGGTAGGCGAGCCCGATGAGAAGATTATCAGCCCATACGGGCTAAGCAAGGAAATGTGTAAATGGGAAATATTAGCTATCACGAGCGAGCCATAGATTTTGTACGTACAAAATCCTCGCTTTTCCGCCCGACGGACGTCGGAAGGCGCGAACTGCCTTGCGGCAGCCCGCGAAAAGCGGCTCGTTGGGAGTGCCCAAATCCCTGAAAACGAAGGAGGAACGCTTATTGGAAGAACAGGTACAAAAACAGAAAAAGAAGTACAAGCGCAAGGGACAGAGGAAGGAAGTTCTGTTCAAGGATGACGAGTGGGAAGTCGTGAAAAGAAACGCCGAGCGCATGGGTTTGATACGCAATATTTTACTCATAATCTTGACAAAAGATTGAAAAAAGTGTATAATAGTCAATAAAGAGATCTATCTCATACAATAAACGGAGGTTTGATTAAAATGAATGCTCAGGAATTACTTAAAACCGTCAATCCGAGTTATTCTACGGCAAAAGGCTGTCTTGCGCTGCTTATGCAGACCGGCGAGCCGGATGCGATAAAGCTCGGCAGAGAAATAGACCTTTCCGAGCTTCAAAAGACAAGATCTGCCGCACCGAGCGAGACCGAGATCGAGATAATACGCGGATATACCGCGGCTCACGACGCGAGATACAACGTGTGGAACCGCATTGCCGAGGAATCCGACTGCGACGTTATCATCGATCTGCCCTGCGGCTATCTTCCTCACGCGCTTGCGGTATCGAGAATGGGAAAGCAGTATTACGGATTTGACCTTCCTGTTGTCATCAACGAGATCGAACCCGCTGTAAAAAAACTGTCCGATGACCCCGCGATCCATTTCAGCGGAGTTGACGCCACGAACTACGATTCCATGAAGAACGCACTGGACGGCGTTACAGGTAAGATATGCATAATAACCGACGGAATGCTCGGATTTTTCAGCATGAGCGAATTAAGGGAAGTCTGCACAAGTATCAAACGCCTGCTCTCCGAATTCGGCGGCTCGTGGTACACATCGGACGCGATGGCACAGGATCTTATGGCGTTCGGATATGAAGCAGTTACCGGAAAAGATCCCGCAATAGTTTTCGCCGCTGTGAAATCGGGAAGCGCACAGGCTGCCGACATCGACAATTCCGCAAATCCATTTTCGGAATGGAGCTATAATGAGCGAAAAAATCTTATTGAGGAATTGGGGTTCAATGTAAGAGCATTCCCGTACAGCGACAAGCTGCCCGACCTGCGGAGCTGCGCGAGCGTTCCCGGGCTTATGGAGCGTATGAGAGATAAGCTCACAGGTATGATCGAGTGGGAGCTTACCGCGAAGGACGGAAACGCCTATGGCACATACGGCGGAGAGTTCTATATCAAAGTGAACACCGAAGGAAATACCGCGATCTATGAAGTCGGCGGCAGACTTGACACTATGACCGCGCCCGAGCTTCTTCAAAAATTCAATGACAGCAAGCCCGCAGAGTATATAACTCTTGACGCGAGGAATTTGGATTACATCTCGTCCGCGGGACTTCGCGTTTTGCTGATCATGAGCAAGTCCGCCAAAGAACCTGTCAGGGTGATCAACTGTTCGGACTCTGTCAAGGAGATATTCGATGTCACAGGCTTTGCTGACATTATGACACTCGAATAAAATTTGAAAATACAGTCCGGCTTAAAAGGCGGGCTGTTTTCTTTTGGCTGCGAAGAAATTACTGACAGAGGTCTTGAGGATATGCAAATAACTTTTGCTAAATACTGCTTGATGCCGCATACGCTGTTAGTCATGGAAGATGTGCTGCGAAAGAAGATCGCTAAACTCCGCACAATGTATGTAGACCCTGCGGAGATAAACAAGCTTTTGAGAGTGCTTGCTATCATGCGAATCGACGGTATCAACTGTCACGATGACGTTCACGAGTTGGCTGGAAAGATGAAGGTCTCTGCGAATGCCGCGTACAAGGATTACAAGGCTTATCAGGAACTTGCGGACGAACTGAACGACCCTATAAAGTACGCTGAGATATATGTCAAGTTCCATGACAACCTCGGGAACCTCGATGAGGGATATATCGAGTATTGCCGAAAGCGTGCCGAGGAACACTGTGCAACGACCGAGTACGGCTTGAAAGATCTGATTGCGAAGCGTGATGAACTTCGTAAGAAGGCTGCCGATGCGCGGAAGAAAGCGAATTACTATTCCGACCGAGCCGCAGATTATGATAGCATATTGCAGGCGGTGAGAGATATAGAAATCTATCCGCCCGAAAGAAAGCCCGAGGAAAAGAAAACCCAAACGCCTAAAAAGAAGATACGGCGCTGACCGAAAAAAAGATAGCGGGGTGATTACAATGATACATTATCCGCTGTCACGGTGACAGCGCACCCGTGCATAAAAAGTATTACAGTAATTATGGAATTATGAAAGGAAAATGCTATGTCAAGAAAAGTAACAATTGACGACAAAAAGAACAGACGCGACCTGCTCATGATGAGCATCGAGGAGAAAAAGAAGGCTTTGCAGCCGAGCATCGAAGCGCTTGAAAAGCTCAATCAGGAGTTCGCGGAGGAGGACGAGAAGGCTCTGAATGAGCGAAAGGATTTGTTTTACGAGCTTTGCTCACCCGTATTCGGTTCGCACACCACCGAGAATGAGGTCAAGGAATGGTTCAAGAAGATCATGACTTCCGAGCGCAACAAGGGTGCAGTTGAGGCTTTGAAACAGCTCGAAGCCAATCATGTTAAGGAGTTCGAGGAGCATGAAGCCAAGCGCATTAATGCTCTGAAAGAGAAGCTCGAAAAGAGGTATAAGAGAAAAACTGCCCCCGAAGATAAGTCCGATTTGGAAAGTGATATAGATAAAATATTGGAAGACGAGTCAGAACCCGAGGACTCTAAAACATAAAATGATAAAAGTGCAGTTTCGCCTCCTGCACTAAGAATTAATTGCTACAATTGAATATCTTACAACTGAATACTTACAACAGAATATTTTATAAAAATTGAATATGCAAAAGTAAGCAATTAGTTATTGGGCGCTCCGGTCGTTCGCGGAGCCCGCCACTCCGTGTATTCGCCAGCCCCGTGACCGTCATTATCGGGGCTGACCGAGAGCGCCCTCATATTTTATGAAAGGATCAAATTGAAGAATATAGAGACAGTAAATAACGAGAAAACAAATATTGAGATACCCGAGCAGTATATGAACGATTTTGTCAAAGCTATGAAGATCGGGTATTACAAGGAGCTTCGCAAGCAGGGGCTTATCACCGACCGTCAGCTTGAACTGCTTATCGGTTTGCAGGACAAGCCTAAATCAGAAATAAGAGAGACAGCATAACGAACCCTGCTTTTGTGAAATTTTGCAGAAAGGGAGCGGAGGTCTTGACTTTCGTTCTCTACTATGCTAAAATAGAATTGCAGGGGAATTATTCCCGAATAATCGGGAGAGGAGGTCGCACAAGTTAACTTGTGCTATATGTATAGAGAAAACACCAAAAAGAGAGTAGCCGCTTACGCCCGCGTCAGCACAGACATGACCGATCAATTGCATTCACTTGCTTCACAGATCAAGTTCTTTACGGAGTATATTTCCGAGCATGAGGGCTGGGAGCTGATAGAAGTCTATGCAGACGAGGGCATCACGGGAACATCTACAAAAAAGCGCGACAACTTTAATCGCATGATAATCGACTGCGAAAATGACAAGATCGACACCATACTCACCAAGGAGGTCAGCCGTTTCGCACGAAACACCATTGACACTTTAACCTATACCCGCAAGCTGTCACAGCTCGGAATAAACGTCATTTTCATGAACGACGGAATTGATACCAGCGATAAGGACGGGGAGCTTCGCTTGTCAATAATGGCTTCGATAGCTCAGGAAGAAAGCCGAAAGATCTCCGAACGTGTCAAGTGGGGTATCCGCAGGAAAATGGAGAACGGCTGGGTTTACGGCAGCAAAAATATGCTCGGATTCAGAATCGAAAACGGTCAGCTTCGTATAGTACCCGAAGAAGCGGAGATAGTCAGACAGATTTTTCATAGCTACGTTTACGAGGGCAAAGGCTGCCACACTATCGCCAATGAATTGAACGCGGCGGGACATTTATCGGTCAGAGGTAAGATGTGGAGAGAGGACGGGGTGAACCGTATCTTGAAAAATGATAAATATGTCGGAGACCTCACTCAATGGAAACACTAATAAGAAGGCTTGTAAAAGAAAACAAGATTCCCTATGTTCAGTGTGGAAGTGGAGCAAGAGGGAAAGTACTTATTAGCAAAGCGAGTCTACTGAATTATCTTGAAGGAAAACAAAAATAAAAAATCGGGCGCAAGCCCGATGAAGAAACGCGGGCGATAGCCCGCACCAAAGGGGTGCAGAGGAACTGCTGCCGCAAAGACTTTTGTCGCTCCGCCAAGGAGTGACAAAAGTATCTTTGCGTTAATAGCGGCAAGGATTTTCACCGAATGATATGTACCCCCACGAAAGGAGTAGTGCATATAAAGAGAACCATAAGCGGACGTATCGACAAGGGCAGCGTGCCTCACAATAACCGTGAGTTCATCGCCTCGAACGTCGATAAGAGCCGTTCGCATGAAAATATAACGATAGTCAAAGAAGATATAAAAGCGGTCTACCATGAGCTGTTTGACAAGCCCCTCGCGGAGTATAACGCGAAGCAGAAGCGAAAAGACCGCCGCATTAAGGATTATTATGAGCATATCTATCGCAGAAAGCAGGAGAAGCCCTTTTATGAGCTGATATTCCAAATAGGCAACACCGAGGACACCCACTGCGGAACGCCCGAAGCTGCAACAGCAACAAAAGCCCTGACCGACTTCGTTCAATGCTTCATGGAACGTAACCCGCAGATAAGGGTATTCAACGCTGTGATACATCTCGACGAGGACACTCCGCACGTCCACATCAACTTCGTGCCGTTCACGGACTTGCCCTCGAAAAAGGGGCTGTCGGTACGGAACTCGCTCACTAAAGCTCTGGAACAGCAGGGCTTCATCGGTCAAAGTCACGCTCGCGGAATCGGATTATGAAAAGGTCGTAGAGCTTGCAAAGAAGCAGATTGCGGCGGATAACGAAAACTCTGCTATGTTCGAGGAAATATCCGATTTGAGGGAGCAGGTTAAGTCCCTGCAAGCAGAGGACGATTGATAGCTTGAAAAGCAAGGTAAACGAACTAAGCAGAAACCTTGAAGCGTTGCGTGAGAAGTATGAAAAGGTCATGCAGTTTATCGAGAAATTCGATCTCAAGGAAAAACTCGAAAAGTTCCTGCACCCGATAAAGAATATAAACAAACATAGATAAACATAGAACGTGTCAGACCTAACATCTCTTACACGTTCTCGCAGAAAAATTCACAGTTTGCTCTATTGCTTTACCACGCGAAACGTGGTATAATAGAAGTGTAGAGATGTCAAAGGTCTGATTAAGGAGGAATCAGACATGGCAAACATTAGAAAAAGAGGAAATACATATCAGATTCGCGTCAGCTGCGGATATAACGCTAAGGGCGAGCAGATCTCGCGCTCGATGACGTGGCGCCCGCCCGTAGGCATGACCGAAAAGCAGGCGGAGAAGGAAGTTCAGAAGCAGGCAATTCTTTTTGAGGAAAAATGCTTGAACGGTCAATCATCTGCAAACATCAAGTTTGAGGAGTTTGCCGAACAGTGGTTCAAGGAATACGCGGAACTCAATCTTCGCAGCACCTCGCTCGAAAGAATGAACAATCTCAAAATCCGCGTTTACCCCGCTATCGGACACATGAGGCTCGACAAGATAACCGCAAGGCAGATTCAGCAGTTCATCAATGATCTCGCAAAGAACGGGCAGAACCTCCGCAGCGGAAAACCGCTTTCACGCAAAACGGTTGTTCATCATCTGAGCTTTATCAGCGACGTGTTCGGATACGCGGTCAAGATGGATATGCTCTCGGAGAACCCCTGCGCGAAGGTCAGCGTGCCGAAGGACGAGAAAAAGGAGAAGGAAATCTATACGCTCGAAGAGGTCGAGCAGCTTTTCGTTCTCTTGGAAAAAGCTCCGATAAAGTACCGCACGTTCTTCACGCTTGCGATTTACAGCGGATTCCGCAGTGGAGAGCTGCTTGGCTTGGAGTGGAAGGACGTTGACTTTGATAATAATGTAAAAAATCCCGACTTGCATATGGTGTATGAAAAACGCCTGTTTAGCGGTACTTTTTTAGTGAGAAGCCTTGTTTTGACATATTCAGCAAGTCAAATTCAGT
>CACYSH010000164.1 GCA_902776945.1 uncultured Ruminococcus sp.
TTGAACACCGACCTCGTTTGCGACGCTATCAACACCGCTATGAGAGAGCTGTTCCTCCAGATCGTTTACGGTCGTTCGCAGTCCGCTTTCTCTGAGGAAGGTCTTCCCATCGGCGCGGGTCTTGAGGATCTCGGCAAGGGTCTCCGCTCGCAGATCGGTACCATGTACGGTACTCTTGCAAAGGGTCCCCGCTACCTCGAAATGACCGACGGCTATGTTACCAAGCTCGCTCTTAATGCTGACGATGAGATCATCGGCTACAAGTTCGTAAACTTCGGCAAGATGATGGACTTCATCAAGGCGGGCGACGACGCTAACACCGCTTTCGAGAAGGCTCAGGGTCAGTACGGCAGAGTTGCCGACGCTGTTAAGCTCGTTGACCCGAGAAAAGAATAAGGATAGGGAGGATTTGTAAAATGGCTTTATTTGAATCTTATGAGAGAAGAGAAAAGCAGATCCTTGCGGTAATTAAGGAATACGGCATCAACTCCATTGAGGAGTGCGCCGATGTTTGCAAGGCTAAGGGTCTTGACATCTACAAGCTTGTTGAGGGCATTCAGCCTATTTGCTTTGAAAACGCCAAGTGGGCTTACACCGTAGGCTGCGCTATCGCTATCAAGAAGGGCTGCACCAGAGCTGCCGACGCTGCCGCCGCTATCGGCGAGGGCTTACAGGCTTTCTGCATTCCCGGTTCCGTTGCCGATCAGCGTAAGGTTGGTCTCGGTCACGGCAATCTCGGCAAGATGCTCCTTGAAGAGGACACCGAGTGCTTTGCATTCCTTGCCGGTCACGAGTCCTTCGCTGCCGCTGAGGGCGCTATCGGTATCGCCGAGAAGGCTAACAAAGTACGTCAGAAGCCCCTCCGTGTTATCCTGAACGGTCTTGGCAAGGACGCTGCTCAGATCATCGCAAGAATCAACGGCTTTACTTATGTTGAGACCGAAATGGATTACCACAAGGGCGAGGTCAAGGAAGTATTCCGCAAGGCTTACTCCGATGGTCTCCGCGCTAAGGTAAACTGCTACGGCGCTAACGACGTTACCGAAGGCGTTGCTATCATGTGGAAGGAAAACGTTGACGTTTCTATCACCGGTAACTCCACAAACCCGACCAGATTCCAGCACCCCGTTGCCGGCACCTACAAGAAGGAGCGCACCGATGCGGGCAAGAAGTACTTCTCCGTTGCTTCGGGCGGCGGTACGGGCAGAACCCTCCACCCCGATAACATGGCGGCCGGTCCTGCTTCCTACGGTATGACCGATACTATGGGACGTATGCACTCCGACGCTCAGTTCGCGGGTTCGTCCTCCGTACCTGCTCACGTTGAGATGATGGGTCTTATCGGTATGGGCAACAACCCGATGGTTGGTGCTACCGTTGCCTGCGCTGTTGCTGTTGAAGAGGCTATGAAGGGCTAATTTACAGCTTCAATAATCAAATATAAAATGACCGCCGTTCGGAGATGTTCCGGACGGCGGTTTTTTGACTACTGTAAGCTGTAAGTGATCTATTAGATCAATGTTATATCAAACTCTGTACAGCGTCGTATATTCTATGGGCAATATACGGATTATTCATTGTGTAAAGATGAATACCGTCCGCGCCTTCTGTAACAAGGTCTGTAATCTGATCGACCGCGTATGCAATGCCTGCGTCACGCAGAGCAACAGGGTCGTTTTCATAGCGTTCAAGCACACGGATAAACTTATTAGGCAGCTCCACGCCGCACAGCTTCACCATTCGTTCGATCTGTTTCTTGTTCGTCACGGGCATTATCCCGGCTTCGATAGGAACGTTTATCCCCGCGAGCTGCGTATTTTCACGGAAGTTGTAAAAATGCCTGTTGTCAAGAAACAGCTGTGTTATAAGATGATCTACGCCGCATTCGACCTTGTTTTTCAGGTTCTTAATGTCATCAACAGCTGAATTGCTTTCGGGGTGTACTTCGGGATAGCACGCCGCAACGATATTGAAATCGTAATTTTCACGAATAAAGGTCACAAGCTCGTCCGCGTGTGAGAAATCTCCCGATACTTCTGTATCGTTTGGAATGTCTCCGCGCAGAGCAAGCACATTTTCGATACCGCTTGACTTAATGCTGTCAAGTATCTCTGCCGCCTGTTTTTTCGTCAGGTTGATACAGGGCAGATGTGCCACGCTTGTCGTATTATATTTTGATACAATATCCGAAGCGATCTTTATCGTTCTGCTGCCGTTTTTACCGCCGCCAGCGCCGTATGTCACGCTGATGAAATCGGGACGTATATCCGACAGCTGTTCGAGAGTATCATAAATAACGCTCTCATTAGCGTCGGGCTTAGGAGGAAATACCTCCAGCGAAAACACAGTTTTTTTCTTAAAAATATCAGCCGTTTTCATTTCTTGCCTCTTTTGCCGCCGCAACAAGATTTTTAAGGCTTGGCACGGTCTCTTCATTACCTCTTGTTTTAAGTCCGCAGTCGGGATTTACCCACAGCTTCGATACGGGGATACGCTCCTTCATCTTGCCGATAGCCGCCTTGATCTCCTCTTTGGACGGTATTCTCGGCGAATGTATATCATAAACGCCGGGACCTACCTCTGTGCGGAAGTTGTTCTCTTTCAGTACGTCAAGGATAGTAAGGTCGGAGCGCGACGCTTCAAAAGTGATCACATCTGCATCCATGTCGTCAATATCCCTGATGATGTCGGCAAACTCGCTGTAACACATATGCGTGTGGATCTGCGTTTCGGGTTTAACTCCGCTGTGTACATATCTGAACGCGGGGATAGCCCAGTCAAGATAATCCTCCCGCCAGTCAGCACGGCGGAGAGGGAGCTTTTCTCGCAGAGCGGCTTCGTCCACCTGAATTATGCTTATGCCGTTTGCTTCAAGGTCAAGGACTTCCTCGCGGATAGCAAGCGCAATCTGGAAAGCGCTCTCTTTCAGGGAAATATCCTCGCGTGGGAACGACCAGTTAAGGATAGTGACGGGACCCGTCAGCATTCCCTTCATAGGCTTGTTCGTCAGGCTCTGGGCGTACTTCGACCACCTTACGGTCATGGGCTTTGCCCTTGAAATGTCGCCCCAGACAACCGGCGGCTTAACGCAGCGGGTTCCGTAGGACTGTACCCATGCCTTTTCGGTGAAGATATATCCGTCAAGGCACTCGCCGAAATATTCCACCATGTCGTTGCGCTCGAACTCGCCGTGAACGAGAACGTCAAGACCGATCTCCTCCTGCAAAGCAACGCACTCGGCTATCTTCTTTTCTATGAACCGCTCGTACTCGTCGGCGTTCAGTTCGCCCTTGCGGAATGCCGAACGCTTTGCCTTTACGTCAGCAGTCTGCGGGAAAGAGCCGATTGTGGTAGTCGGGAAAAGCGGGAGCTTAAAACGGGCTTTCTGAATCTTCTCACGCTCCGCAAACGCGGGGAGCCTTACAAAATCGCTTTCGGTAAGCGCGGCGACCTTTGCCTTTACGGCAGGATTTTCGCCCGCTCTCGTCTCGCTGTGAAGTGCTTTATTTGCGCGGTATTCCGCTGTTTCGGCAGGAGTGGCAGAATCAAATATCGTCTTTAACCCGGCAAGCTCAGACAGCTTTTCCTCCGCGTAAGCAAAATGCTTTTTATAGCTTTCGGGCAGCTTGGTTTCATTTCTTAGCGTGCAGGGAACGTGCAGCAGCGAGCAGGACGTATTCAGCACGATGTTTTCCGCGTACTTTTTCAGCTCGGCGATAACGGAAACGGTTTTCTCGTAATTGTTCCGCCAGATATTCTTGCCGTTGACAACACCCGCAAACAGCGCCTTATCCTTCGGAAAACCGTTTGTTCTTACAAGCTCAAGTGAACGTTTTCCCTCGACAAAATCAAGCCCGATACCGTCAAGATCAAGCCCGCAAAGCTCGTTATAGCAGTCGCGTACATCTCCGAAATAGGTCTGTGTGAGTACCTTTACGCCGTTCTTTTCCGCAAGGATTTTTTCATAGAGCGATACGAAAAGCGCGATGTCATCGGCGGTCATGTCCTTTACCAGCGACGGCTCATCTATCTGCACCCACTCCGTGCCGAGTTCGCCGAATCTGCGGAGCAGTTCGGAATATGCGGCGGCTATCGGCTCAACGAAATCAAGGACTGTCTTTTTGCCCGTGTATCTTGCGAGCTTCAAAAAAGTATACGCGCCGATGATAACGGGCTTGGTCTTAACGCCGTTTTCGAGAGCTTCGGTGAAAAGGTCAAAAGGCTTTGTTCCGGCAAGTTTTATTTCTGTATTATCATCGATCTCGGGTACCATGTAGTGGTAATTGGTATTGTACCACTTTTTCATTGCGAGCGCCTTAACGTCGCCATTTTCGCCCTGATAACCTCTTGCGGCGGCGAAGTAGGTATCAAGCGCGGAAAGCCCGAGCGCCGTATATCTTTCGGGAACGGCATTCAGCAGAAAAGCTGCGTCAAGCACTTCGTCGTAGAAAGAAAAGTCATTTGACGGGATAAGATCAATTCCGCTGTTTTTCTGCACATTAAGGTTATAAAGACGGATTTCCTTTGCTGTCTGCTCCAGTTCGGCAGAGGTTATCTCACCTCTGAAATACTTCTCGCTTGCGAATTTCAGCTCGCGAAGATCGCCTATACGCGGATAACCGATGATAGATGTTTTCATTTTACATTCCTCCTGAATATCATACTAAATCTATATGTATTGACATAATTATTATATCACAGCAGTTCAGAAATGTAAAATATTTATTATTTATGCCGTTCCATAGCTAAAAGCTATATCAGCGCGAATAATTTTCGATATATCTGTTCAGATGTTCAAGATAACGCTGTGTTATAGTGTTCATCGGTCTGTCAGTTGTAGTGATGTAGCCTATTTCCATTCTTTCATCGCTTTCAAGGGGGATAGACACTATATTATTGCCGTTGAGGTCAGAGCTTAAAATTCCCGATGATATGGTATAGCCGTCAAGTCCTATCAGCAGATTAAAAAGCGTGGCTCTGTCCGAAACGATTATGTTTTTCGGGCTTTCAGCCGTTATATGCAGCTCTTCGGCAAAGTAAAAAGAGTTCTTTATGCCCTGATCGTAGGTAAGACGGGGATATTCTTTTAAGTCCTCCAATGTCACACTTTTACGCCCGACAAGAGGATTTTGCTTGCTGACAAAAACGTGAGGCTCCGCCGTGAACAGCCCGGTAAACTGCAATTCTTCACTTTGCAGAATGTGATGTATGACCTCGCGGTTGAAGTTGCTCATAAACAGTATGCCTATATCGCTGCGGTGAGTTCGCACATCTTCGATTATCTCGGCCCCTGTTGCTGCGGTTGAAAATAGTGATACCCATTTCCTTTTCAAGCTCCGCGACAGACTTTGAAAGGCTCGGCTGGGCGATAAAAAGCCGCTGTGCCGCCATTGTTATCGAGCCTGTTTCAGCTATTTCAATTATATATTTCAGCTGTTGTAAAGTCATTGAGATCTCCTCCTCACGTTCATTATATCATAGTAATGTTATTTTTTCAAGCGAGGTAACGGATTTTGTTGGCTGACAAGTATTTCCACAAATTCTAAACTATAAATGAGCCTTTTCGGCGAAGTGTGCTGACTTGTGCGGCTTCTTTGCGAAAATCGCTGCACTCTTTCGCAAATTAAAACCGGCAATTTGCTTGTTTTCGTCACGTTATGCAGATTTATTTGATTCTGCGTTTTTGTTAGAATTTCTTGAAATTGCCGATTTTAATTTTGACCGGATTGGATTCTTGCTATTTATTATGAGACTTGAACCGCTCAGTCTCTGGGGGAAACCCTTCTGAAGAAGGGTTATCCCCTTGCACGAGCAAGCTCGTGCCACCCCCTTCCTAAGACTTTTGATATGCCACTACTTTGCGGTTTTTGTGGTTTTTTACTATAAAATCCATAAATATGAAATAAAATGCGCTACGATAGAAAAATTAATATAATGTGCTGGACATTTGCCGCATTTTGTGATATAATAAAAAAGTATGCGAAGTTATGCGACATTTTCAGAAAGGCAGCGTGACAAAATATGACAGAAAATACACCGTTTCTTAATCTTATTGACCTTAACGACCACCCCGTTTCCTGGTGGAACAAGCTGCTCGATTTCGCCCACTCTATCCGTGAGCATCCCGAATACTATGCAAAGTCCTGTGAGGGCAAGATCATGGGTACTCTGTTTTATGAGCCTTCCACCCGCACGCAGATGAGCTTTCAGACCGCTATGCTGCGGCTCGGCGGTACGATAATCGGCTTCGACAATCCCGCCACATCGTCGGTAGCAAAGGGCGAGAACATCAAGGACACCACCAAGATAATCAGCGGCTACGCCGACATTATGGTAATGCGCCACCCCGTCGAGGGTTCGGTGAAGGCTGCCGCGCTCACTGCCGACTGTCCCATAATCAACGCGGGCGACGGCGGACATCTCCACCCCACGCAGACCCTTACCGACCTTTTCACCCTTAAAGAGGAAAAGGGGACGCTTAAAAATCTCACGATCGGCTGCTGCGGCGACCTGAAAAACGGCAGGACTGTCCACTCGCTCATCAAAGCGATGAGCTGCTACAAAGGTACGCGCTTTGTGCTGATCTCCACCAAAGAACTGATGATACCGAACTATATCCGCGATATGCTGAACTCTGAGGGCATTCCGTTCCGCGAGGTGACGAGCCTTGACGATGCTATTTCCGATCTGGACGTTCTCTACATGACCCGTATCCAGCGCGAGCGCTTCGGCAGCGAAGAGGAGTATCAGGCGCAGAAGGGTGCTTATATCCTCAACAAGGAGAAGATGAAACGCGCCCGCGCCGATATGATAGTTCTGCACCCTCTGCCGAGAGTTGACGAGATCGCCGTAGAGGTCGATGACGACAAACGCGCTATGTACTTTGAACAGGCAAAATACGGAATGTATATCCGTATGGCGCTGATACTTACTATCCTGCGCGGCGAGGGCAAGCCCGCCAAGCTGATAAAGGGGCGCGAGCATAAGCACGTTAAATGCTCCAACCCCGCCTGCGTTACCCACCGTGAGACCTACCTGCCGCATCTGTTCGAGGGCAGCGGAGATATTCTGATATGCGAATACTGCGATCAGCGCACTCTTATCTGAGCTTAACGGAGGTAAGTCAATAAATGGAACACATGAACCCTCCGCCCGATATGAGCGGAAGAAAGGTAGTTTACACCGAGCGACAGGGGAAATTGAGATACACCTATTACGATGACGGACTTGTTAAGATCACCAAGTACAAACATAAAAGCCATGTGCGTTGGGGGCGTGTGCTTACGGCTTTGACATTTCTTGTGTTATGCTCCTATGCGGTGGCGAATATTATCGGCGCGGTAGCGAGCGCGGTTTCAGAGCAGAAGAAGAACGAAAAAAGCAAGGAATTTATTTTTGATTCATCATCGGCAAGCGAATCTGCCGTCGTAACCACCGAGCCTGCCGTTACGCCTGTAACTGACGATTCAAAAGCGGCGGAGGAGACATCAAGCATTGCAGAACCTGTGCCGGAGGTCAAAGAACTCGATTTCAAGGTGTGTCTCGATCCGGGTCACGGAGATTACGACGTGGGGGTAATGAACGCGCTCGGCGCAACGGAAAGCACTCAGAATCTGGAATTTGCCCTGCTTGTTAAGGAGCAGCTTGAAGAGTTGGGCGTGAGTGTGGTAATGACGCGCACGGGCGATGTGAATGTCCCGATGGACGAGCGCTGTTCGATCGGCAACGAAGCCGGCTGTGATTTCTTTGTCGCGCTGCACATGAGCGGTTCGACTAACCCTTACGACGGCAGCAAGGGCGCGACCGTGCTGATAAACAACGCATCTCCCGCAATGGACACGAAATTGGCAACGAATATAATGGACGCGCTCGATAAGGCGGGTATATCGCAGAATAACGGCGTTCAGCCGGGATTTATGGGTATGCCCGAATCGAATTATCAGATAAATACGAATACGGTCATGCCGAGCTGTCAGCTGGAGCTGTGTTATCTTACAAGCGAGGAGGATTCTCTGTTGTATAAAGAGAAGAAATCACAGTATGCGAAGGCAGTTGCGGAAGGTATTGTCAAGACGGCGAAGGATTTGGGAGTGATAGGCGATGACGGAAAGCGGCTGCTGACAGGGCAATTGACGAGCGATGGCAAATCGCATATTATTGTCAATGAAGGTACGCCGATAGGAAATGTATAAATAATCAAAATGAGAGCAGACACCGGGTTCAGCGCCTGTGCGCCGGATCCCGTGTCCTTACTTCCTTTGCGGTTTCGGTAACTTTGTGTTATCACATAAAAAGCTGCGCAGCCAAGCGGTTGCGCAGCTTTATTTTTTGTTTCTGTCAGCGCTGTTTCCTGCGTATCACAGCAGCGACAATATCTCATCAGCCGACATTCTCATAATGTCGCCCTCGCCGTTCACGGCTATGTCGCTCAGATTTTTTTTAGCCTCCTGCAATTTCAGTATGTTCTGTTCTATCGACTTGTCAGCCACCAGTTTGTATACCTGTACATTATTCCGCTGACCTATGCGGTAAACGCGGTCTGAAGCCTGATTCTCCGCCGATATGTTCCACCACGGGTCATAATGGATAACAATATCCGCACCCGTGAGATTAAGCCCCGTTCCGCCCGCTTTCAGCGAAATAAGGAACACCTGCGTGCTGTCGGTGTTGAACTCGTTCATCATGCGAATGCGCTCTTTGGGCTTTGTTTCGCCTGTCAGCTCGAAATAGCTTATCCCAAGCTCATCAAAGCGGCGGCGGATTATCGCGAGCATCGAGGTGAACTGCGAGAAAAGCAGTATCTTATGCCCCGAGTTTATGCAGCTGTCAACAAGATCAATGCACTGCTCCAGCTTCGCGCTGCCGCCCTCGTAATTCTCGTAGACAAGATGCGGGTCGCAGCAGAGCTGTCTCAGCCTTGTCAGCATGGCGAGTATCTTTATCCTTTCTTCGGGAGAATCGCCCGCGCTGCCCAGCGACTGCCGCAGCTGTTCGGCATTGGCGGCGTATATCTTCCGCTGTTCAGCATCCATAGCCGATGTGAGAATAGTCTCGGTCTTGTCGGGCAGTTCGGAAAGAACTTCTTTTTTCATTCTCCGCAGGATAAACGGCGACACCGATCTTTGCAGCGCCTTTACCGCTTTGTCGTCCTTTTTCGAAACTATCGGCGTTTCGAAATTTTTCTTAAAACGATTGTAATTAAACAGATAATCGGGCATAACAAAGTCGAAAATGCTCCACAGCTCGGCAAGGCTGTTTTCTACGGGCGTACCTGTCAGCGCGAAACGTACCTGCGAATGTATCGCCTTTACAGCCTTTGCCATTTGTGTGCCGTGATTCTTTATGTACTGTGCTTCGTCGATAAAATGCAGATAGAAATTCCTGCCCTCGTATTTAGCTATGTCTCTTGTAAGGGTCGAGTACGAGGTTATGATAACATCGTATTCGTCGGCGCTTTCGAGCAGCTGATCTCTTGCCGCAACTGTGCCTATCACGGTAAGCGGCTTCAATTCGGGCGCGAAACGGTTTATCTCGTTCTCCCAGTTTAAAGTAAGCGTCGCGGGGCAGACCACAAGGCTCTGTATATGCTTATCGGAGTGGTTCTTTGCGTCAAGCATGAGCGCTATCGACTGCAATGTCTTTCCGAGACCCATATCGTCCGCGAGTATACCGCCGAAGCCGTAAGCCGAGAGCGTTTTCAGCCAGCGGAAGCCGTATCTCTGATAATCGCGCATGGTATCGTCAAGCGACGCGGGAACTTCGGTCGCTTCGGTGCCTTCAAGTCCCGAGCGGTATTTTCTGACCGCCTTCTTGAAATCCTCGCTGCGCTGCAAGCGAAAATTCTCGTTGCGTTTAAGGCTGTCAAGATACATCATGCGGTAGCGCGGGATATTCATTTTCTCCTTTATAAGCTGTTTGTCGGTTATGTTCAGGTTTTTTGTAAGCTCGTCAAGCTCGGCTATCGAATCGTTCATCAGCGCGAACGAACCGTTTTTCAGGCGGGTATATTTTGCGCCGCGCCGATACGCGCTGAGTATCTCCACAAGCTCCTCGTTGGTGTAGTTCTCGTCGGAGATGTTTACAAGCAGCATACTCCCCTCCGGTCTTACGCCGACTACCGGTTTGACGGGCGGACGGTTCGACATACGCTTGAAGCGGTCCTACCGTATCACTGTAATGGTTGGAAACGTCATATTTTATGGGTCTTGAGGGATAAACATTGTCTCCGTAGCGGAAATCAAGTCTGCCTATTATTTCGTTGTCTTCGTTAAGGTCGATGTAAAGCTGCGGCGTAAGCTCGGGGGGGAGAAATTCGTCCAGTTCGTCAAGTCCGTTCACCTCCGCGAACTGCTTGACCCTTTTCAGCACCGCCGTATAGAACAGCGGCATATCGTTCTGAGAAATAAACAGCTCGCCCGTGCGGCAGCATTCATTATAAAGATCGTATACCGCCTTCGTAAACTGCGGCGAGGCGGCATACAGCTTCATAGCGGGTTCGTCAAAGAAAAAGCCGTGCATACACTTTATGATAGGCTTAAATTTGCCTTCGCAGGTCATACTGAACCGCGAATTGCCCGCGTCGGTGATCGTAAAGCTGATCGGCGGCTCTTCATACGCTACATAGACTTTCTTGCCGTCTATGCTTACATAGTCGTTTTTGAATATCGCGAAAAATTTTTCTGCCGTTTTTTCATCGAGCTTAAATTCGCGGAGACTTCGGTAATAATAATTTGAAGCCGCGCATATCAGCGCGGTCAGATCAAGCAGACGGCGGCTTTTCTCGTCGATGTTTTCGAGCTTATGCTCAAAGCAAAAGTTTTTACCGTATGAATGCGTGACCTCGTTTGAGAAGAAATTGTACAGAGTGAATATATCCTTGACCTTGTACTGCCTGTCTCTGCCTATCGTCAGCGAATAGGTTATGGGCGATGTGAACTGTATCTCGGGGAGAATACGCACGGGGGTCTTTTCCGTAAGCAGAGGGTCGTCCGAGACCGCCGTTTCGGTGTAGCTGTTTATCAGTATATTGACAGCGCCCGAGCTTTGGTCAGAGCTTTCAAGCCTGCTTTGATACTCATTAGCCGCAAACATGACCAGCGCGGCAATATGACAGCAATTTCCCATAAAGCCTGACGGGCAGGAGCAGTCCGGATAGGAAACAACGCCGTTGGGATCCAGCATAAACGACACATCAAGCCTGAATATGCTGTCCCTGATGACCGCCTTGTTAAGCCCGTTATCGGAAAAATGCACATCAGACAATTTGTTGCTTTTCAGCAGCTGTTCGGCAAGCTTGATCGTGTTTTTCGAAAAGTGCTTTTCGTAATCAAAAATATTAAATTTCATTATATTGGCTCCAAAAACAATAATATAGTTCCCCGTAAGCTGCCGCGTACCAAGTATAAGTCAGGTGTGACTGCTTTCGGCACGAATCGGGTTACGGGGAATTTTAGATACTATTATTTTATCATATCCTGGCGAAAAATGCAAGGGCTGAAAGAAAAATACACAGCCAAAAAACTTCAAAGGTATTGATTCCGAAGCGTTTGGTTATGTTCAAAGCAGTCCTCTTGTAAAAAAATGATAAATCAGCTCTTTTATATTTCGAATTTTTTGTTTACTTATTCAAAAATGTTCATATAATGTCGTTGACTTGAAAAACTATATATGATATAATAATATTGGATATTTTTTTCCGGCTAACGGTTTATTTTAAAAAACGGAGGTCTTAATATGCGGCAGAATGATGTCAATGGTCATGAATATGTGCTGATAATTGATTTCGGCGGACAGTATAACCAGCTTATCGCCCGCAGAGTCAGAGAATGCAATGTTTATTGCGAGGTGATTCCTTACAGAAAGATCACGCTCGATATGGTCAGGGAGCTTGACCCGAAGGGTATAATCTTCACCGGCGGACCGCAGAGCGTTTACGGTGAAAACGCGCCCTCGGTGGATAAGGGCATTTTTGAGCTTGGCATTCCGATACTCGGTATCTGCTACGGCTCTCAGCTTATGGCGTATCTTCTCGGAGGAAAGGTGCAGACCTGCACGACCTCCGAATACGGCAAGACCGAGACTTTTTATAATAAGGAGTGCGTTCTTTTCGGCAGCATAAAGGCTCTGCCCGAAAAGGCAGTCTCGTGGATGAGCCACACCGATTTCATCGCAGAGATACCCGCAGGCTTTAAAACCGTCGCTCACACAGAGAATTGCCCGACAGCGGCTATGACGAATGCCGAGAAAAAGCTCTACGCCGTGCAGTTCCACCCCGAAGTAAATCACACCGAATACGGACTGGATATGCTTGACAGTTTCCTTAAAAATGTCTGCGGCTGCAAGGGCGACTGGACAATGGAGAGCTACGCCGATTCGGCGGTCAATACTATCCGCGAAAAGGTCGGCGACGGAAAAGTTCTGCTTGCGCTTTCGGGCGGAGTTGACAGCTCGGTGCTGGCAATGCTCCTTTCAAAGGCTATCGGCAAGCAGCTCACCTGCATTTTCGTCGATCACGGTCTTATGCGCAAGAACGAGGGCGACGAGGTCGAAGCGGCATTCGCAGGACATGACATCAATTTCGTGCGCGTCAATGCTAAGGAACGCTTTCTCGGAAAGCTCAAGGGCGTAAGCGACCCCGAGACCAAACGAAAGATAATCGGCGAGGAATTTATCCGCGTGTTCGAGGAAGAGGCGAAAAAGCTCGGAAGGGTCGATTTCTTGGCGCAGGGGACGATCTATCCCGACGTTATTGAGTCCGGCAGCGGCGACGCGGCAGTTATCAAGAGTCATCACAATGTCGGCGGACTTCCCGACCACGTTGATTTCAAGGAGATCATCGAGCCGCTCAGAATGCTTTTCAAGGACGAGACCCGCCGTCTGGGGCAGGAGCTTGGACTTTCGGAAACGCTGGTATGGCGGCAGCCGTTCCCGGGACCGGGGCTTGCTGTCCGTATCATGGGCGAGATCACGGACGATAAGCTGACGATATTGCAGGACGCGGACTACATTTTCCGCGAGGAGATAGCAAAGGCAGGTCTTGCGCGTCAGATCGGGCAGTATTTCGCGGTGCTGACGCAGAATCGTTCGGTAGGCGTAATGGGAGATTTCCGCACCTACGACTACACGCTTGCGCTTAGAGCCGTAACGACAACGGACTTTATGACCGCAGATTTTGCGCGTATCCCGTATGAGGTGCTGGAGGTTTGCTCGGCACGCATCGTCAACGAGGTAAGCCATGTCAACCGCGTTGTGTACGATATTACTACCAAGCCGCCTGCTACTATTGAGTGGGAATAATAAACAAGACCTCAGAAACGACGTAGATACGCCATTTCCGAAGTCTCAAAATCTCAGTGATAACAATTTGATAACAGGGAGCTGAGCGGAATTATTCTGCGGTTCAAGTGGCTTAGATGTCACGCCACTCTTTCGCAGGTTCATGCTTTCCGCAGTCATCGGTCGTTTTCGGCCAGTTAAGCTTCCATTCTGTATATTCGGCCTTGCTGATCTTACCGTCAGCAAGGTCTTTTTTTCGTCTCTGCCACTCAGAAAGGAGGTCAGTCATCAGGATAGAGCCGAAAACAATGCCCTTTCTTCTGTTGCCGTCCTCGTCCTCGCAGTCCTCAATGCTGATCGGGTAATGCTCGTCAAGCTCAAAGAGCATCATCATAACGCCCTCAGCTCCGAGTATCTCATCGTCTGCAAGAAAACGGGGATTCACATCCAATGCCTCGGCAAGCAATTCGACAAGTGCCTGTTTGGGTGTGCGTGTGCCTGATTCATACTGTGCGATGCGGACATCGGCGGACTTTTCATCAAAGCCGACTGCCATACCGAGCTGTTTCTGCGTCATTCCTCTGAAATCACGAATGCGGTGTATCTTATCTCCGATAATGCTCATGGTGGTTCACTCCTTATAATACAAGTTCTGTATGCAAGCTCATTATAACATATTTGTTTAGGATAGTCAATAGATACTAAACGAAAAAATTTAGAAAAAATTCGATTTAGGGGTTGACAAAAGCAAAAATGTTTAGTATAATAAGACTAAGCAAAAATGTTTAGATAGAGAATTTTGCTTATCGGATACGCAAATGCGCCCGATACCACACAGAACAATATTTTAAGAAAGGGTTGACTACTATGTCAGAAAAATTTATCCGTGCAGAGGAACTCGCAGAGATCATGGAGATCTCTGTTCCGTATGCATACAAGATCATCAAGCAGCTCAATGAGGAGCTTGACGCAAAGGGCTACATCACCATCACAGGCAGAGTGAACCGTGAGTATTTCAACGAGAGAGTGTACTCGGCAGAGCGCCCGGTGAAAGCACCTGAAAAGAAAGAGGGTGAGGACTGATGTCCGTATACAAGGACAAAAACGGCACTTGGTATGTCATGACTCGCTGTGATGACTGGCAGGGGCAGCGCAAGCAGAAGTGCAAGCGTGGCTTCAAGACAAAGCGTGAGGCTCAGGATTGGGAGCGCAGATTTCTTCTCCAGCAGGGCGGCGACCTCGATATGCTGTTCAAGGACTTCTACAAGCTGTATGAGCAGGACATGAAAGCACGTTTGAAGCAGAACACCTGGGAGCATAAGGCTTGTGTCATCAAGTCGAAGATACTGCCCTATTTCGGTGAGAAGTCCATGAAGGACATTCAGGCAAGGGATGTGCTGACGTGGCAGAACGAGCTTCTGCGTCACCGTGACAAGAACGGCAAGCCTTATTCGGAGACCTACCTGAAGAACCTGCACAATCAGCTCTCTTGTATCTTCAATCACGCTGTCCGCTACTATGACCTGAGCACCAATCCCGCAGCCAAGGCGGGGAGCATCGGCGTGAAGAATGCCAAGGAGATGAACTTCTGGACGAAGGACGAGTATATGCAGTTCTCCGAGGTCATGATGGATAAGCCGATCTCGTTCTATGCCTTTGAGATGCTGTACTGGTGCGGGATCCGTCTCGGTGAGCTGCTGGCTCTCACGACTGCGGACTTCGATTTCAAGAACAGAAAGCTCCGCATCAACAAGTCCTATCAGCGTCTCAAGGGACAGGACGTCATCACAGAGCCGAAAACCAAAAAAAGCAACCGCACCATTGAAATGCCCGATTTTCTTTGTGAGGAGATGCAGGAGTATTTCAGTATGCTGTACGACCAGAAGCCCGACGAGCGGATTTTCCCCATATCCAAGAGCTATCTGCACCATGAAATGGACAGGGGCGTGAAAGCGACAGGCTTGAAGCGAATCCGCATTCACGATCTGCGTCACAGTCATGTTTCGCTCCTGATCGAGCTTGGTTTCTCGGCGGTGGCTATCGCTGACCGTGTGGGACATGAGAGCATCGAGATCACTTACCGCTATGCACACCTGTTCCCGTCCAAGCAGGCGGAAATGGCGAATAGGCTTGGTGAGCTGAAGAAGGGAGGTGATTTTAATGTCAGCAAAGAATCTTGACAGCAAGGGCAGATTCAGGGCGAGGACGATCGGTTTCCGTGTCTCGCCCGAAGAAGATCAGCTGATCAACTCGGCTGTGGCACTGTCGGGACTGACCAAGCAGGACTACATCGTGAAGCGGCTG
>CACYSH010000165.1 GCA_902776945.1 uncultured Ruminococcus sp.
GTTGGATTCCTTGCGGGCTCTTGCCTGTGCGATCTGAATGTCGCGCTCTGCCTCTGCCTTGGTGATAGCGGCGGTCTTCTGGATCTTGGTGGTGTTGTCGATACCGAGATTTTCGATAAGTCCCTGCTCGTCGGTGAGGTTCTGAACGTTGAACGATACGATTTCAAGACCCATAGCCGCGAGGTCGGGGCTGGCGTTTTCCTGTACCTTTTCGGCGAACTTCTTGCGGTCGTTTACCATGTCCTGCAAGCCCATCTGACCTACGATCTCACGAACGTTACCTTCAAGCACCTCGCGGGCAACGGAGCAGATATACTTGCTGTCCTGGTTTAAGAAGTTCTGCGCGGCGAGCGCGATCATCTCGGGGGTGTCGGCTATCTTGATATTTACAACCGAGTCCACGCGGATATTGATGTAGTCGGCGGTAGGAACGCTGGTGGCGGTCTTTACGTCAACGGAGATGAGCTTTAAGCTAAGTTTATCAAGTCTCTCCAGGAACGGCACCTTTACGCCCGCCTTTCCGATAAGCACTCTGCGCCTCAGACCTGAAATGATGTATGCTTCATCGGGCGGCGCTTTGCAGTAGCCCGATACGATTATCAGTATCAGAACGATAACTCCGATAATGATTCCGAATGTTCCGAGATTGTCAAGAATGAACTCCATATATATGCCTCCTTAATATTAGACTTTTGGTTTGCTCTCCCGACAGATATTACCTTACTGTCAATTACTGTCCGGCGGGTCATGCTTTTCCTCAAAATAGATAAGATTCTGTCTTTTCATGGTATCGACCTTCCTTCCTTATCTGAATGCCCCGAACGCCATTAACAGAAACATTCCGCCGGTAAACATAAGCGCCGCGCCGATAACAATAAGGTACATTTTCGGCAAAAGCGTTTTGCGGTAGATGTCGTTCGGGTCGTCGGGATTAACAGCTATCTCCGTGCGGGTCTCGACCAAAGGCTTTACCGAGCTTGTGCGGATATTATCCGAAGCGGTAACGCTGATCTTTCCGTAGGGATATTTCCAGATATGCGTGTAGTATCTGCTGCGCCCGTAGCTGTGCGGCTCCACTTCCGTGCAGACCGCCGTGACGGTGCGGGTGCAGCGGCTTTTTTTCATCTTTATGTGCAGAAACGGATAAGCGGCGATCAGCGCTCCGATAACGATGACCGAAACCGCACTCTCCATGAAAACGACCGCTTTAACGGCGAAGCCGGAAAGCCCGGATAATTTCCCGCCCAAGCCAGCTGTCATCAGTATCAGCGCGAAAGCCAGTCCCGTGAATGTTATTACTGCCGGACAATATTTCTCCTCCGGGTAGGCGTTCTTTTTGAGCAGCCGCAGATCGAGTATCCCGTAAACGGCGGTAATAATTCCGATTGGAGAAAAAGCCAGCGCCATATCTACCCGCCACAAAGCAACGCCGATCATCAGGCAGACCAGCATAGCGCCTGTGATCGCCTTGAACATTTTCTTGTCCGCTTCCTCTTCCGACCCGTCGTCAAGAAAGCTGTAAAGCTCGTTTACATTTTCAATTTCCTTTTCGGGATTCATGATCTTATCCTCCTTTCGCATTTCAAGGATATTTCTCGGTCTGTTAAAGATTATATCACAATGTGAAAGAAATGTCAATAAAACAATTACCTTGACAAAAGGAATCAATACCACGAAAAAAGGAAACAAAAGCGTTAGGAATATTCTGATAGTTTTAGAAATCACTACGATTAAATCGCAGTGATATTATTGACAAGAGGGGAGGGGTATGCTATAATAAATATATATAAATAATTCGTAGCGCGGGCGTTTTTTTGCAGCGTCCGGACGATACAGGCAACTGAAACGGAGTACACGGAATGTTTTTATTGAAAGGTATAATTATTGGTCTGATAATCGGAACGCCTGTCGGGGCGGCGGGGGCGGTTTGTATGTCGCGCACTCTTCAATACGGAGTAAGAAGCGGATTTGTCACGGGGCTTGGCTGTTCGGTGGCGGATTGTATCTATGCGTCGGTGGGCGCTTTCGGGCTGACAGCGGTTTCCTCTTTTCTCGCAGAAAATGACACGCTTATCTCGTTGATCGGCGGCTGTATCGTCAGCGCTATGGGCGTTATGGCGCTGATGAACAAGGGCAACGTTATCACCGCGATGAAAGCAAAGCCCGGTTATATTAAGATGTTTTTGTCCTCGTTCTGTATAGGTATCACGAATCCTGCGGTGGTCATCATTTCTATGATCGCGTTCGGGTATTTTAAGATACCGAAGGATCGCACGATATTTCAGAGCGCTATGCTGAGTTTGGGATTTTTTGTCGGAACTGTTATATGGTGGTTCATACTGATCGGAGCTATTAAGTTGATAAAGAACAGATACCGCAATAATATCGGCAATAAGGCAAATAAGATTTTCGGTGTGATAATGTTGATTCTTGGGTTGATAGTATTCGGAAGGTTGATTTTTTCAAAATAATAGCGTAAAGCAAAAAACGCAAAGCTGGGGCAAACCAAAAGTCTTGGGAAGGGGGGCTGCATTAATTACGTTAATGCCAGCAAGCTCATGCAAGAAGAAGGGTTATCCCCCACAATTTTCGCAAATAAGCTGTAAATGAGCAACACAGTCAATTTGCACAATTTTGGACTATCACAAGGCTTTATCTGCTGATGATTATTTGTGCAATTTGACAAAAGGCGCTCATTTATAGTAAATAAGAAAACCCCGCAGGAAAACGCGCCTGCGGGGTTTTGTTTTTCAGCTTTTATTTACCTTCAAGCCCCTTGGGCGCCCTAAGCTCGTTTTTGTCGAGCTTCATTACGCCGTCCTTGATAAGCTCCACCTCGTCCTTTTTGACGGTCACGATATTGTCGGCTTTGTCGGGTTTGACCTTTAAAATGCCTGTCAGAAGGTTTACATCTATCACCGTACCCTTGTTTCCGTCGGCGAGCTTTACTATCGCGCCCGCTTTCGGGGTGGTTTTGAGCAGATCAATGTAAGCCTCGCTTTCGTATTTAAGACAGCACATAAGTCTCCCGCAGCTGCCCGAGAGCTTTGTCGGATTGAGCGAAAGCGACTGTTCCTTCGCCATTTTCACCGATACGGGCTGGAACTCGCCGAGAAAGCGCGAACAGCAGAAGGGCTGTCCGCAGATACCCAAGCCGCCGAGCATTTTCGCCTCGTCGCGCACGCCGATTTGTCTCAGCTCTATCCTTGTGTGGAAAACGCCCGCCAAGTCCTTGACCAGCTCGCGGAAATCCACGCGGTTTTTCGCTGTAAAGTAGAAAAGCAGTTTGTTGTTGTCGAAGGTGCATTCCACATCGACAAGATCCATTTTAAGCCCATGCTTTCTGATTTTTTCCTTGCAGATACTGAAAGCCTCAGCCTCTTTGCGTCTGTTTTTTTCGACCTGCTCCAGGTCTTTTTTGTCAGCTATCCTGATTATCGGTTTGAGCGGCGTGCCGAGAGATTCCTCTTCTATCTCGCGGTCGGCAAGAACCACGTCGCCGCATTCCACTCCGCGCACCGTTTCAACGATCACCTTGTCGCCGCTTGAAACGGTAAGCCCGTTCGGTGAAAAGTAATATATTTTGCCCGCTTTCTTGAAGCGAACTCCTATGTAATTGACAGTTGCCATGTATTTCCTCCAGTTATATTAACCGATATTGATTTTTAGACATTTTATTGTAAGGCGAGGGCATTGCTCGCCCGTGAATTTTCCCTTCCATACGGAAATCCCGATTTTGCGAAATTCTTGTAGGGCGTGGGCTTGTTTCTGCCGTTTGCCCGCAAATCCTGCCTTGTCGGGTAGAATTTGCCTGTCCCGCGTTTTTCTTTGCGAAAATCGCTGCGCTCTTTCGCAAATTAAAATCGGCAATTCGTTCGTTTTCGTCACGTTTTGCAGATTTACGTAATTGTGAGTTTTTGTTAGTTATTCTTGAAATTGCCAATTTTGATTTTGAGCCGTTCGGTTTTCTTCCTCCGATTTGATGTTTGAACCGCTCAGTCTCTGGGAGGCAACCCTTCTGAAGAAGGGTTGCCTCCAGACCCCCTCCTAAGACTTTTGATATGCCCTTACTTTGCGGGTTTTGATGTACAATTGGCGTTATATCTCTGCCAGCGTTGCCGCAAGAGAATTTTGTAGCGTCTGTACAAGACAATTTGCCGCCGCTCTTCCTGCATGGTCGGTAAGCGCATCGTAAATGTCGGCAAGTTTTTTCAGCGAGTACGTTTTCCCAAGCTCGCGGCAGACCTCCTGTGAATACAGAAATTCTCCGCCGCTTTTTGCTCCGCCCACTCCCGTGCGGAGCTTGACGGTATCGTCAATAATTCGTGTCATGTAACCCGTCAGCGTAATAAAAGCATTCTTTTTTGTGCCAAGCCCGGAAAGCGTTTTCAGCATAATGTATTCATCGCGCCCCGCAAGCGCACGGCAGCAGGTAAGAGCCGCTTCGGCGGAGGCGCGTTCCTCCTCGTCCTCCGTATAGAAAAGCGCCCTGCCGATGTTCCCGCCGCAGCGCCTGACAGCCTCTTCGGCGATACGGCGATCCTTCCCGTGACTGATAAGATAAGCCATTGCGTTCGCGGGGGAGACCTCTGCGGCGTTCAGATGCACCGTTCTCGAAATGATCGTTTCAAGAAATATCTCCTTCGAGCGGGCGGTAAGTATCAGCACCGACGAAGCGGGCGGTTCCTCAATGGTTTTCAGCAGAATATTTTGCAGCTGTACCGACGTTTGCGGGGAACGGTCTATATCGGGGATTATATATATCTTGTAACGTCCCTCGCTGGGCGATATGTAAGCGTCGGATACGATCATGCGAATGTCGTCAACCTTGTAATTGCCTGTTTCGCTCGAAACCGCCGTGTATATGTCGGGGTGTTCGTTCCTTTCGACGAGACGGCAGCTGCGGCAGTTCCCGCAGGGCGTTCCGCTGCCGTTTTCGCAGAGCAGCTGTGCCGCGAGGTATCGCGCTATGGTGCGTTTTCCGAGTCCTTTTTCGCCGCAGATGATGACCGAATGGGGTTCCCGCCCTTTCGAGATCATACGCGAGGTCAGTTCAATTGTTCGTTTGTTTTCAATAAGCTCGATCATATTTATCCTCAGACCTGTTCAAAGCGTTCAGGTAATATATTACAATGCCTTCAATTTGCACAAATTCAAAATATCACAAGACTTGTCCACGCCTTTGCGATTTTGCGGACATTCGCGCAATGCTTGCACGAAAATCGGCAATTTACTTGTTTCTGTTATGTTTTGCAGATTTTATCATATCGCTTGCTTTTGTCACATTTTCTTGAAATTGCCGATTTTATTTTTGAACCGATTAAATTCTTGCTATTTCTTATGAAACTTTAACCGCTCAGTCTCTGGGGGAAACCCTTATGAAGAATGGTTGTCTCTTGCATGAGCTTGCTCGTGCTGAC
>CACYSH010000166.1 GCA_902776945.1 uncultured Ruminococcus sp.
ATACGTCGGACATGTGAATTACATAGATACAGAAAAATACATTCATTTCACAGAACAGGGACATACGGATTTCTTGCAGAAAGAATCATCCTTGGGGAGTCTATTCCCGGAGGTGGACAATGAGTTATAATTTATCCTTCTATATACAACGATATTTTATGTCTTACCTAATGAAACAGCATAATTACGGCCCTAATACTGTTTCATCATACCGAGACACCTTTAAGCTTTTGCTTAAATTTATTTCAGAATCTGGTAAAAGCATATCAAAGAAAACTGTTGATGAGATTGACTGCGATGTAGTACTCAAGTTTCTCTCTTGGCTTTCGAATGTCAGGAAAAATGGGGTGCCTACCCAAAATGTAAGATTGGCACATATAAAATCATTTTTTAGATATGTAATGATGATCTCGCCTGAATACTCCGGGCAATGCAGCGAAATACTCAGCATGCCATTTGCAAAGGAAGATAAAAGGCTTCCTGATTGTATGTCTACGGATGCTATAAAGCAAATGCTTTCATCGATCGACTCATCATCTAACGAGGGACTAAGGCATTTGGCAATCTTATCCCTTATGTACGATTCAGCTTGTAGGGTTCAGGAAATCATTTCACTAGATGTCAAAGACTTTCAGCCGGGTCAATGCTGCAGGATATATGTGCAAGGTAAGGGAAATAAATATCGCACCATTCCGTTACTGGGAAAAACAGAAAAAATCATCTCAAAATATATCAGGCAATTCGGTCTTATGCAAGAGTCCCCAATGTTTTGCAACAGGAATGGTGACCGGCTAACAAGGCAAGGCATCCGCTACATAATAAGGAAATACTCTAAGTTGGCAAACGATACGGTTCCTGGTATTATAACTGGCTCTGTATACCCACATCGATTACGCCACAGTAAAGCCACACACCTTGTGGACAATGGCGTAAACATTTATAATGTCAGGGATTTCTTGGGACATGAGTCTGTTGCAACAACTCAGATTTACCTGTCAACGAATCCGGAAGTTATCAGAAAGGCAATCGAGACAGTAGCCGAGAAAACAGTATCAGAAAGCCTTAATTTCTTTTCAGACAAAGAAAAGGACGATTTGATTTCCTTCTTGGATTCACTAGGATAACACGCATTTGTTAATGTAAAGTAGGTCGTGATGGAATGCCGATCGGACTTTCATTGAAACGGCCGACTTTACATTATCATCCTCTTTACATTAAATCTCTAATGTAAAGCTTTACATTAGAGATTATCAGGAACAAGCACTCTCGTCACGCCACCAAAATATTCATAAGCATGGATATGACACATAAGCCGGTTCTCCTGCTTCATATCTGTGCAGGCTTCGACGTAGAGATAGCTGCTGCAAGGCAACGCTGCAACGAACAAATACGCCTTGAATTCTTCACCGGTGATAGGATCAAAATACTGAATAGTTTCCCCGGCCCAATCGACCTGCATGGTGTCTCCGGGCTTGTGTGTAATACGCATGGTCGCTTTCGTTATACGAGCCCAGCGGCGGTATTTGTCACCAAACTGCGTACTCATGTAGGGCTTCTCGCCGTTTGCGTAGGCACGCTCGCAGTATTCATTCCAAAGAAGAGTGATGGTCACGCCTTTCTTGGACAGTTCGCGGTGAATGTACTCGTAGTTGATGACGGCGTAAGGCGTAGAGGAACTTTCACGTTTGCCATAGAACAGCTCATCAAGCACCTCGTTGGTTATGTCGTCATCAAGCGGCCAAGAGATGTCAGTTCCTTAGCACGGTCAAGAACTGCTTTGACAGTCTGATGCGAGCTGTGGACGTTTGCTTCGATGCTTCTCTGGCTGAACCCCTGAAAATGCATCTCCAAGATCTTTCGATAGTTCGTCATAAATCCGAACCTCCTGTTATTCAAGTCACACAATGCTGTGTGCTATGAATATTATACAGGATTTTAGAAAGTGCGGTCAACGTCCGTGAGCGTGCGGTTCAGAGTGCGGCAGACTGCGGTTCCAAGTCCGTGGGGGTCGGCATATACAAATCGGGCATACTCTCAATTATGAGGGTATGCCCTTTGTGTTTTACCAATCAATAATATTGTCTATGATCTCACGCTGTTCCGTGGCTGTCTTACGGAGGTAAATGCGGGTAGTCTCAATGCTCTCATGCCCCATAAGATCGGCAAGAAAAGCAATATCGTTAAAGCGGTCAAGAAAGCTCTTGGCGAAACGGTGACGGAACGAGTGCGGATATACCACTTTTGTATCAATGCCGTACTTTTCGGCGAACTTTTTCAATTCGCCCGATATGCCCCTTGTGGTGATACGCTGTCCACGTTGATTAAGGAAGATGAAACCGCTGTCCTGCTTCTTTTCAGTGAGCCACGCAAGAGCTTCTGCCTGCAAGGACTTCGGAATGTAGATGCGGCGTAGCTTGCCGCCCTTTGAGTATAAGTCGAGATAGCCGAGTTTGACGTGTTCCACCTTGATCTGGATCAGATCGCTCACTCTCGCTCCCGTGGCAGCAAGAAAGCGGATCACAAATTACCAGAACAATTCGCCGTCTTCTTTCAGACGCTTCTTGAAGTACAAGTAATCCGCTTCGCTTATCACGTTTTCGAGAAAGGGCTTCTGCTGTATAGTCTATGATGTTTTCGTGTCTCAGGAGCTTGCCGTCAGCATCATATACGGAAACTACTTTGTTAATGATACGGACTGAACAGCCGTTTGTGTCTATGTAGGGTATCGGAGTTGGCTCTGTAGGAGGTACCGGAGGGTCAACAGGGTCGTCCGGCGTTGGTGTAGGTTTAGGAGGGTTATAATTTGGTTTGATCTCAATAGGACCGTCCCAATCGGGATCGTAGAATAATCTGGATATTCCTCTGAAATCCATAACAACAAAGTGCGTCTTGCCCTCTTTCTCACGCAGACGAGTCCCTCTGCCGATGATCTGCTTAAACTCCGTCACAGAGCCAATATTCTCATCAAGCACGATCAGCTTTGTCATTTTGCAGTCAGCACCCGTAGACAGGAGCTTAGAAGTCGTGGCGATAACAGGATAAGGAGAGCCGACAGAGATGAAGTAGTCGAGCTTACCCTTGCCGTAATCGTCCGAGCCGGTGATACGAACCACATAATCGGGATTCTTTGCACACATATCAGCATTGAAATTGACAAGAGCCACTCTCATACGTTCGGCAGCGTCCTCTGTTGCACAAAATACTATCGTTTTCTGCATACGGTCAGTACTGATAAGATAGTTCGTGATTTCAAGGGCTACCTGATTGATTCGGTCTTGAATTATGATATTATAGTCGTAGTCGGTGTTGTTGTAAATCCTGTCTTCGATCTCATTGCCGTAATAGTCACGCTGTCCTTTTAGCGGTCTCCAGCCGTCACTAATGTCTGTTGTGATACTGATAACCTTAAAAGGAGCGAGGAATCCGTCCTCTATTCCGTTTTTGAGAGAGTAGGTATAAATGGGCTCTCCAAAATATGAGATATTTGATGTGTATGTAGTTTCCTTCGGAGTGGCAGTCATACCGATCTGCGTAGCGGAGTAGAAATATTCAAGTATCTTGCGCCACTTGCTGTCTTCTTTGGCACTGCCTCTATGGCACTCGTCCACGATGATAAGGTCAAAGAAATCCTTGTCAAACAGTTCTGAGAAGTGTTCTTTGCCGTCATCACCGATCAACTGCTGATACAATGAGAAATAGACCTGATGAGATGTAATTGTAGTCTTATTATCCTTAGCAACATTGATTTTGTGGATAACCTTTTCAAGCGGTGAAAAATCCTGCTGTATCGACTGGTCAACAAGAATGTTTCTGTCGGCAAGATAAAGTATCTTGCGTTTCATACCGCTTCTGAGCAGACGATAAACGATTTGGAACGCAGTATAGGTCTTGCCCGTACCCGTTGCCATAACAAGCAGCAGACGGTTTTGACCGCGGGCAACAGCGTCAACTGTACGGTTTACCGCTACACGCTGATAATATCTCGGCTCGTAGGTGTTTTGGCTTGAATAATACGGCTGAATGATAACGGCAAGTTCATTAGCGGACAGACCTTGCCCGTCATTTGCACTTGCCTTGTATCGCTCTATCAGTTCATCGGGCGCGGGAAAATATTCAAGAGCGATCTCACGCTCTGTACCCGTAAGCATATCGTGTTCATAGAAAGCATCGACGTTAGAACTGTAAACAAACGGAACGTCCATCATCTGAGCGTATGTGATAGCCTGCTGCAAGCCGAAAGATACGCTATGATTATTATCCTTAGCCTCAACGATAGCTATGGGGAAACTGCTGTTCCAATAGAGTACGTAGTCAGCAAATTTGGCGCTTTTCTTATCCCTGTGAACGAAGTTGCCGTTAAGACATATCTTTCCGTCGGTGATCTTGGTTTCCATAGTGATCTTGCTCTTATCCCATTTGGCGAGGATAGCAGGCGTGATATACTGTAACTTTATATCTTCCTCGGACATTTCATTTTTTGATAAAATAGTCATAGCTGCACCTCCGGTTCCGATAAGAATTAATTATGTGAAGATGTATCAAATATATTATACCACATTTTGCACAAATAGTCAACTTATCAGAATGGATTTTTATAAGAAATTCAGCCTTGACTATTGACAAAAAAGTGTAAATACGTTATAATGAAAACATCAAATATGAAACGAAGGTAATACCTATGCCGAGAACTAAGAAAACCGAAACCGCTGCCGCTGAGGTAAAAGCGGAAGAAGTAAAGGAAACCGTTGCAGAAACTCCTGCTGTTGCTGAAAAGCCTGCAAAGAAAACTGCTGCTAAGAAACCCGCAGCAAAGAAGACTCCTGCTGCGAAGAAAGCTGCTAAAGCTAAGGCTGAAACAGTGACAGAAGCAGTTAAGGAAGCTGTAGCAGAAGCGCCTGCCGAAAAGACTGCTAAGAAGGCTCCCTCAAAGAAGACGGCTGTTGCGAAGACTGCAACAAAAGCAACAAAGACCGCAGTCGCGTCAAAGGAAGTCGTTAAAGTCCAGTTCGGCAGCGATGAGTTTGACCTTGCCGAGATAAAGAAGGCTGTTGAAGCCGATTACAAGGGCAAATTCAAGGGTAAGGTTAAGACCGTTGAGATATATTTCAAGCCGGAGGAAAAGGCAGTTTACTATGTTATCAATTCCGACTTTAATGACAAAATAGAGCTTTGATCATTTGAGCGGGGAGAACTCTTATTTTGAGTTTCTCCTCGCTTTTGCTTGAATTATGACTGTATTTGTGTTATAATGATATCAAGGGTTTATGGATAAGAGAAAAGGATTTCGCCGAAAAGCTTTCAGCACTTGTGGATAAGTACGGGCTTGCACATGAGCTTCTGGAGGTCGAGATAACCGAATCCGCGATGGTCAACGAGGCGGACAGGATACTCGAATGGATAGCCTCGATAAGAAACGCGGGGTTCAGCGTAGCGATAGACGATTTCGGCAGCGGTTTGTCCTCGCTCAGCTTTGCAAAGGATGTTCCGGCTGATATCCTGAAGATCGACCGCTCGCTCCTCAGCGGCAACTGCGAGAACGAAAAGGAACGCATCGTTCTTGAAGCTATATTCTATTTCGCAAACAGGCTCGGCATATCCACCGTCGCGGAGGGTGTCGAAACGAGGGAACAGCTTGAATTCCTTCGTACCTGCGACTGCAAGAAGATACAGGGGTATATCTTCTCGAAGCCCATTCCGGAGGAAGATTATCTCGAACTCTGCCGCACACACACCAAAGCCGAAAAGACTGCCGATATATTGCAGGCTCAGGCGCCCGCGAGTGCAGTTAACATGCTCATGAGCGTCATATTCCGCAAGTATCCTCTCGTTATATTCGCAAATCTGACGAGGAACAGCTTTTACATGATGGCTTACGAGAACTTTACCTCGACCGGCTGCCCATCAACGGGCGTTTTCGACGAGCTTATACCCCACGGAGCGTCTACAATGCACCCGGACGATAAAGAGATATTTGCGGCCACATTCAACAGACAAAACCTCCTTAAAGCCTACGAAGAGGGCAAGCAGGAGGTCCGGCTCACGACAAAGCAGCTTGGAGATGACGGAATCTACCGTGAGGTGGAAACGATAGACTACTTCGTAAAGAGCGAGTCGTCAAACGATGTGCTGACAATTACCCTCTGCGAGAATAAGTGATTTAGAAAGTTCCTGGCAAAATAAGAATTTTTAAACCATAAATAAATATATCTGTAAATGAGCGTTTTCGGCAACTTGCACAAAGGCACCGCTTCGGCGGCTTTTGCGATACCGCTTCATGAGCTCGCTTGTTCGCTTCGCTCACATCGCACAAAGGAATTTGCAAGCCGCTCGAATATGAGCAATAACCGTTCATTTGGTTATCTCGCGGCTTGATTTCAAATGGGGCTCTGCCCCATACGCATTAACCTAATATAAAACTATTGAAAATACGGCAATTTCAGGGTCACACGGGCGAGCGATGCTCGCCCCTACACCGTTTTTTTTCTCGCGTGTCCGTGAACGCCCCACAAAATCGCGATTTTTATGGCATTTTAAAATAGGTTAATGCGTATGGGGCTCTGCCCCATACTCTGCGAGCGCGAGCCGGCGCTCGACCCGGCTTTGCGCTTGCGCGGTGCTACGTTTTTTGTGTATTTAACCGAAAACGCTCATTTATAGAATATATTTTTGAATTATACATTTAGCCTTGCAATCATTTGATTTTTGTGGTATAATTAAAGTAGCTGTAATAGTTTTTGATAAGGTTTACAGAGTTTTATTATTCAGGATAAATTATACAATAAAGGAGGAATTATAATGGATTTTCAGTCTTGGATAAACAATGTTTCGGGCTTGGCGGGTATTTATTCGTTTGACATTATGCCTGACGGCAGCTACAGCGAGATCCGTCTGATGGCTGTTAACAAACAGAACGAGGGTGTCCTGTTTCGCACCCCGAATGCACCGAAGTTTTATCCCGGCATTCCGTACCGTAATTACTGGCAGGATATCAACTTCGAGGATTTTGTATACCGCTGCGGGGTCAGCAATCAGCCGATGTATTCTTATGTGAATGCGCATGGATTCTGGCTGAAAGGTCATTACATTCCGATCACTGAGCCGGGAACTGTCTCAGCTGATGTATCAGCACAGCAGGACGACACGAAACCACGAACCGTTCATTGCCTGTATATCATCACGTATTCTCCGCAGGTCGAGTCGGATTCTATGACAAAGCGTTCCTCGGAAGCAACTGAAGCTGTTATGAATATCAGTGTGAAGCTGCATGAGACGCAGGACTTTGAACAGGCTATGGCGGCTACTACCGGCGAGATCAAGAAACTGTGCGGTACGGAGCTTTGTTCGCTCTATATCGTGGATCAGAATACACAAAGATGTGACTTGATCAATGAAAATGGAATGAATCGTCAGGCTCTTGAAAATCTCGTCAACAGTATAGGACGTTCTCCATATGAAACCGCAGTGGAATGGGAGAAAGACCTTGCCGAAAGCGACTGCCTGCTGCTTGAAAACCTCGATGTGATAAAGCAGCGCGATCCTGCGTGGTACGCTTCGCTTACAGCCTATGGTGTTACTTCGCTGGTTTTGTATGCTGTTCGGTTTAATCAGACGCTGGTCGGCTTTATTTGGGTATGCAATTTTGATACATCAAAGATCTTGCAGATCAAGGAAACACTGGAGCTGACGTCTTTCCTGATAGCCGCTGTGATAGCAAATCATCAGCTTGTTTCCGGTCTTGAAGTCAAGAGCACCATTGATGGGTTGACTCAGGTCAGCAACAGGAATGCGATGAATAACCGTGTTGACAAGCTGGTGTCGGGTGAAACAAAGCTGCCCGAAAAGATGGGTGTTGCATTTGCAGATCTGAACGGTCTGAAAACTGTCAATGATGATCAAGGTCATGACGCAGGCGATCTGCTTCTGAAACGTGCTGCTGCGCTCTTGAAAATTGTGTTTGGTGAAGATGAGGTTTACCGTGCGGGCGGAGATGAGTTCGTTATCTTTTCTCCGAATACTGCCGAAGATCGATTCTGTGAGAAGATCACGCAGCTCAGAGGGCTTGCGGATAATACATCCGACGTCAGTTTCGCAGTAGGCAGTGTTTACTGCACGGGAAACTATGATATCTGCAAGGCTATGCAGCAGGCTGATGAAAAGATGTACAATGATAAGGAAGAATACTATCGACTGCATCCCGAAAAGGACAGACGAAAAAGGAGCAGAGGATAAGCTGATATTGTACAAACGATTATTTGCGATATTTCGCAGGAAGAGGGCGACCTATGGATAAGGAGAAGGATTATCGTTTTCTGAAGCTGTATGAGCAGCTTGCGGTATTGACTCAGATCGTTAATTAAACGCCGGATATACCGCGGATCGAATCGATCCTCAATGAGATCTCGGCAATGTTCAGACTCGCCAAGGGCGTGACGCATTTTTATAAGACCCCCGGTGACGAGCAGCGCGGCATAGGTGAGACCATGTGCAGCTATGATATCGGGGCTGAAAACATAAAACCCGTACATACCGTTCGTTTTGTCACGAGACTGATGTCGATCTCTACCATGACGGTCTATATGGAAGAAAATGAAGAGCCGCTGACCGACGAAGAACTTTTCAAAGTCGATCTGACGATACGTACTGCTCTTGCCTTCATAAGCCGAAACAGGCTGCAGGTCATTGCAGAGGAGCTTGCTTTCTATGATGATATGGGGTACCGAAATATCCGCAGCTTTTTCAAGTTCATCGCATGGTATAACAAACCGGGCGATCTGAACGGAATGGCTGCCGTAAACTATAACCTGCGGCACTTCGCGCTCGTGAACGAAGAATTCGGCAGAGCCTGCGGCGATATTGTCATGAAAAACCATTACAGGCATATAGAAACCATCATCGGCAAAAGCGGGACTGTCGCAAGGCTCGGCGGAGATACGTTCGTCTGCGTCTGCAAGCAGACCGATCTTCCCGAACTGCTCGAATATCTGAACGAGGCTGTTGTACCCGCAGATACGAACGGCAGGACCGTAAGCATTTCTTCTTATGCGGGTGTGTTCCGTATCCCCGACGGATATACGGTCGATAATGAGAACGATATCATGGGCAAGATCATACAGTCATATCAGATCGCAAAAGCAGGAGTACAAGGCAATATAGTGTTCTATTCCGATATGATGCTGTCCGAGAAAGACCGGGCAAGGAAGATTCAGAAAATGCTGCCCGAGGCATTAAAAAACGGCGAATTTCATGTTTTCTATCAGCCAAAGGTCAATATCTTAACGGGAGAGATCGCCGGTGCGGAGGCTCTTTGCAGATGGTTCAGCAACGGACAGATCATACCGCCGATAGAGTTTATTCCCGTGCTGGAAGAAACGAGCGATATCTGCAAACTGGATTTTCATATACTGGATCAGGTCTGCGGACATATTCGGAAATGGCTTGACGAAGGAAAGGATCCGGGACGCATATCCGTGAACCTCTCGCGGAGACATATGACGGACCCGAACCTTGCGGATAATATAATCGAGATCGTTGACAGGCATCATGTACCTCATCGGTACATAGAGATCGAACTTACCGAAACAACTACAGATGTGGAATTCAAGGATCTGAGACGGGCCGTGGAGAATTTGCAGGAACACGGGATCTGCACCTCCGTCGATGACTTCGGCATGGGATATTCTTCCCTGAACCTGATCCGCGTTGTTCCCTGGAATGTGCTGAAGGTTGACAGAATATTCGTTCCAGAGGATGATGAAGCCAAAGACAGTGTACGAAGTGTCATGTTCAGCTCCATCATCGCAATGGCTAAGGATATCGGTCTCGAATGTGTTGTTGAGGGTGTCGAAACCAAAGCACAGTTTCAAATGCTGAGAGAGATCGGCTGTGAACAGGTGCAGGGTTACCTGTTCGATAAACCTCTTCCGCTTGATGAATTCGAGAAACGTCTTGACATGGGGAGATATGATATCCCATAAAAACCGAATAAGATACATCATAACCGTCTATCTTGCTTTCTTATCTTTGAGATTCTTGCAAGGCGGGCGGTTTTTGCTTGATTGATTTCAGATCCTGTATATAGCCGGACGGTTTCAGCTTTATTCTGTTTGACCTTGACAAATTCCTTTACACTACAATTTCACTCCACTTTGTATACAGGCAGTTCTCGACGCGATAAAGTGCGGTTACAGGCTGTTCGACACGGTTGCGGTCTACGGAAACGAAAAGGCGCTCGGCGAGGCGGTGAGGGAAGCGACAGCGGAGGGTGTCGTAACCCGCGATGAGCTTTTCATCACATCAAAGCTGTGGGTGCAGGACATGAACGAAAAGGACGCCGTTTCGGGCATCGAGCGCAGTCTTGAAAACCTCGGGCTTGAATACCTCGATCTGTATCTGCTCCATCAGGCGATAGGCGTGAGCAATTTCTACCCGAACGTGCTGACCGCTTTCTGCGAAACTGTACGTATCAAGCCGGCTGTCAATCAGATAGAGCTGCACCCGTATTTCACACAGGATGACGCGCTTGACACGATGAGGTACTATGGCGTTGTACCCGAAGCATGGGCTCCGCTCGGCGGCGGAAGATATAATGCGTTTGATAATGAAATCCTCGTATCCGCAGCAATGGCGCATAATAAAACAGTAGGGCAGGTAATGCTCCGATGGAACGTTCAGCGAGGCGTTGTCGTTATCCCGAAGTCAATACATAAAGAGCGTATCAAGGAAAACTCTGATATCTGGGACTTCACGCTGACCGACGAAGAAATGAAGTGGATATCCTCGCTCGATATGGGCTGGGGCGATACGCGCACAAAGCATTTCGACCCCGAATTTGTGCGGACGGTGCTGGGGAAGAAGATACATGATTGAACGGGAGCAATAGACGCTTATTTTGGTTGAAGGCACAGTTCGGCGGCATCATGAAAAGCAGCCTTGAAAATGAACTGTGTAACGGCAAGGTCTGGCTGTACGCAATGTAAACATAGCATATCGTTTAATCTTCGATGTTATGAGATGCCGTATTGCAGTTCATACACCGTTAAATGCAGTTCACGCACAAAACTATAGACAAGACGCTCCCTTTCGTGTATACTCAGATCATACCAAACACGAAAGGAAGTAATCACAATGACAAACACACTTACAATAAACAAGAAGGCAGCCGCAGAAAGAACGACCTCTCCGGACACCAAGAGGAAAAAGCAGCTCGACGCCGACCTTACGATCATAGGAATAGTGACATTCATCGTGATGGCGCTTGTGCTTGCGGTATTCGGCAAGGAATTCAACGCCTTCGTATCCGACAAAATCGTTCCGGTGCTTGCAAGGACTGCACTTGCTGCGATATGCGGTCAGTTCGGACTTGCGGGGCTCGGCATAACGCTCGTATGCCTCATCAGAAAAGAAAAATTCACAAAATTCGGACTTAATACCAAAAACCTCGTTCCCGCGCTGCTGCTCAGCCTCGGCTGCTGTGTGCCCGACTTTATTTATCAGCTCATCAAGGGAAACGTACACGCGTGGTGTCCGTTCTGGGACGTATACACGACTAAGGAACTTTTCGCTGCCGAACTCACCGTGAAGATCGCAGGTATGCTCCTCACCGCTGCCGCATGGGGCTTCTTTGAAGGCTTCAACTACGTCGTGATAGGCGACAAGCTCAGCGAGAGATATCCCTCCTCGCACCGCTTCTGGGACGTAGGAGCTTTCATATGCGCGGTTATGTGCATACTCATACACGGCGCGGTAGGCGTAACTCCCGACGCTCTTATCGAGATGTTCGTGACGATGTTCCTTATCTACGGAATGCTCATCGTAAGGAAGGAAACCGGCAACGCATGGGGC
>CACYSH010000167.1 GCA_902776945.1 uncultured Ruminococcus sp.
GTCTTGCGGCAGTTGGTGTAGTTCATAGCGCCTCTGCCGTCTATCTCGCCGGAGAAGTTCCAGCTGCTCTTCTCGAAAGCGCTGGAAGACCAGTTTACTTCTACCGAGTAAGTTCCGTCGCTGTTGCGGGTTATCTCCATAGTTCCGCGTCCGGCGATCTCTTCGGCGTAAGTGCCTGCGAACATATCGCCCTCTACCCATACGGGATATACATCATCGGGGATAACTGCTGCGGGAGCCTGAGTGCTTGCGGGAGCTTCGGCGGCTTTCTGAGTCTGAGCGGGCTGAACGTTCTTCTGCGCTGTCTTGGCAGGATTTTCGGCAGCCTTTGCGGTATTCTTTTCGGTGGTCTTCTTGGAAGATGTCTTTTTACTATCGGACTTCTTGCTTTCCTTCTTGTCGGCGGCGGTCTTGGTCTCCTCCTTCTTGGTCTCTGCTTTTTTGGTCTCGGTCTTGGTTTCGGCAGCCTTTGCGGTGTTTTCCGCAGATGCGGTAGCTGCAACAGCCTGAACAGCCTTAGCCGATTCGTTCTTTGTGATCTCTGATGCGCTGTTTCCGCAGCTTGCGAGAGCTGCCGCCGCGATCGTTGCTGCCATAGTGATTACCATACCTTTATTAAGCTTTTTCATAGTGATTTCCTCCATTTATTTTTATTGATTTTGTTTTTTGCTTTCGGAATTTTGTTTTCCTTCCGTGATTATATGATACCACGATTTTACGCAGGATTCAATATTCAATATCGGGGCGGATCGTAGCTTATACTACGTTTTATGATAAAAGTGTAGCTTATTTAACGAAGCGCGGGAAAATTGTAAATGTACGTCGTATTTTTCTGCACCGATCAGGGAACTGACGATTGACGATTACGCGGGCTTCATGACTGCCGATGAACGGCGTCTTATTGCGGCAGCCGCCGACCCGCTTGCCGATTTTTACCGCGTCTGGACAGTAAGAGAGGCGTTTTCAAAGCAGGTGGGGCTGGGTCTGCCGCTTTACGATAATGAAAAAGTAACGATCGACTACGAACGCGGGACTATAGATCACCGCGGCGGGCGGTATGCGGTAAGGAGCTTTATGCTTGACGGGCATATGCTGAGCGTATGCGTGCGCGGAGAAATGTCCGATATAAAACAGCATATAATTAATAAAGAAGAATGGGAAGGATATTTCAGCCGATAGAATAAAAAGACAGCCCCCGGAGAAGAACTGCCGGAGGCTGTTTTTTTGTTTCCGAAGAGATCTGTTGTACAATCTCACACGATTTTGTTAAGTTAAATACATCGGAACGCCGAACTGTAGTTTTCCGAACATTCCGACCGCATTTTGCAAATTGAATGACCCCGAAAAGTGTGATATTATATAATCACAGAAAAGAACACGGAGCAAAAAGCTCCGGAAATCAAAATCAAATTTATTTAGGAGGAAAAAACAATGAAAACTAACAGATCTAACAAAATGACTAAGGTAATGGCAAGCGCACTCGCGGCAATAATGATGATGACTACGGCATCAAGTCTTGCGGCTTCTGCAAATCAGACTTTCCTTTATGACGTCACGCACATGAACTCACAGTCGGCGCTCAAAGAAAACGACGCTACATCCGATCTCATCAAGAAAAACGCGGTCAAGCTCGGTATGACGGCTATCGAAAAATTTGTTCCCGGCGGAAAGGCTATCTCTCCGGTAGTAGGCAAGATACTCGTAGCCTGCGGCGTTATGCCCAAGGAGACCACGCTTGACGACATCAACAAGAATATCACTCAGATGAGAGAAGAGATAAACGATCAGCTTGCCACGATCAAGAAGGATATAGGTAAAAACACAAAGGATATCCTGGACGCCTTAAAGAATGAGACATATATAAGCGGTTTCGGCACAGAGATGGATAAGCTGCACGAAGCCGCCCAGGGCATAGGAAAGCAGATAGACTCCTTCCGCAATAACGAAAATCTTTCCGAAGAGGAAAAAGCCGTAGAGATCGCGGCTCTTATCGGCAACAATACCAAGTGGAACAGTGACGGAGACTTTGTTTTCAGAATGAAGACCATCGGCAACACTCTCGCGGGAAAGACCTTCTCCGATATGAAAGGACGCGACCTGTATCAGATCGTATACGAAAACGAGATAAAGAACGTTATGTTCAGCGGCGAGGCTTACGACAAGATCGCTCCCTACATCGACAAGGTAATGCTCGAATACTTCTACGCTTACAGCGTTATGGCACAGTGCTTTGAAGCCGCCGACCAGGTCGCACAGTTCACTCCCGAACAGATCGAAGGACTTTCGGCTCAGGCAAGCAATAAGTATTATCAGAGCGTATCGAGAAAGTGCGTTATCGACGATGAGATACAGAATATAAGCGATAAGATATTCAACGCCGAAAGAAACGACAGCGTTATCACCGCGTACTCCGTATTCAAATTCAAGAAGGATAATCAGAGAAACGTCTTCGTTGACAAGGGCAATGACGAGATCGTGATCTCGAAGGACGTCAAGGAAAATACCGTCCGTTACGGTGTGGTCAAAACCAGCGACATCAACAAGGACTGCCTGAACAAGGCTAATTCGATAATAAATAAAGCCCTTTCGGAAAACGCGATAAAGGGCAGCAAGGTAAAGGAACTATCTGTCTATGTCGATCAGACCTATCCCGGAATGTCCTTTGACAAGTTCCTTGAATATGTAGGCATCGACACCTCGAACTTCAAGGACAGCACCACAAAGATGTTCGCCGCGGGCAACTCCGCAGTTACCGACGATTACTTCGAGAACGGCAATAAGATCTTTACCGTGGGCTTTGACACCTTCTGTCACAGACTGTCCGACGAAGAAAGCCGCAATTACTACTATCAGTACATGAGAGGCGAACTGACTCTGGCGGAATACAAGGAACTTACGAAGGGTGAAGCCGTATGCACCGTAAACACCCACAACCTCATAAGGACCGAGTACACCAGCTGCATAGGTTATAACAGCTACACCTACTACACATATAGCCTCAGGGAATACAACAACGTAATACTTACCTTCCAGCAGGGCACGCTCGACGCGGCTCCCGAGACCGCCGCCGAGATCATCTGACAACAGGCAATAACCATTTCCTCATAAACTAACAGCGCACCGCGTCAAGATCTTTTGACGCGGTGCGCTGCCGTTTGTATCGAACTGCGGTCACGTTTCTTGTTTTTTCTTTTTCCATGCTTCAAAATTCTCCTCGGTGCGTCCGTCGAGAACGGTCATTATTTCGGTGATGACGTCCGCAGGCTCTTTGAAATCGTTCAGCACCCACTTTTGTAAGACAAGGATCATTCCCTGGGCGCGGTAGTATATCATGTAATCTGCGTTTCTGTCCGCCGCAGCGCCTTCGTTTTTCTCAAAGTAAAGCTGTCTCAGCAGCCCTTCGAGCAGCGTTCCCAGGCTGAACCGCATTTTGTTCGTGCCGTTCGGACTGAATATCATTCTGAACGCGGCGCGGTTCTCGTTCACATAGCCGATTATTTTTGAGAAAACCTCGCTGTACGACACGCTTTCGAGTTCGAGAACAAGGCTTGCCGTTTCAAGCATAATGCTTTCCTCGAATTTGTCGTGAAGATCGTATACGTCAAAATAATGGTTGTAGAAGGTCACGCGGCTTATATCGGCTTTTTCGATTATTTCCTTGACCGTGATCTTGTGAAGCTCCTTTTCCATAAGAAGCTCCGCAAATGCCCGGCATATCGCTTTTCTGGTCTTTATTGTCCGTCTGTCGTTCGTTTTTTCGCTCATAAGGCTCACCTCCGGTCATACCGAGATTCCCGTTTCATATAAGATATTTTGTCAGCCCGGTCAGCTCGAAAACCTCCATCACGGACGGCTGAACATTTTTGATAGCCATGTTCTGACGGTCGCTTATCTTTCTGCGAAGCCCGACAAGTACGCGAAGCCCCGCAGAGGATATGTAATTGAGCTTTTCAATATCGAGTATGAGCTTTGTCATGCCTTCCATGTCGCTGTTTATTCTTTCCTCAGCTTCCTCGGAGGTGTTTCTGTCGAGCTTTCCTTCAAGATGCACCGTGAGAGTGCTGCCTTTTTTGAATGTGATGATATTCAGCATAAATTCATTCCTCCATGCGGTCGTTTTATTTGTTTCGGTGATATTTAAAGCATACCATACCTATATCGTCATACTGCTCGGCGCCTGCCGAAAATGAACATATCTCCGCGAAAAGCCCGTCTATAACAGCCCTTGTGCCGGCGCTGCCGAGCGAATTGAGCGTCTGTGTTATGCGGCTTTCACCGAAGCGCTCGTCGTCGGCGTTCACCGCTTCGGTCACGCCGTCCGTGTATACGAATATCATATCTCCGTCGTGAAGCTGCGCCGTGCGGACGTTGTATGTCGCTTCACGGAACATTGCCGCCGGCATATCGTGAGGATACCTCAGTATCTCCCATTCCTTGCCGCTGTGCTTTACGGCGGGATTTTCATGCCCGGCGTTCACCGTGCGGCAAACTCCGGTTGAAAGATCTATCTCCGCGAGCCACACCGTTACGAACATACCGGCGTCGTTTCTGTCGGCAAGCTGAAAGTTTGCCTTTTTTATTGCTTCCTCGGGCGATCTGCCCTGCTTCATCTCGTTTCGTATCAGCGATTTCGCCATCATCATGAACATGGCTGCGGGAAGTCCCTTGTCGGAAACGTCCGCGATAACAAGCCCTATCTTGTTTTCATCTATCATGAAGCAGTCGCAGAAATCGCCGCCCACTTCTTTTGCGGGGCGGATAAATACGTTCACGTCCGCTTCGGGCAGTCCGGAAAACTCCGTGCTCGGTTCGGGCAGCTGAGAAAGCTGTATCCTGCGGCAGATGTCTATTTCGGCTTTCGAGCGCTCCTTTTCGATGCCTGCCCGCAGCCGCTCGGTCTCGTACTTTCTGTACATATGCAGCATGGTGAGGAATATCGTCATAAGCAGCAGCGACGTGAACAGACTTATTTTCAGCGCCCCGATATTGATCTCCCTCAGTACGGCAGACCAGTCTCTCTCCCATATCAGCACGCACAAATGTTCTTTGCTCTGTGAGACAAAAACCGTGAACCTGAGCCCCATGCTCCCGTCGTCGTAGCGGATTTTGGTCATCTTCCCCGCGCCGTCAATAATATCGGGGTCGTTTATCAGCGTTTCGTAGGTGTCGAAATTGGAAGGAATGTCAATTTCGGGCAATTTAAAGATGCTTTCTCCGTCGTCGGTTCCATGTCCCGTGAAAAGAATCTTAACATCGTCCGAGGTGAATTTTACGCAGTAAAGATTTTTTATGTCGAAGTTCTGATAGATCTTGTCGAAGCCGCTTGACAGCTTGGCATAGTTGCTCCTTACATAGCCCTGCCGCCCCTCGTACCCCA
>CACYSH010000168.1 GCA_902776945.1 uncultured Ruminococcus sp.
CTATTATCTATTATCTATCAACTATTAACTTTGTTTGGTACACTATTCGCTTGTTTTGAGGAGGATAAGATGAAAGGCTTATTAAAACACATTTCCCCGCTTGCTCCCGATGATTCGGGCGCTTGCTCGGTGCTTTACGAGCTTGGCGGGATAGTCGTTATCTGCGACGCGGGCGGCTGTGCGGGTAATGTCTGCGGCTTTGACGAACCCCGCTGGCACGAGAAGCGCTCGGCGCTTTTCAGCGCGGGTCTCAGGGATATGGACGCTATTCTCGGGCGCGACGACAGGCTTATTGAAAAGCTCGTCAAAGTAACGGAGCAATTGCCCGATGAATACCGCAGGTTTACGGCTATTGTAGGAACGCCCGTTCCCGCCGTTATCGCCACCGATTTTCACGCGCTTGAACGCATGGCGGAGCGCAAAACCCACGTTCCATGTCTCGCCCTGCCAACAGACGGCACGCGGGCTTACGACTTCGGCGAGGAAATGGCATACTTTGAGCTTTTCAAGCGCTTTACGGAGGAACACGAGGTCGTACCCGGCAGGATAGGCATAATAGGCGCTACTCCGCTTGACACGGGCTGCACCCGCGCCGCGCAGGTCACGGCGGGGCTTGACCACACGAACGAATACATCTGCTTCGGCATGGACAGCGACATCGAGGATATACGCGCCGCTTCATCATGCGAGAGTATGCTTGTTATCTCTCCGGCGGGGATAAAGGCGGCGGAATTCATGCAGAAAAAGTTCGGCACGCCGTACAAAGCGGGATTCCCGTGTCTGCCGCGTGAAACGGCAGCCGCCGCAGAGGGGCTTTCGGGAAAGAAGGTGCTTATCATCAATCAGCAGTTCGCGGCAAACGCCCTGCGCGAGAAGATAAGCGGCTGTGAAACAGACTGCGCGACATGGTTCATGCAGGACAAGACCTACGCCCGCGAGTGTGATTTCCGCATTACGGAAGAAGAAGTCCTGACCGGGCGAATAGCCGAACGCGGCTACGACGTTATCATAGCCGACAACGACCTTAAACGCGCCGTTAAAAACTTCGCGGGCGAGTTCATCGACTTCCCGCACTACGCCGTAAGCGCAAGACTTAACAGTGAATAGTGAATAGTGAATAGTGAATAGTTAAGGAGCGCCTGCGGCGCATATTATGCGGACGCTGCGCGCCGCAAAAAAATGTCCGTCAATCACAATCTCTGCGGTTAAAACTGACGAGCGCAGCGAGTCAATGCGCGGCTGCATGAACGGCACAAACGCAGTTTGTGCATTCATGCCATCGCCGCGCAACATCGCCGAAGGCGATACCTTAACTATTAACTATTCACTATACACTATTAACTTTAATACGACTGGTGATTTTATGACTATTAAGATGAAGATTTTCGGTATCGTGCAGGGCGTGGGGTTTCGTCCGTTTATGGCGGTCGCTGCCGATGAATGCGGCGTGAGGGGTACCGTTGCCAATAAAGGCTCGTATGTCGAAGCCTTCGCGCAGGGCGACCCCGCGCAGATAGAGCGGTATCTTGACATGATAAAGACCTGCCCGCCCGAGCGCTCGGTCATTCTCGGTATCGACACGGTGGAGCTTTCGGACGACGCGCCTTTCTTTGACAAATTCAGCATTATCGAAAGCGAAAAGGAGTACGGCGCTATATTCGTTTCCCCCGACATCGCCACCTGCGACAAGTGCCGCGCCGAGCTTTTTGATAAGTCGAACCGCCGCTATCTGCACCCGTTTATCAACTGCACCCAATGCGGACCGCGTTTGACTATCCTTGACGCTATGCCCTACGACCGCGAACGCACAAGCATGAATGAGTTCCCGATGTGTCCCGAATGCTCCCGCGAATATCACAGCCCCGAGACCCGCCGCTATGACGCGCAGCCGGTCTGCTGCAACGAATGCGGTCCCGAGGTGTATATAGTCGGCACGGAGATTAAGGGCAGCGCGGCGATAACGCTTGTACGAAAGAACATTGCCGAAGGCAAGATAGCCGCGATAAAGGGGATAGGCGGCTTTCATCTCTGCTGTGACGCGGGCAACGATGAAGCCGTTGCCCGTCTGCGTGAGCTTAAACACCGCCCGATGAAGCCCTTTGCCGTGATGATGCGCGATTTGGAGACCGTCCGCCGCGAGTGTGATCACGAAGAGTGGCAGGAGGAATATCTCACGGGCTGGCAGAAGCCTGTCATGCTGCTTGAACGGAAGGAGAACGGCACACTAAGCTCTCTGATAGCGCCCGATAATGATACAGTCGGCGTAATGCTGCCGTATGCGCCCGTTCAGATGCTTATTTTCGACTATCCCGACGAGTTTACCGATAAAATGCCCTCCTGTCTTGTCATGACGAGCGGCAACGCCAGCGGAGCGCCTATCTGCCGCAGCGACGAGGACGCTCTTGCCGAGATAGCGGGTTTCTGCGACGTTATTATCTCCCACAACAGGAAGATTCTTCTGCGTGCGGACGATTCGGTCTGCGACGGCATTTTCGGCAAGCCCTACATGATACGCCGTTCGAGGGGCTTTGCGCCGCTCCCCGTGATGATGAAAGGTACGTTCGGAAGGCAGGTTCTGGCGATAGGCGGCGAGCTTAAAAACACGTTCTGCATTGCGCGTGACGACCTGCTTTATCCCTCGCCGTATGTGGGCGACATGGCAGATATACGCACCGTGAACGCGCTTAAAGAATCGGTAAAGCGTATGTGCGGGCTGCTGGAGACCAAGCCGGAGGTCATCGTCTGCGACACCCACCCGCTGTATAACACGGTAACAGTCGCGGAGGAGCTTTCCGAAGAAATGGGTCTGCCGCTCGTGAGGATTCAGCACCATTATGCGCATATCCTCTCGTGCATGGCGGAGAACGCCGGCATGAACTCGTTCATGCAGGAACAGGAATCGCAGGTCATCGGTATCAGCTTTGACGGCACGGGTTACGGCGACGACAACACGATATGGGGCGGCGAGCTGATGATATGCGGCTGGCACGGCTATGAGCGCGTGGGCAGCGTGGAGCAGTTCATGCAGGTGGGCGGCGACGTTTCCGCGAAGGAGGGCTGGCGGATAGCCTTGCAGATTCTTCGTGACGGATTCAATAGTGACAGAAAGGCGCTTGAAGTCTGTCAAAAATTAGGCTTCTGCGACGAGACCACCTTCAAGCTGCAAATGGTGCTTGCGGACAAGGGCGTTAATGCGATAAGGTCAACGAGCTGCGGAAGAGTTTTCGACGCGCTTTCGGCAATACTCGGCATACGAAAGGCTTCGACGTTCGAGGGCGAGGCTTCGACCGCGCTTATGACCGCCGCCGAGCGCTATGTGAAGAAACACGGCACTCCGCGCCCAAAGCAGGGCGTTCAGACGGAGACCGACACCGAAACGGGCAGCGGGTTCATCACTCTTGGCACGACGCAGCTTGTGTGTGCGCTGACGGAGCGCTTCATGAACGGCGAGGACAGGGAACTGCTTGCCTACGAGTTCCACTGGTGCCTTGCGAGCCTTATCTATCTTGCGTGTATGGAGCTGCGTGAAAAGCGGGGTATCAACGATGTAGCATTGAGCGGCGGCGTGTTCCAGAACCGCCTGCTTGTGAAGCTCACCCACGAAATGCTGACCAAAGCGGGCTTTAACGTCCTGCTGCACAGCCTTATCCCCCCGAACGACGGCGGCATCTGCGTGGGTCAGGCGGCTTACGGGGCGATGAACACAGTGAATAGTGAACAGTGAGTAAAGTGAATAGTGAATAGTGAATAGTGAATAGTGAATAGTTAAGGAGCGCCTGCGGCGCATATTATGCGGAGGCTGCGCCCCGCACTAATGGCTGTCTCTCAAATGTGATAAATCAGTGCGGCGCTTGCGTCCGCATAATACATCGCCGAAGGCGATACCATAACTATTAACTATTCACTCTTAACTATTAACTTTTTACTAAAGGCATATTATAGGAGGTAGGATTTATGTGTGTAGGTTTATCTGCAAGAGTTGTAAATGTTAAGGACGGCACTGCGATCATCAACGCGGGCGGCGCTAAGAGAGAGGTCAGCGCGGGTATTCTGGACGACCTTGAACCTGGCGATTTTGTTATGGTACACGCGGGCGTGGCTATTGCAAAGATAACGCAGGACGAGGATGACGAAGCCGCCGAGTTGATGGAGAATTTATCATGAACGAGAGCATACGGAAAGCAAGAGAAATTATCACAGGTTACAGCGGACGACCGCTCCGCATAATGGAGGTCTGCGGCACCCACACGCACGAGATTTTCCGAATCGGCTTGCGCAAGCTGCTGCCCGAAAGCGTTGAGCTTATCTCGGGTCCCGGCTGCCCCGTCTGCGTTACGGCGGTGGGATTTATCGACGAAGCCTGCTGGCTGGCACTCGAAAAGGGCTGTGTAGTCTGTACCTTCGGCGACCTTATCCGTGTTCCCGGCACGGAGAGGAGCCTTGCGGGCGCAAGGGCTGAGGGCGCGGAAGTCCGCCCCGTATATTCGCCCCTTGACGCGGTGGAGCTGGCAAAGGCTGACCCCGACAGGCAGTATGTCTTTCTTGCTGTCGGCTTTGAGACTACCACTCCTTCGGCGTGTCTCGCGGCGGAACAAGCAAAGGCGGCGGGACTAAAGAACTTCTCGCTGCTCACCGCCAACAAGACCATGCCGAACGCCTACAACGCGCTTGTCGGCAGCGCCGACGCTTTTCTCTACCCGGGTCATGTCAACGCTATCACGGGCAACGCGGCTTGCAAGAAGCTCTGCGAGGAAAAGGGCGTTTCGGGCGTTGTGGCGGGATTTACCGCGAGCGAGCTTATCACAGCAATGGCGGTGACGATAAATCTTCTGCAAAAGGGTAAGCCTTTTTTCCGCAACTGCTATCCCCGCGTCGTCAAGGACGAGGGCAATCCGCAGGCAATAGCGCTGATGAACCGCGTTATGGAGCCTTGCGACAGCGAATGGCGCGGCTTGGGAAATATACCCATGTCGGGAATGAAGCTCCGTGCCGAATACGCCGATTACGACGCACGGCTGAAATTCAATATGCCCGAGATAAAGGGCAGACCGAACCCCGCCTGCCGCTGCGGCGACGTTTTGCAGGGCAAATGCAAGCCTTCGGATTGCAAGGTCTTCGGCAAGGTATGCACCCCGCTTCACCCCGTGGGCGCGTGCATGGTCTCCGACGAGGGAGCCTGCGCGGCGTACTACCAGTACAGTGAATAGTTTCAAAAGTTAAAAGTGAATAGTGAATAGTGAATAGTGAATAGTTAAGGTATCGCCTTCGGCGATGTTGCGCGGCGAACGTGCCGCGCATTGACTCGCTGCGCTCGTCAGTTTTAATTGACTCGCTGCGCTCGTCAGTTTTAACCGCAAGTGTGCAGTGAACAATATTAGTGCGGGGCGCAGCCTCCGCATAATACGCGCCGAAGGCGCTCCTTAACTATTCACTATACACTACTCACTATTATACTTTTACTTTGTTTTGGGGGTACTGTATGATAAAGGGCGCTGCTGCGGAAAAAAGCAAGGCTTTTGCTATACGGATAATTAATTTGTATAAGTATTTGCAGAATAATAAAGAATTTATTTTATCAAAACAGTTAATGAGAAGCGGAACAAGTATCGGTGCAAACATTACAGAAGCCAATTACGCACAAAGCAAGCCGGATTTTGTCAGTAAAATGAGTATTGCATTAAAAGAAGCCGCAGAAACGGCATATTGGCTTGAATTGTTATTTGAAACAAATTATATCACAAAAGAACAATATATCAGCATCAATAATGATTGTCTGGAGCTTATCAGGATTCTTACCGCAACAGTAAAGAACTCAAAATAAAACGCGCCGAAAGCGCAAGACTGTTTGAAAGTGAATAGTTATGGTATCGCCTTCGGCGATGTTGCGCTGCGATGGCATGAATGCACAAACTGCGTTTGTGCCGTTCATGCAGCCGCGCATTGACTCGCTTACGCTCGTCAGTTTTAACCGCAAAGATTGTGATTGACGGACAATTTTTTGCGGGGCGCAGCCTCCGCATAATACGCGCCGCAGGCGCTCCTTAACTATTCACTATTCACTATTAACTATTAACTTAGATCTATTGGAGGTTATTATAATGAGCAATAATACAGTAACTTTGGCGCACGGAGCGGGCGGCAAGCAGACGAGCGAGCTGATCGAAAAGGTGTTCAAGGCGCATTTTGACAGCCCCGAATTTACCGCCGACGATGCCGCCGTTCTCCCCGCTGTTGACGGAAAACTTGCCATGACTACCGACGGATTCATAGTTTCTCCGTGGGAATTTAACGGCGGAAATATCGGCAAGCTGTCTATCTGCGGCACCGTCAACGACCTTTCGTGCATGGGTGCGAAGCCGCTTTACATGACCTGCGCTTTCGTTATCGAGGAGGGCTTTCCGCTCGATAAGCTCGAAGAGATCGCCGCCGCTATGGAAAAGACCGCCGCAGAGGTCGGCGTGAAGATAGTCGCGGGTGATACCAAAGTCGCGGGCAAGGGTCAGTGCGACGGCGTGTTCATCACAACAACGGGCGTTGGCAGGATAATGGAAAACGCGCACACTTCCGGCAGCCTTGCAAAGCCGGGTGACGCGGTTATCGTTACGGGCGACGTTGGCAGACACGGCTGTACTATCCTGCTTGCACGCGGCGAATATGGCATTGAATCCGATGTTGACACCGACTGCGCCCCGCTGTGGCACACGGTCGAGAGCCTTTACGAGGTCACGGACGATATTCACGTTATCCGCGACGCGACAAGGGGCGGCGTTGGCACCGTGCTTTACGAAATAGCGGGTCAGAGCAACATCGGAATCCGCATAAAGCGCGAGGATATTCCCGTTGACGAGCGCGTTAAGGGCGTTTGCGGAATGCTGGGACTGGAGCCGCTTTATCTTGCCTGCGAGGGCAGACTGGTCATCTTTGCGCCCGCCGATAAAGCGGAAGCACTCGTGGCGAAGCTGCGAGAAGGCAAGTATTCGGCGAATGCGGCGATAATCGGCACCGTTACCGCCGAGAACGCGGGCAAGGTAGTCATGGAGACCGAGATAGGCACGCAGACGCTTCTTCCTCAGCCGAAGGGCGAACTGCTGCCGAGAATCTGCTGATATGTCCGAAAATCTGTACAGAGAGCGATTTTCCCGCACGGAGCTGCTGCTCGGTTCTGAAGCTCTTGAAAGGCTCTCGGAAAAGCGGGTGGCGGTATTCGGTGTTGGCGGCGTTGGCGGATATGTGGTCGAAGGGCTTGCGCGGTGCGGTATCGGCGCTTTGGAGCTTATCGACAGCGACACTGTGGCTGAATCGAACATCAACAGGCAGATAATCGCGGTCGGCTCGACGGTAGGGAAGTACAAGGTCGATGCGGCGGCGGAGCGCGTTTCGGATATAAGTCCCGGGACGGAGACAGTTCGGCACAGGTGTTTCTTTCTGCCCGAAAATTCGGACAGCTTTGACTTTTCGCGCTTTGATTACGTCGTTGACGCGATAGACACCGTTTCGGGAAAGCTCGCTATCATTGAGAAGGCTAAGGCGGCGGGGGTGCCTGTCATCTCGGCTATGGGTGCGGGCAATAAGCTCGACCCGACGGCTTTCCGCGTGGCAGACATCAGTAAAACGAGCGGCTGTCCGTTGGCGCGTGTGATGCGGCGGGAGCTTAAGCTGCGGGGGATAACCGGCGTTAAGGTCGTTTATTCGGAGGAGCAGCCGATCAAGACGGGCGTTACCGATAAGGAGTCGGGGAAGGCGGTGCCGGGTTCGGTGTCGTTTGTGCCGTCGGTCATGGGGCTTATTATCGCGGGTGAGGTAGTCAAGGAGCTTTGCGGGTAAGTAGCGCAAAATATGCAAAGTAAAGGTAAACCAAAAGTCTTAGGAAGGGTTATCCCCTGCACGAGCTTGCTCGTGCCACCCCCTTCCTAAGACTTTTGATATGCCCTTGTTTTGCAAAGCACAAGACGGCAAAGGACTATTGCCCTTTGCCGCCTTGCTGTCAGATGAAATTTAAGTAGAATGCAAATTTTTTGTCAGACTTTCACAATTGAAAACGTTGGAGATTTGGTAAAATAGCCGGAAGATTTTGCCTGACGGGGCAGATTTTCGTACACAAGCAGGGGATTTGTTCCGCGGCAAAAAGAAAAAGCCTTGCAGTATCAAAAATACTGCAAGACTCTTATTGGCTGGGGTAGAAGGATTCGAACCTACGGAATGGTGGAGTCAGAGTCCACTGCCTTACCACTTGGCGATACCCCAATATTAAGTTTTACAGCTGGGATAACCGGATTCGAACCGATGGTGAAGGAGTCAAAGTCCCTTGCCTTACCACTTGGCTATATCCCAGTATCTCGTGCTGTTTTTTCTTCGCTGTGTCTTTCGTGATTCAGCTTAATCATTATAGCACATAAAGTTGAGCTTGTAAAGGGGTTAAAGCATGAATTTACAAACTATTTATAATTTTAATACAATCTTAAAGAATAACGTCGAAATGGGAAGATTTATGTAAAATTATTTTGCGGCTGCGGTTGACTTTTCGTTTTTGATGTGCTATACTATTTAATGGCGAAAAGCGGTATTTAAGCCGTGATAACGCACTATTTTATATTTATAAAGGACGTGTTTCATCATGTTTAAAAAGTTTATGACCGAATTCAAGGATTTCGCGCTCAAGGGCAACGTAATGGATATGGCTATCGGTGTTATCATCGGCGGCGCATTCGGAAATATCGTTTCATCGCTGACCGATAACTTCATCAACCCGCTGATCTCGCTCGTTACCGGCGGCGCCAAGAAAGACCCCGAGACCGGAGAGATCCTTGTCAGCGCGGGTACGTTCAAGATCGGCACCACCGAATTCGGCTACGGCAAATTCATTTCGTCGGTCGTCAACTTCCTTATCATAGCGCTGGTGCTTTTCATTCTGCTCAAAACCATCAACGCCGCTACCGCAAAGGCTGCCGCTCTCGCCAAAAAGCCGGAGGAAACGCCCGCTCCCACTACAAAGGCTTGTCCCTACTGCAAGTCTGATATCAACATCGAGGCGGTGCGCTGCCCCAACTGCACTACTATCCTTGACGAATCAAAAGTCCCGGTCTCTTTGGCGAAATAACGAACATATTTCATTAACGGATTTCCGTCCTGCGCGGAAGTCCGTTTTTTTATTGTCAAACGCTTGCATTTCTTTGTCCGATATGGTATAATAAAATGTAACACATTCTTTTTTGCGAGGTGACTTATGGATATTTCTGTAAGATACGCCGAAAGGGGAGAGCTGCCTGAGATAAACCGTCTGCGGGCGCAGGTGAACGACGTTCATGTAAGCGGCAGACCGGATATTTTCCGCGCAGGCTTCAACGAGGAGCTGCAAAACCACGTTTATCAAGCATTCGACAGCGAGGACAGCGACGTTATCGCGGCGGTCAGCGGCGGGGAGATATGCGGCTTTGCTACGGTGAAGTATATCGTAAAGCCCGAAAGCCCGTACAGCCTTGAAAGACGTTTTTACCAGATAGAGGAATTTGGCGTGGACGAGCAGCACCGCAGAAGGGGAGTAGCCACCGCGCTTATTGATTTCTGCAAGAGCGAAGCAAGGGCGAAGGGCTTCGACCGCATCGAGCTTGATTACTGGGCGTTCAACGAAGGCGCGGAGAAATTCTATGAGAGCGTGGGGTTCCGCGTTTACAGAAAGTATACTGAACTTATGATATGATAAACAGGTAAAAGATATTATAGGAGTATCTTTTATCTGTTATCTGTTATCTTTTATCTTTTAGAATGGGGTGATTTTTATGACCGACCTTAAAAAGATCGTGACCGAATGTGAAAACTGCATTATCTTCCGCGATGTTGTAAGGAACGACGCCGTTGTCAGCAAGCTGATCGAGACTATTTTCAGTCTCAGTGGGCTGGACATCGACGACGATAACTACCGCCGCCACGTTATGCGCAACTACTGCGGCTTCATCGAGGGGCTTTACGAAGAGACCGAAAACCTTACGCAGTACGTCCTTGACCGCATTCTCGAATGCGACAACATCTACATCAGAAAACGCGCCGAGGGCAGAAGCACCGGCGAGCTGCTCGACGAGTGCCTTGCCAACGAGCTTTGGGTGCTGGGACAGCTTGCGCAGCTGCCGTGCTATG
>CACYSH010000169.1 GCA_902776945.1 uncultured Ruminococcus sp.
CGCAAATACGGCGAGGATCATGTCGCGCAGATCGTCGCTTTCGGTACCATGCAGGCACGCGGCGCTGTGCGTGATGTCGGCAGGGTATTGGATATTCCGCTGTCATTGACGGTAATAAATCTGCGGTGACGGTATCAAAAAAAGACAGTCACAAGTTGTCCTTTGCCGGGAATATGCGCGGAAATGTCAGGAAACGTATCCAAACCTATCAGCAGGAGCATAAGCCCGATAAAGCACAGGAACAGCAGAAGGGCAAGGGCAAAAAAGGCACCGGACTGGGAGATTGAGCTATGAGTGAGAATAATAAGCTAAAACAGCCGAACGAACACGGCGACTGCAAGCGCGTCCTTGCCTTTCTGACAAAGACGCGGGGACTGGACTATAACATGGTCGTTGACCTTGTAAAGCAAGGCAGAATAGCGCAGGAGGAAAGGACAGGTAATGTTCTGTTCAAGTATTTTGATGACAGCGGAAACCTTGCGGGTGTGGAAAAGGTCGGCACTTTGTCGGACAAAAAATTCAAGGGAATTGCGGCAGGCTCGGCAGGCGACAGGGGCTTTGAAATAGTCAGAGGGAATGGAGAAAAAGCATATTTTTTCGAGAGTTCGATAGATATGCTTTCTTATCTGCAAATGAATAAAGACCTTGATAATTGCAGGCTTGTTTCTATTATGGGACTGAAACCCGATATAGTTATGGGAACGGTCGAGCGATACAATATCAGACCGGATAATGTTTTCATTTGTACGGATAACGATGAAGCGGGAAACAGATTCTACGAAGATATTGCCGAGGATAACACGCCTATGGAGAGCTTTCGGCGTATCAAAACGCCCGACAATTTCAAGGATTGGAACGATATGCTGCGGGGAATAGAGAAAGAGGTTGAGAAAATGCCGGAAAAGCCTACAAGATCGGATATGATATGGTTCAACATGACCAACAGAAGAGATATGCTGAAAGTGACTGTCAGTCAGGAGCAGCTTGAAAGACTGGCAGCCGAATTTGACAGGCATCAGCTGTCTTATGCAGCGGTCACAAAAAGTGAAAATGCCGTTTTCTACATAGATAAAAGGTCGGAAAACTCGGTAAAGCTCGTCGGTCTGCTTGCTGACGGCGCGGAGCTTTCAGCGGCAGGCAAGGGAAAAGAGCCTGTAAAAATATACAATAACGAATATGCCGAGACCCGCGAATCAGCAAGCGTTTCTTTGCGTAGAGACCTTGCGTTCAGAGTGGCAAAAGCCGCGAAGGAGCAAGGCATTAAATTTTCTCTTGCGCCCGATAAGGATAAGAGCAGGCTCAGAATGACATTTGACGAAACGGAGCTGAAAACTATTGCAGATCTGGCAGGCGAGGTCAGGCAGGCAAGAATGAAGCTCCCCGGGCGCATCGGGGAGCTTGAACGTGCAGCAGAGCAGGCGCAGCAGGCAGAGCTTGAAAGGATAACCGCCGAGATCAGCAACAGGAAAAAGGCTTTTGCGGAAAATATCGGCGATTATTCCTCCGGGGAAATAATGACCTTTGCGGCAGAGCTGCGTGAGCTTGAAGAGCGGCAGACAGCGTTGAAAGAGAAGGTTCAGAGCTTTTCTATTATGCCTTGTGATGTAAGCACTCTTCGAGAAGTCGAACCGCCTAAAAAAAGTATAAAAAATCTTCTTGAACAAGATGTTGCCAAAACAACAAAGTTTGAAGGTCTTTTGGCTCGTGAAATGGGTTCCAAGTCTCCGTATAATGAGCGTACAAGAGAAGATAAACCTGAAATAGGCGATGACACAGACGATAATCAAACGGTCAGCATCATTTCAATTGAAAAAAGAAATGTTGATTTCTATTTGACCAGGCAATCTATTAAGTCGCAGGAAATACCTCGAAATAATGTTTTCAATCCATCGATTGGATTATCTGTTCAGGTTAGTCGGAAAGGTCTTGAAGATACGGTAAAATATGCAGCAGGACACAAAGATAATGCAACATATTCAATGCTGTATAATCTTGACGAGATTATGAGCAAGGCTGTATTTCTTGATACGACTGTGACTGACAAAAACAACAATAACAAAGCTAATGACACTATGTTTATGCATTCTTTGTATGCTGTTGCAAAAATCGAAAATGAACATTATCTTGTAAAAATATCTGTTGAGGAGTTTCTTGCAAAAAAGGATACAGTTCAACATCGTTTGTACAATCTGCAAAGCAGAAAAATAGAACCGTCAAAGATCATAAGGTTCAATGATAAAAACAATCACCTATCCTCGGCAGCCTTTGACGGTTCCAAGATTAGTATATCACAATTACGAGAGCTTGTCAAGACCTATGATAAAAATTTCTATGAAAATGAACAGGCTGTCGGCAGACAGGAACGGCTTGACGAAATAGCGGTCAATACCGCAGTCAGCAAGGCGATTAATGAAGCACAGCAGGCGGCGGAAGAAAAAGAAATGACAGGCTTGTTCAGCATCGAGCAGAACGGCGAACTGCGCTACTACAAAACCGATAGTCGGGCGAACGATCTGCTTAATATCGCCCGGAACAGCGAACAAGCATTTATCGACCTTGCGAAAATGGGTACGCGCATCAGCGAAGCCGAATACGCCGAGATCGAGCAGAGCAACAAAGTGAAGTATTTTGCAGATTTCGACCTTGACGGGCAGACCGCCGATATTACAGCGATAAACGGCGGCAGGGGCGGCATTGCCGAGAACGACCGCAAGGACAGCGATATACTTGTTTACAATTACAGCCTTTCATCACCCGAAAAGGCTGTTACACACGAACCCAAACAGTCTGCTGCGGAAGAAATGACCGCCACGCCCGTGATCAGCGCTCCGATCACAAAGGAGATGTATCATACCGATACTGCCGAGATACACGAGAGCCATGATAAAAGCGCCGAGTACATACTTGCTCGTATCGAGATAGATACCTCCGACGAACTGTATGCGCGGCTTGCGGAACATGGTGTAAAGCCTGCGGAGCATAGTCTCGACAAGGTTATTCTTGAAACGGATAACGAGAACTGGTTTTCGCTTGCTATTCCCGATTCTTTTGGGAACGTATCCAATAACGTCCCCGCATCAGAAGTCTTCACGTCCGAAGAAATGTCGGCGGCGCGTGAGGTTGCGGAGGAAGTCATCGGAGGACATCTTGAAAGAACACAGGTTCGGCAGCTTTCTTTTGACACACAGGATAAAAATACAGATGAACAGCCGCAGGAAATTCTTTCGGAAGTCTATGCGATATACAATGGGGATAAGGAAATAATTTCTCCCCTTTTTAACTCTCTTAGCGAAGCGAACGATTTCATTTACCAAAATCATATTGTAGGTGAACATGGTGAATATATCGTCATGGGCGATTTTGACCAAACAGACAGAAACTTTATTGGCGAAATTGATGAAATATTCTTTAAGGACATTGATGATAATACCTATAATGAAATAGCTGCCTTGAAAGAAGAAAATACAGTAATAGATGTATCCGACCTTTCCGAACTTATCGACATTGAAAAACTGACAGTGAACGGTGATACCGTGTATTGGGAGTATTTCAACGAGGACGGCAACGACGGCAAAGGACAGCTCGTCGAGCTGACATTCACTGTTGACGATATTTCCGAAGCGTTAATAGCTGTTGAAGCAGCAGGCGAAGTGTCTGAGGGTTATCGGGCATATCAATTTGTGAATTATATTCAGGAACACAGTTCACAGACAATGACCGACTACGGCTCGGAGGATTTTGAAGCCGCAAAGGAGCATTTCATAAACGGCGAATACGACTTTACCGTATCGGGCGCGGACAGCAGCCGAGAGATAACGGAATTTCTGACCAATGCTTTTCCGCAAAAGGTTGAAGAGCGCGTGGAAAGCCCGATAATCGAGGATTTCAGAGCTAAGACCGACGAATACTTTCATGATATTGACGAACATTCGGCAGAGGAAATAGAAGCACTTGTCCGCGAACAAGCCGAAGCAATATTCGCGGATAACGGCATTGAAGCGACTGTCAAGGGAGTAGTCCTCGATGGTTCCCGTTCGCGCGGTATCGAGCATGACGGCTCGGATATTGATGTTGTCGTGGAGATAGAATCGGAACTGCGTGAGGATGCACTTTTCAATATCCTGCACGAGAATGAGTTGACGGTCGGCGACATTGCGGTCGATATGAACCCTATAAAAGCCGATGAAAGCGGCACACTCGAAGAATATCTGCCGAAAGCCGAGGAATATCTGAAAAATAAAGCACGGGAAATGACAGCGGAAAAAGAACCCGAGCTTACCGAGAACGAAAAGCTATTCCTTGAATACGATTTTGTGCCTGTACTTGCGAAAGGCTCTCTCGCATGGGACGAAATAGAGAGCTTGGGTTACAGATTTTTTGATAAAACCTATATTGAGAAAAGACCCGCAAGCGATAGGTCGATATTCGGCGAAGGACTGCATGAACCTGACCTCTACGCGCTGATAAGGCGGCAGAGGTCGGGGGAGGACATTACAAAGGAGCTTGTAACAGGGCTTCTCGGCAGCGGCACTTTTCACGGCAGAATGCCCGACAGCAGCGAACGCTATACTGTTGAATATTCTATCTCGCAGCATGACGAGGGTTACACGCTGTCATACGGCACGGTAAGCCGCGAAGTGACCTTTAAGGAGCTTGAAAGCGCGTACCACGACCTTTTTTACGGTGAGTGGGATAAAAACACCCGTTTCGCTGTGTATGAATTTTTAAAAGATGATATTCCCGATATATCCGAAGAAACCGTTGACAGGCTTATTGATGCTTTTGACGATGCGGCTATGCACGGTTGGGAAATCGGCGATGATCAAGCCAAAATCAATCATATCAAAAAAGCTCTTAACGAAGTTCTCGGAGATGAGGAACAGACAGAAAAGGCTTTTGAATGTATCGCAAAGCATAAGTACGGCGTGGAGTTTGCCGTCAATGAGCCTGTTAAAGAGGAACCGAGCCTGCATTTCGGGAGTTTCGGTAACGGTATCACAGCCTATGACACGGCGCGTATCGACCCCGAAACGGACGACTACCTCGAACTCGCGCATATATCAGCCGAAGGCAATTTGAGGCTGTTCACCGATGATATTTCGCCGGAGGATATGGAGCGTATTCAAGCGCAGGCGCAGTCCGTCCGTGAAAAGTTCATGGCAGAATGGGACAAATTGTCGGAAGATGATTTCCATCTCGACATCCGCTTTCTGGATGGAACCGATTATAGCGATTCCCATATAGACCTTTTGGTTGGCGGCAGTCCTTGCCAGGCCTTCTCTGATGTCGGAGCAAAATATG
>CACYSH010000170.1 GCA_902776945.1 uncultured Ruminococcus sp.
AATATGCCCGCACCCGCACCCACTCCTATGGAGCGCGGCGCTATGGATCAGGCGGCGGCTAATCAGAGAGCCGGCGTGAAGTCTCCCGGAAACCCCAACTACTACGACGATATTTTTGATATTTTCAAATCGAAATAATAAAAATGAGCCGTCCTTTTCGGGCGGCTCTTATATTGCCCTCAGAATGCCATTCGTAACAAAATGTTTTCTGAATATTAATAAAATATCCGAAACTTTTCCGCGTTCTGAATCGTCTAATATAATGAAAACAGCAGACCGTCAAAAGTCATGAAAATCCACGGCGCAGCCCGAAAATGTTTATTACAGCTTACTCTTTACAGCAGCCGCATAATGTGGTATACTTTATCGGCGGGATAAACATTATAAGTACAGCTTATTTCGGCAAAGGGAATTTTTTCGGACTTCACTTTGAATAAATTATTACAATTTGGATTTTCCTATTGATTTTTGATAAGGAATGTGCTATAATAAAACTATATAGATAAATTTACGGGCAGATTGCCCCTTCGGGTCATCTGCGACCGGATTTCCGCGGGAAACCGCGGACGATCGACAATGTGATGAAAGGCTGTGACACAATATGATGATGAAAAAGCTCTCTGCGGCTGCATTGGCATTCGTAATGTCCATGAGTACCTTTGCTTTTGCCGCCTACGCTGATGAAAAGGAGGAACAGGAAGGCTCATTTGCGGCTGTATATTCCGACACAAAGCTCAGCGCTGATTTTGTTTACAACACAGGTACGGCTCCCGACGCTCCCACGGTCGTTTCCGCGATAAAGCGCAGCGACGGCATGGAGCTGAAATGGAACGCAGTAAGCGGCGCTAACGGTTATCTTATCAGAGCGGTACATCCCTCGGGCGAATCAATGGGTATGTACTATTCTTATGTGACCGGCGGCAATACTACTTCCTTCTTCTGGGATTATATGTGGAACGTCAATAAGGACTGGGATTTCTTTATCTCGTCTTACTCCGACGGCAACTACGGTCAGAAGAATCTTAGCGCTACCGCTTCCAAGTTCACCGTTACCGAAGCTCAGACTTCGACTACTCCCGATAAGGTTGAGTTTACAGGCTATTCAAAGAGTACAAAATACATAGAGCTTGACTGGAAGTCGCAGAACTGCGACGGCTACGAGGTCAGCTTCAAAGCTGCCAATTCCGCTGATTATGTGGTTCTCGGCGTTACCACCGAAACTCACGCGAAGATCAGCCAGCTCCAGCCCGGCACTACCTACAATGTGCGCATAAGAGCATACAGGAACAACGGCGCAAATAAGATTTACGGCGCTTACTCAGAGGAAAAAACTCTCACCACCGACAGCGTAACCGACAACAACGCAGTTCCCGGTGACATAAACTTCAATAAGGTCGTAGCGACTGAGGATTCTCTGCGCTACTACTGGGATCCTGCTTCCAACTGTGACGGCTATCAGATCTACTTCAACGAGACCGGCAACAGCACCGACTGGAAATTCATTGCAAACGTAAACAGTTCCACCCTTGATTACCGCTTCACAGGTCTTGACAACGAGAGCAATTATTGGATAAGCGTTCGCGCTTATAGATATAACGCTTCCGGCACTCCTGTTTATGGCAATTGGACAAACAAGCAGGGTACGACCGAAAAGAAGGGTAAGACCTCCGAAATTGAGACCAACAGCACCACGCCTCCTGCTGCCGTCTCCTTCAAGAAGGTCGTAGCGGGCGAGGATTCTCTGCGCTATTACTGGGATCCTGTTTCCAACTGCGACGGCTATCAGATCTACTTCAACGAGACCGGCAACAGCACCGACTGGAAGTTCGTTGCAAACGTGAACAATTCTACTCTTGATTACAAATTCACAAATCTTGACAGTGAGAGCAACTACTGGATAAGCGTTCGCGCCTATAAATATGACAAGTCCGGCAATCCCCTTTACGGCAGCTGGACAAACAAGCAGGGTACGACCGAAAAGAAGGGCAAGACCACCGAAAATGTGACCGCTCCCGCCGCTGTTTCTATCAATACAAGAAACGCAACTGTCTCCTACGATACCATTTCCGTCAGCTGGAGCCCCGTTGATTGCGACGGCTATGAGATGTGGATAAACGAAACAGGATATGAATGGAAACAGGTTGCCACCGTTTCGAGTTCCACTACCTCGTATCGCTTCAATAAGCTGAAGCCCAATCATCAGTATTGGTTCACTCTCTGTGCATTTAACAAGCTCGCGAACGGCGATATTCTCCGCGGCAGCTTCTCAACTAACTACACCGCGACTACCCTGAGCAGTTCCAGCCCACAGCCTGTCGCTGTGAAACCCGCCAAAACCGAGTTCACCAGCTTCTCGCGCACCTCGAACGCTATCCGCCTGAACTGGACTGCCGTGAACTGCGACGGCTATCACATCTACCGCTACAACTACAATACCAAGGCATGGGAGAGAGTTGCCGTTGTCAACGGCGGCAATGTCACCACCAAACGCTTTGCAAATCTGAACGCCGAGACAACTTATGTTTTCAAGATTCGTGCGTTCAAGTATGGCACGAACGGAACCAGCAAGGTATACGGTGAGTATTCGTCGCCGAAATATGTGACGACAAAAAAAAAATAACGGGTCAGTGAGCAGTACAGTCGATGGCGCGACCTATATCAACGGCGTGCTTATCGTAAACAAGACGTATTCTCTGCCCGCAAGCTATGCGCCCGGCGGACTTACCAGCGAGACTCAGAACGCTTTTTACCGTTTGCAGACTGCGGCGGCGAACGCGGGTTACAGCCTGTGGATCACATCGGGTTACAGAAGCTACTACGACCAGCAGACGCTTTATAACAACTATGTATGGCGCGACGGACAGGCTGCCGCCGACAGATACTCCGCAAGACCGGGACACAGCGAGCATCAGACGGGGCTTGCGATCGACGTAAACTACGCAGGTCAGGCTTTCGTCGGAACGCCCGAATCCTACTGGCTGGCGGCTAACTGCGCGGAATACGGCTTTATTATCCGCTATCCCGACGGCAAGGAGGGTATCACGGGCTTCAAGTATGAGCCGTGGCATATCAGATATGTCGGAAGGGATTTGGCGTTGGCGCTGACTAATTCGGGGCTTACTCTTGAGGAATATTTCGGTATTACTTCGCAGTATTCGTAAGTTTTCCGATGAACAAAGTTTATAAGAATTGAAATGGGCTGCGCAGTTTTTGGCTGCGCAGCCTTTGTTATTGGGCGCAAACAAGAAAATTGCCGATTTTATTATGCAAAAGAGCGTAAGCGATTTTTGCACAATAGAAAGCGCGGGGCAGTCCACTCCCCTGCCGAAACAGAACCGCATTACAGCAACAAATAAAGGATACCCCCGAACAATTCCCGGGAGTATCCTTTTTAATTGATTATTGTCAACAAAAGCTATCAGCCGAATACCTTTTTGATGCGCTCCATAGCTTCTTTCGTGCGGTCATAGTCGCCGAAAGCGGTCAGTCTGAACCAGCCCTCGCCGTTCTTGCCGAAGCCCGCGCCGGGTGTGCCGACTACGTTTGCTTCGTTAAGCAGCTTGTCGAAAAACTCCCAGCTGCCGAGACCGTTCGGGCATTTCAGCCAGATGTACGGCGAATTTTTGCCGCCCGTGTACTTGATTCCCAGCTCATCGAGCGCCGCCGAGATGACCTTCGCGTTGCGCTGATAATACACGATGTTCTCGCGGGTCTGCTTGATGCCTTCCTCGCTGAATACCGCCGCCGCCGCGCACTGAACCGGATAGCTCACGCCGTTGAACTTGCTGCCCTGTCTTCTGCCCCAGATCTGCGAAACGGAAACGTCCTGACCGTCGGAGGACTTGAACACAAGCTCGTTCGGGATAACGGTGTAGCCGCAGCGCATACCCGTAAAGCCCGCAGTTTTCGAAAGCGAACACATCTCGATAGCGCACTTTCTCGCGCCCTCGATAGCAAAGATCGAACGCGGGATATTCTCTTCGGTGATGAACGCCTCGTAAGCGCTGTCGTAAATGATAACGGCGTTGTTTTTCAGCGCATAATCAACCCAGATTTTCAGCTGCTCGGCGGTGTAAACCGAGCCTGTCGGGTTGTTCGGCGAGCAGAGATAAATTATGTCCGCGTGAACGCTGTCGTCGGGCATGGCGGCAAAGCCGTTTTCCTCGTTTGAATCGGCAAAAATTACCTTTCTGCCGTTCATGCGGTTGGTGTCAACGTAAACGGGGTAAGCGGGGTCGGTGATAAGCACGATATTGTCATCGCCGAAAATGTCAACGATGTTGCCGCAGTCGCTCTTTGCGCCGTCGTTAATGCGTATCTCGTCGGGTTTAACGTCAACGCCGAAGCTCTTGTAATAGCCGCTTACGGCTTCTTTCAGGAAATCGTAGCCCGCGCCGCTGTCCTCGTAGCCCTTGAAGGTCTCCTTTACGCCCATTTCGTCCGCGCCCTTTTTCATCGCGTCAACAACGCACTTTGCGATAGGCAGAGTAACGTCGCCGATACCCATGCGGATAATGTCCGCGTCGGGATTGGCAGCCTTGAAAGCGTTGACCTTCTTGGCAATATCAATAAAAAGATAGTTCTTTTCAAGCCTTAAAAAATTCTCGTTAAGCTGTGGCACTTTTTAATTCAGCCCTTTCGTTATAAATATGTATCCTAAAAAAGTTAATAGTGAATAGTTAATAGTTAATAGTTGGCACGAACAAGTTCGTGCAAGTGTCCGCTTCGCGGACGATATTATGCGGAGGCTTCGCCCCGCACTGAATTTACCACATTTGGCTGAAATCATTATTTGCGGAGCGCAGCGAACGCAATCACGCGCCACAGGCGCTCCTTAACTATTCACTATACACTCTACACTATTCACTTTTAATTTAGATGATTATCTCGCCGTTGAATACCGTAACAGCGTTACCCGTCATGTAAACCATTTCGTCGGTAACTTTGATAACAAGGTCGCCGCCCTTGAGCTTGACCGTGATGTCCTCGCCCTTCTTGCAGTAGCCGTTCAGCACCGCCGCAACAGCCGCCGCACAAGCGCCCGTGCCGCAAGCCCATGTCTCTCCCGAGCCGCGCTCCCAAACGCGCATTTTCAGCGTGTGGTCGTCAAGCACCTTGATGAACTCGGTGTTCACTCTGTCGGGGAAGATGTCGGCGTATTCGAACTGGCTGCCGACGTTCTCAATGTCAAGCTCGTCGATGTTGCCCTCCATGAATACTACCGCGTGGGGGTTGCCCATCGAAACGCAGGTGATATTGTAATCCTTGTCGCCGATCTTGACAGCACGG
>CACYSH010000171.1 GCA_902776945.1 uncultured Ruminococcus sp.
TTCCTCCTCGACTAACGCCAGTTAGCCTTCGTCGTCATCCTTGGCACTCGTGTCCATGGCGGCGAATCTTGTCACGAATTTGGTCGAGGAATAGTATTAGTGAATATGGAGCAAGCCCCCCTGCATGGATCCCCCGCGCCGTGACGATACCGCAATTTGTTATAAAACAACAGTTTATCCCCCGAATATTGCGTTATTTTGTGATTGACAATCCCGGGCTTGTGTGATATAATTATAATCGGTGAAAAATATTTCATTTTTTTTTCATTGTGCTTACTTAATATCGTGGTAAATTATATTGAACGGCAAACACCGCCGAAATACGGTAATTTCCCGGACGAATAAGGACTGCAAAATGAAAAGACAGAAAGGAAAATATTAACATGAAGGCAAGATATATAGCAATAATAGCCGTTGCTGCGGCAATGCTTTCATTCTCCGGCTGCGGCTCGGTAGAAGATGAAAAAACGACTGGCAGCGTATCGAAGATCGAAGCGTCTTCACCTGCTGCTGCCGACGAAGGCGCAGGCGATGACGGTGCTGCCGCTCCCGCTTCCCCGACAGCGGACAATGCCGCCGAAAACAACGCTCCCGCCGCCGCCAATGACGCACCTGCCAACACAGCGGACATTCCTTCGCCCGACGGCACACAGCCTGCTCCCGATAATACTGCCGGCGGTGCTGCTGCCGATCCCGGCACTCCGCCCGATAACACCACCACATTGAACTCGCCGGGAGACCATATATTCTCGACTGTAAACGGCGACTATACATTTAACGACCTCAACGCCAAAGGTCTTGCCAACACCGTGAACGGCAAATGGTACTGCATCGTACCGACGGACGCGGGCGCAGGTCATGCGTATTATCAGTGCTATTACAGCACCGACGGCAATGTCTGGAACGAGGGCGGCGTTTACGACGAGACCAACGGCAATAACTATCATTATGCTATGCCCGACGGACGTATCCTGCTTTTCAACACGCAGGGCCCGATAGCTTCGAACGTGCCTATTGTAAGCGTTCTGGCGCTTGGCGACGACAACACGATCAAGAGTACCCCTCTGCCCGATTTCTTCAAGAATCAGTACCTTACCGACGGCTCGCTTCTTGACCAGACCGAAGGGCTTGGTTTCTACATCACCTACAACGGCGGGTATAATTTCACGTTCTCGTTCACAAACGAATACGGCAACATAGTCTACAACGTCAAGACCGATCTTGACCCCAACACCATGCTCATGGTCGATTGATCATCTGTCACAGGACATATATTTACTATCCGGAAGGCTCTGACGGGCTTTCCGGATTTTATTTTGATGCCGCTTAATACTGTAAAGCCGCGGTTTTGTTGGCATTTACGGACATTAACGGACGCGCAATGCGTGTCCGTTAATCTCTCGTCCCATGCGGAAATTTCTACATTGCTTTGTTCAAAACGCATATATCTGTTTTTGAATCTGCTCGCAAGTTTGTGCATTATTTTCCGTAACATTTTTTCTTCTCAGCCGTCTAACTATACAGAAAGGTAAAAAAGCGCTTTGATACTTTCGGAAAGGAGGTGCCTGCGTGGGCAATGCCGACAACGATAAAAAGAAAATCAAACCCGCCGAGATGACCGAACAAACTCTCTGCGCCGAATACAGCGCCGTCTACCGCTATGTGCTGACGCTCTGCCGGAACGCTCACGAAGCCGAAGACATCACGCAGGAAACGTTTCTCCGCGCTCTCGGCGCAAAGGAGAAGTTCTCGGGCGGCAGCAGCCTTTATACATGGCTGTGTACTATCGCAAAAAATCTGCTGATCGACCGCGCAAAAAAACACTCCCGCAATGCGGGTTCCGAATCGCTCGAAGATATGCCCGACAATTCCCCCTCGATAGAGGAACGCGCCGCCGACCGCGACACCGCAATGACCGTAATGCGGGCGCTGCACTCTATCGACGAGCCGTACAAAGAGGTGTTCTCGCTGAGGGTTTTCGGACAGCTTGATTTCGCGAACATCGGTTCGCTTTTCGGCAGAACGGACAGCTGGGCGCGTGTCACCTACTACCGCGCAAAAGAAAAGATAAAAGACATTATGAGAAAGGAAGGAACATTATGACGGAGATAGATAAAAACATAAATACTCAGGCAGGCGGCACGGACAAGCCGCCCGAGCTTACCTGCGCCATTGTGCGCGATATTCTGCCGCTTTACCATGACAGAGTAGTTAGCGAGGAGACCGCCGAAGCTGTGAAGGCTCACATCGACAAATGCGCACCGTGCGCTCTGGAGCTTATCAAGCTCGGCGAGGAGATACCGCTTGCCGAAGATACTCACGATACTGTGAAGAGTTTCCGTAAAATGGTGAAGAAGAAGCGCAAGAAGAGCTTTTTGTTCTCGTTTCTGTGCTTTTTGTCGGGGGCGTTTGCAATAATCATCGGCTCGTTCTTTTTCTTTAAAGCAACGAAGTTTGTTCTGCGCGACGCTATGATAATCCCCTACGACGCGGGCACTGCGGAAGTGATAAGCGTTCATCACGCCGCTTTCCCGAACTGCAAGCTGGAAGACTATCACCGCAGCCGGTCTTCCGATGACCAGCTGTTTATCATAATGAATGCACCGCCGGGAGATATGGACGTTACCCACGAGGACGGCGTGGTGGAGCTTACCTTCAAGCACCCGCTGTGGAACCCCGAACTGTACGCTATCGGACTGCAAGACAAAATGCTGACCATTCCCGTGCAGGCGGGGGATAAGATGCTCAGGATAAACGGCGAGCCGATATGCGAGATAAGCGAACCGGAGACAGGCGACGAGATACCCGACTATGTAAAGGCGTATCACTGGGCGGAAGGCGGCAGCCGGAGCTTTGCGTGGGAAATGCGCTCGCCGAAAAATGCCGGTGAGCGGTTCACGATCAGGTTCACGCCGGAGAATGACGACGGCAGCATAACATGGGATTTAGACGGAAATGTGATCGCGGACACCACGCACAGTAAAGATTATCTTGATATTGAATAACGGTGAGATAGTATCAGACGGAAGAATAATTACGGTTCGGCGTGCCTGCGGGTGCGCCGAGCTGTTTTGTTCATGAAAAATTAACATATTTTCTGCTAAACTTAATTACGGCGCGTCACTTTTTCACTATCGCGCTTGACTGTATATAGTGAAAGCTTTCAAAGTGAGGTCAACGTATGGAAGATAAGGAACTGATAGGGCTGCTCAAAAGCGAGCCGCAGCGCGGGCTGGAACAGACTGTGCGGAAATATAACGCTTATGTGTACAAGATAGCAAGAACAAGGCTCGGGAGCGTATGCGCCAAAGAAGATATTGAAGAAGCTGTCAGCGATATTTTTGCGGCGTTCTATTTCAGCGGCAGAAAGACAGGCTTTGAAATGGATTCGGTCATAGCATTTCTTTCCGTGATAGCGCGGCGGCATTGCTGCAATGTATTTCTGCGGCAGTCGGGGAAAGCGGACGATCTGCCTTTGGACGAGCTTGAAAATATCCTTCCCGACAGACCCGACGAGGATATGAGCGCTGTCACAAATGCGGTCGATTCGCTCGGCGAACCCGACAGAAGCATTTTTATCAGAAAATATTTTCTCGGGCAGAAAAACAAGGATATAGCCAAAGAACTTCATATGAAGACCAACACCGTAAGCAAGAGGATCTCCCGGGGACTTCTCAAACTGAAAGAAATACTGGAGGAGGGGCTGTAATGGATAAAAAACTTGAAAAATGGGCTGATGATCTATCCGTAAAAGACGCGGAGACCTTCGCGGACTGCTTTGCGGAGCTGGCTGATCCGGTCGAAACGGACAGCGATTTCTGCGAGCGCGTCCTTTCATCCACAATGAGAAAGGCGGGATTTGAAATGAATGAAACTAATGTTAAGGTGACAAAAGGCAAAAAAAGATTCGGAAAAATGATGATATTCGGTATCGCGGCGGCGGCTGTGCTCTCGGCGGTGGGCTGGACGGCGGTGAGCGGCGGCTTCGAAAGGGTGAAGGAATACTTCGCGCAGGATATAAGCCCTTACGCCGACATGATAAATAATACCTCAAAGACTGTATCAGACGACGATATAACGCTTTCGGTGGACGGCGTTGTTGTGGACGAGGTGCAGTGCAGGGTGGTCGTATCGGTCACGCCGAAAACAAAGCGCGGCGAGGAGATAGTCGGACAGCTCAGTTACTCTTCGCACGGCTATCTTGACGACTGCTATAAGCTGCAAACCAAAGCCGAAAAGCACGGCGGCACGGAAGATGAAGCGCACGAATGGTATGTGGAGCAGGTGAAGAACCTTCCGCCGCACAGATTCTCGCTTTACTTCGAGAACGCGGGCAAGACCTCCGGCGAAAGGTACCGCGAGGATATGACCGATGCGGAAACAGCGGACATCAGCTATGAAAACGTGCTTGATGTATCCGACTTCATTTATTACGAAAATAATAACAAGTATCATTTCTACGATATGTTCACGTTTGAAATGAGCGCCCTTGACCGCACACAGCCTTTGATACTCCACGAAAGAGAGTCGGGGCTTTCGATAGAGCTTGACCTTAACGAATATCTGAATACAAGCCCGACGGCGATAGATTCGCACAGGCTCGTTTCCGACGACCCGAACGCTTATGACTATGTTGTGATCTCTCCGCTTGCTATATATATACGCGCCACGCAGAACGACCTTGACAGCGGCAGGATTTTAAAGGACAGCGGAGAGCTTACAAGCGTTACCGTAAACTACACGGACGGCACAAGCGAACAGCTTACCAATATCTGCATAAGCAAAAGCACGGAAGACGGCGAGGATTTCCCCGAGTTTGACACGGAGCAGGAAAGGCTCGATTATATTAAAGAGCATTGGGACGAGCAGAAAGTGACAGGCGAAATGCTTGAAGCAAACGGCGATAAGCTGCTGACCCTTGACAGGATAGCTTCCGTTATTATCGACGGTGTGACATACACGATAGACGTATAACAGACTTGTCCAATAATCACTATATATGGTAGGGTGGGGCTTTCCCCCACCTTTGACCCAAAAGAAGAAATGCCAACGTTTTCACAAGGTCGGGGCAAGCCCCGACCCTACAATATCTTGTAGTTCAATAAGGTTATTGGACAGGTCTAATTAATGATTTTCTCGGCGTGCCTGCGGGTACGCCGGTTTTTTATACTATTCCTCTACCAAATTCGTGACAAGATTCGCCGCCATGGACACGAATGCTGTCTGAACCATAGTTCAGACCGATGACGACGAAGGCTAACTGGCGTTAGTCGAGGAG
>CACYSH010000172.1 GCA_902776945.1 uncultured Ruminococcus sp.
TGTTCTTTATCGAGTCCGGAACGCTCCACGCTATCGGCAAGGGCATTCTCATCGCCGAGATACAGCAGAATTCCAATACCACCTACCGCATATACGACTACGGCAGAGTCGGCAAGGACGGCAAGCCCCGCGAGCTTCACATCGACAAGGCTTGCGAAGTAACGGACCTCACGCCGCCTACCCGTCCCACAAAGCCGCAGGGCGAGCGTGTGCAGAAGTCGGGCTGCGCCGAAACGCTGCTTGCCTCCTGCGAGTATTTCAACGTGAGAAAGCTCGAAATAACCGCCGCCGCGGAGTTTGAAGCGGGTGAGAACTCCTTCAATTCGCTGCTGGTGCTCGACGGCAGCTTCGATGTTAACGGCACATGGCTCAAAAAGGGCGAGAGCTGCTTTATCCCCGCAGGGTACGGCAGATACAGCGTCAAAGGCAACGGCGAGGTGATACTCACCGATATTATCTGAACGAAAAACAGGGCGAAAGGAACTGATCTTATGAGTAAAAGACCGATCGCCGGAGTTATAAATTAACCGGTTATCCCTTTCCCTCACCAACTAAAGGCACTGTTTTTCAAATGCCAAAGAGAGACAGAGCGAAAGAGGGAAACCCTCCGGGGGTCAAGGGGCTCCGCCCCTTGAAATCCTGCTCACGAAATTGCCTATAATACGCGGTAAATTCATGGTGAGCAAAAGGGATAACCATATTTTGAAATGACCCGCAAGTCATCTGCAACAAAAGTTTTCATGACTGTTGAAACCCTTTTATATATTTTAGCGCATTACGGACAAATTTTCAATACCAAAAACAAAATATTTATGGACGATTCGGTTATCTTTATATGTATAAATCCGAATACAAGTAAATATCCTTATATTTACCAATATCACAATGCGGCGGAATAACGTTATTTTTTTATCAGCACGTATCTATTTTGCGGATACTCACTGCTGCACAACACGGTTATATGCCGCATTTTCCCTATGATTCGTTTCAGGCGGGATAAACACAAAGGCAGCGCCGCACAGTCAATGGCTTTGCGGCGCTGCCTTTGCTTTTTTGTTATTTCCCAAAGAACCCTTCAAGCTCGAAATACTCGTCAAGATATTCGCGTGTGTTAAAGCACATTTCCCCGAACAGCTCCATAGACTGTCCCATTGTAAGCGTATTGCAGAGCGGCTGGTTCGCAAACGCAGCGTATATCTTATTAAGATCGCGTTCCTTTATTCCTTCGTATGCCGCGTCGATGTTGGCGCAGTTTCTATAAACGAGGTTTGCCACCGTGACGGGCAGCGGCTTAGATACTACGGGCTTCACCTGACCATTCGAGAAAACGCAGTTTGTTTCCACAATGCTGCCGAGAGGCATCTGCGGCATCTGCCCGAGATTCGGCATATTGACGTTTGATACTACCGTTTTGAAGCCCATAAGTGCCTTCATAAGATCGACAGCCTCCTCTCCCGAGCTCACGACGGGGAATTCCATGCGTCCCTCCGCCATTTCTATGCTCTCGGCGATAAGCTCTGTCTGCTGATTCTCGCGGAAATCTACAGTGGTCAACCCGAACTGCCATGCCCGCACGGTGTCGTGATCTTTCAGATACCAGAGATTCGGCATGAATTCCGCTAAATGACGGTCGCCTGCCGCGGCAAGTACGCCGTACTTTCGGTAAAGATCGAGCTTGACCTTATTCCCGTATGCGAAAGGGTCTGTTCTGAATGCGAAGCGATCCTCACCCTCACGCTCAAAGTAACCCTCCTCGTAAAATCTGTCAATAAATTCGGGCAGCAGCGAAAGCAGGTCGATATCCCGATATTTTGCTTCGGTTATCCATGTGAAATGGTTTATGCCGCAGGCGTCGGTGTATATCTCGCTGCGGGTGACCTTTATTCCCTTGATTTCTTTCAGCACACAGGTCAGGAACTCCTGCGCGTGGAATACCTCGTGGCAGCAGCCGAATGCCTTTATCCCGGGAAAAACGTCGTAAAGGACTTTAGTACAGATACTCATCGGATTGGTGAAGTTTATCACCCACGCATCTGGGCAGATGTCGCGTATCTTGGCGGCAAATCCTTCGTATATCGGTACGGTGCGCATAGCGCGGAGAACTCCTCCGGGACCTACGGTATCGCCGACGGACTGATATATCCCATACTTCTCTGGCGTATGTACGTCGCTGCGCATTTCCCCGAACGTTCCCGGCAGAATGGAGATCACAACGAAATCCGCGCCGTCAAGCGCGTCCTCAAGCCGCTCACAAAGATTATATTCAAACTTCGACCGTGTGCGCGGATCGTTGTTGATATATCCGCCGATCTTTGCGTTGCGGGCTGCAGCTTCCATATCAATGTCGTACAGCGCTATCTCGCCCGAAAGGTTCTCCGCGACCGCGAGGTCGGACATGAACACCCTCGCCCACTGCTTTGAACCGCCGCCGATATAAGCTATTTTGATCCTTGTCCCCATTATTTTCCCTCCGATAATTATATAATGATTTTATGATTTATTATTTGATGTTTTGGTTATACAAATATAGTACAATATTTCCGTGTTTTTTTCAATGGCTTTTTCAGACTTGTTTATGCAGAAAACAACCCCTCACATGGGAAATCCCGCCTAAGGAGCAGAGACGGAAAAACGGTCTATATCGGCAGTACATGGCGGAATTTCGAGACAGAAAAAGACGGAAAATTTGCCATTCGTATGGTCTACGAGATCACCGAAAGAACGACAACTGCTGACGGTCAAGTGATGCTTTTCCCCGAAACAGAGATCAATATGTATTGGACATCGCTCGGCGTTTCAGACGAAGAAGTGATCGGGCTGTATCATGATCATGCTGTCTGCGAGCAGTATCACAGCGAGATCAAGACAGACATGGGCATCGAGCGCCTGCCCAGCGGAAAATTTGAAACAAATGCGCTGATCCTGAAGCTCACGATGATCGCTTACAACATTCTGCGAATCATCGGGACAGCTGCCATGAAAGGCAATGATATGCCCGTCCGCCACAGCACGATCAAACGCAGAAGGCTCCGGACAGTGATCGACAATCTTATCCTGATCGCCGGTCATCTGACAGATCACGCCAGGAGATTAAGAATGTCACTCGGGCACTGTAATGGTTGGATCTGTACCTTTGTCAGGGTCGCTGGATTATTTTGAGTTCTGCGGAATCAGGTTTCATTTTAAAATCCTCCTGCAAATCGCTTTTTTGTGGGCTGATCTTATACCTTTACCTACCATAATTATAACACACCGATCAAATCAAGTCGATCACATGAAAAGAAAAATAACATTACGGAGATGTAACGCTCTTCGGCTTAAAATCGCTGTATCATATACTTATCGAACCGGCGCTGCACGTTGTCTTGTTTACATTTGGGTGTTCGTCAAAAGTCACGCCGGAGATTCCGTCATAGACATATTCATCATATACTGTCCGGCTCTACTTGCCGATTGTACGGTATCTTTTTCTGAGATCAAATTGTTGATACAGCATAAAAAATACAGAAATTTTTATCTATTTATCCGAATTTGATTTTTTGACTATAAATGAGCGCTTTTTAGTAAATTGCATAAATAACCATCGTTTCATAAAGCCTTTCAATGAGGAAGGCGGGAGCAATCTCCCGCACAACAAGCCTTGAGATAGTCTGAGTTTGTGCAATTTGACGACATTGCTCATTTGTAGGAAATCGTTAACATCACCGTCCCCTCTTGACAAAATTTAATCTTTAGTTTATACTTAAATTAACGTGATATTCCACGGTTATTCAGTTAAGTTTAATTAAAAAAGGAATGATGTTCAATGGTCAACACTAAAAAACTTATCGGTAAATGCAAAGCTTTTGCCGCATTATCTTTATCGGCGCTTTTGGTAACTTTATCAGTACCTGAGATCTCTGCTGATGCCGCGTCCAACGGCTTTTATGTAAGCGGGACAAATATCATGGACGCAAATGGTAACGCTTTCGTAATGAGAGGTGTCAATATCGCCCATGCCTGGTACAATTCCTACACCGAAGAATCCATAAAAGGAGCTGCGTATAACGGTGCGAACACGGTAAGGGTAGTTGTAGCTGACGGAAAAAAATGGAGCAAGACCTCGAAGAGCGAACTTGAGAATATTGTTTCTATGTGCAAGCAGAATGATCTTGTATGCATACTCGAAGTACATGATGCGACTGGAAGTGACAATACTTCTGACCTGAACGATGCGGTCAATTACTGGATCGATAATAAGAGCGTATTACAGGGCAACGAAAAGTATGTGATCCTCAATATAGCGAACGAATGGTATGGGAGCTGGAATGGATATTCATGGGCAGAGGGCAACAAAACAGCCATCAAGAATATACGTGATGCAGGCATCGATAACATGATCATGATCGATTGTGCGGGCTGGGGGCAGTATCCTGATTCTATAAAAGATTACGGCAAAAGCGTGTTCAATGCAGACTCTGATAAAAATACTGTTTTTTCTATCCATATGTACGAATATGCAGGCGGCGATTCAAACACAGTCAGAAACAATATTGATAATGCTCTGAATATAGGCGTGCCTGTTGTTATAGGTGAGTTTGGCGGTCAGCATACCGGCGGAGACGTTGATGAAGCAACTATTATGAGTTACTGTACTCAGAAGAATGTCGGCTATCTCGGCTGGTCTTGGAAGGGCAACAGCTCAGACCTTTCATATCTTGATGTTGCATATGACTGGTCGGGCACTTCTTTAACATCATGGGGCAATGCACTGATAAACGGCAGTTACGGCATAAAGGCAACATCCAAGAAGTGCTCGGTTTACACCGAAGATCCTTCCGGAAATATCTCCTCAGCAGGATATCCCGAGGTCACAAATATCGAGTATGACATTCAGCATCATCGGATCAGATTTGCCTGGAAGCCTGTCAGCGGCGCGCAAAATTACGGTATAGCAGTATATCTTGCAGGTAAGTGGAGGGTCCGGGCACAGAATATAGACGCTTCCGTAAACAGCTATACAACTCCTAAGGGACTGACTCCCGGTAAAGTCTACAAGGTAGCTGTTGCAGCAAAAGTAAACGGCAAATGGACTGCCGCGGATTCTGTCAAGAAAGCTGTTACTGTTACCGTAAGGTGATCCCACATTACTTTGCTTGAGCAATGGTACTACGATGTTGAAAATATCAAGTGTCATGAAACAAATGCAGCCATCATTAATCCGGCATCCAA
>CACYSH010000173.1:0-6141 GCA_902776945.1 uncultured Ruminococcus sp.
GTTGAGAAAAAACGGTGTAGGGGCGAGCATCGCTCGCCCGTGTGACCCCGAAATTGCCGTATTTTCAATAGTTTTATATTAGGTTAATGCGTATGGGGCGCTGCCCCTGCATGAACGCTTCAACGTTCATGCCACCCCCGCAAGGGGCGAAGCCCCTTGACCCCGGTTCCGCTTCGCGGGTTTCTTGATTCGGTCTGCTTTGCTTAAATCATTTATACTATTCCTAAATATTACAGCACGAAAGGGGATATTTCCCCCATGAAAGAGATTCAACAGAAAATCGAACGCCTGCTGCTAAAAACGCAGAAGCCCGCCCGCTACATCGGCGGCGAACTGGGCAGCGTCGTCAAGGATAAGGACAAAGTGGACGTTCGTTTCGCGTTCTGCTTCCCCGACGTTTACGACGTAGGCATGAGCCACCTCGGAATGAAAATACTGTACGGCTTGAAAAACTCCCGCGAAAACTGGTGGTGCGAACGCGCCTTCATGCCCGAAAAGGACTTCGAACAGCAAATGCGCGAAAACGACATACCCCTTTACGCGCTCGAAAGCCTTGACCCCGTGCGGGATTTTGACTTCATCGGCTTTACGCTGCAATACGAGCTTAGTTACACAAATGTTCTCGAAATGCTCGACCTTGCGGGGCTGCCCGTGTTCTCGCGGGACAGAAAAAACCTCACGCCGATAGTCGTCGGCGGGGGACCCTGCGTGTGCAATCCCGAGCCTGTCGCCGATTTCTTCGACCTTTTCATCATCGGCGAGGGCGAGGAGGTAAACATCGAGCTGCTTGAACTTTTCGAGCGCATGAAGCCGCAGAACCCCACAAAGGAACAGTTCCTGCGCGAAGCGGCGAAGATAGAAGGCATATATGTTCCCGCGTTTTATGACATTAGCTATAACGACGACGGCACCGTGCGCGAGATAGCGCCGAACGTTCCCGAAGCCCCCGCCCGCGTGAAAAAGCGCGTTATCAAGGACTTTGACAGCGTTTACTACCCCGAGAGCTTTGTCGTGCCGTTTACGTCGATAGTCCACGACCGCGCCGTTGTCGAGGTACTGCGCGGCTGCATACGCGGGTGCCGTTTCTGCCAGGCGGGGTTCATCTACCGCCCGTTCAGGGAAAAGAACATCGACACGATAGCAAGGCAGACGCGCTGTCTCTGCGAACAGACGGGCTATGAGCAGGTGTCTCTTTCGTCGCTTTCGACCAGCGACCACCCGCAGATAGAAAAGCTGCTCGACACGCTCGCCGACTACACCGACAGCGAGAATATAAATCTGTCTCTGCCGAGCCTGCGCATAGACAATTTCAGCGACGAGCTGCTTGAAAAAATCGCAAGCGTCCGAAAAAGCGGACTGACCTTCGCGCCCGAAGCGGGTACCCAGCACCTGCGCGACGTTATCAACAAGAACGTCACCGAAGACGAGATAATGAACACCTGCCGCATGGCGTTCGAAGCGGGCTACGGCACGGTCAAGCTGTATTTCATGCTGGGTCTGCCCGAAGAGCGCGACGAGGACGTTATAGGCATCGCGCAGCTGGCACAGAAAATAGTAGACCTGTATTTTGAGATACCGAAGGAACAGCGGGCAAGCACGATACAGGTTTCGCTTTCGACCGCAACATTCGTGCCGAAGCCCTTCACGCCGTTCGAGTTCGAGCCGCAGGCTCTGCCCGAAGAGATCGACCGCCGCCAAAAGCTCATCATGGACGCGATACATTCAAAAAAGATACGTTTCAGCTACCATGACCAGAAAATTTCGAAGCTCGAAGCGGTTTTGGCAAGGGGAGACCGCAAAATCTGCGACGTTATCTACACCGCGTGGAAAAAGGGCTGTACGCTTGACAGCTGGGACGAGTATTTCCACCCCGAGCTGTGGGAAGAAGCCTTTGAGGAATGCGGCGTTTCCCGCGAGTTTTACGCCAACCGCCGCCGCGAATACGACGAGATAATGCCCTGGTCGCACCTTGACTACCTTGTATCGCGGGAGTTCCTTATCCGCGAGAACAAAAAAGCTCACGCCGCCGAAACCACCCGCAACTGCCGCGAGGGCTGCTCAGGCTGCGGCATCGGCAAGGCTTACGGCGGCACCTACTGCGCCGGAAAAAGTTAATAGTTAATAGTGAATAGTTAATAGTTAAGGTGTCCGCTTCGCGGACGAACTATACACTATTCACTATTCACTTTTCACTATTTTAGGAAGTGTTTCTTATGCTTACGCCGAAAAATCAAAGCCTTATTGTTGAACGCTGGGAACGCCGCCTGACCTTCGCTAAGGAGGGGCGGGCGCGGTATATCTCGCACCTTGACCTGATGCGCACCATGCAGAGGGCGATAAAACGCGCCCGCGTGCCGATCTGGTACACGCAGGGGTTCAACCCGCATATGTATCTGATGTTCCCGCTTGCTCTGCCGCTCGGCACCGACAGCCGCACCGAAAGCATGGACATCTCGCTCACGGAGGACATTCCGTTTGATACGCTGCTCGGTATGCTCAATTCTTCCATGCCCGAGGGACTTTACTTTGTCAAGGCGGCGCTCCCCGTCCGAAAGCATACCGACATCGCCGCCGCCGAGTACGAGACCGAATTGACCACCGATATTCCCGCCGCCGATGCGCTCGCCAAATGGCAGGAATTTTTATCTCAGGAAGAAATAACTATCGAAAAACGCACAAAGGCAAAAAAAGGCAAAAAACCCGGCGTAAAGCAGGTTGACATCAAGCCGCAGATAAACGTTTTATGCGCCGAAGAACGCGGAAACGGGCTGTTTATACGAATGAGACTTCCCGCGGGCGTGGAGCTTAACCTGAACACGGGAACTGTCATCGAGGCTTTCGAGAGCTTTTCGGGCGTGAATATTGTCGATAATTATACAAAGCGTACAAAGATCCTTTGCTTTGACGGAGAAGAATTTATATAACTCACTATTGCAATAATCGGTTTTTTATGGTATAATATATAAGCATTTGAGTTTCCGTCGGGAGATCCCCGATGAGAGTAGATGCCGGTCGCGGGCAAACGGCACGCGGCAAGACATTTAAGCGGGCAGTCCTCTGGCTTTTGCGGTATCGGACGGTATCGCGGCGCTGAAAATTGCGCGGAAGTGTATGAATGTCAGAAAAACAGGAGGTTGTTAAAATGGACGCATTAAAACTTATTGCTCAGGACAGCATGAAAAAGGAGCTTCCCGTACTGAACGTCGGCGACGTCGTTAAGGTACACGTCAGGATCAAGGAGGGCGACAAGCCCAGCCGTATCCAGATCTTCGAGGGAACCATTATCGCCAAGAAGCACGGCGGCATCAGCGAGACCTTCACCGTAAGACGTATCGCTCACGGCTGCGGCATCGAAAGAGTATTCCCCGTACATTCTCCCGCTGTTGAGAAGGTAGAGATCGTAAGACCCGGTAAGGTTCGCCGCGCAAAGCTGTACTATCTGCGTACAAGAGTCGGCAAGGCTGCCAAGGTCAAGGAAGCTATCAAGTAAGCTATCTTCCAAAGCAAATGACAATATTTGTCTTTTGCTTTCAATCACCCCTTTTTGGTCGGGCACTTTTAGTGTCCGATCTTTTTTTACCTTTGTAAAGATTTATCGGATATTCTGCGAAATTTTACATTTTGTTTTCGAATCATTAATCTTTATGCTGTATAATTTTAATAATGCGGCGTGGTGCCGCGTTAAAATATATAAGCGAAAGAAAGGACGTTCAACAATGAAACTTAACAAAATCACCGCCGCGGTCTGCGCGGTCGCGGTCGCGGCGGGCGCTGCCGGAGCTTTCCCGACATTCGGGGATAACACTTTGCCCGACATCTCGATCACCGCAAGCGCCGCCGAGATCATTGAAACGGGAATTATCAACAGCGATCTGAAATGGCGCTTCGATTCCGAAGGAACGCTGACCATAAGCCGAACCACCACAGCGGGCAGCGAGGTCGAAATGCCCGACTTTGAAAAAACCAATGATATTCCGTGGACAGCTTTCCGCGACCAAATCAAAAAGGTGGTTTTCGGCAAGGGGATAACCTACATCGGCAAGGGTGCGCTGATAGAATGCTCCAATCTTACTTCCATAGAGTTTCCCGACGAGCTGTACTGCATCGGAATGGTCGCCTTTTTCAATTGCACATCTCTGAAATCGGTCACATTCCCGGATGGTCTGAGGCTTATCGGCGACGGTGCGTTCTATGGCTGCTCCGCTTTGGAAGAGATAAACGCGCCCGATAATATTTACAGAACCGGAGACTCCGTTTTCACAGGCACAAAGTGGTTCAACGATCAAAAGCAGGAAAACAGCATGGTAAAGCTCAATTACATACTTCTCGACGGCACCGGCTCTGAATATCCCAACGGCGTGTGCGAGCTTCCAATTGATGTTTTTGGCATCTGCGATTTTGCTTTCGAAGGCGAAAGCGATATAAAAACCCTTAAATTCGGCGAATTTACAATTAATGTTGAGCGCTGCGCGTTCAGGGACTGCTCTTCTCTTACAGAGGTCAAGCTGAGCGAAATGCTGGTAAGGCTCGGCGTTGGAGCATTTTACAATTGTAAAAACCTGAAAAGCATAAGGGTTCCCGCAAGCGTTAAGCAGATAGACAACATGGCTCTCGGTTATTACAGCGTGAACGACACGGAGCAGAAGCTGCCAGGTTTCACGATCTACGGCGCGAAGGACAGCGCGGCTGAAAAGTACGCAAGCGAAAACGGATTTACCTTCATTCCGAACGCGGGTCCCGGCGACCTGAACACCGACGGCGTTGTAGACGTTGACGACCTTATGCTTATGCAGAAGTTAGTTGCGGGGTGGAAGGTCTCTGTAAATAAGGATAATGCCGACATCGACGGACAGGAAGGTATCGGCGTTGATGATCTGTTGCTGCTCCAAAAGAAAGTTGCGGGCTGGAATGTAACATTAAGCTATAAATAAGCATTTTCGTTAAATGTGCAAAACCCACAACCCACGCAATGTGAAGGCATTGCTCATTTATAGTATAGGAACAAATAATACTATTCCTCGACCAAATTCGCAACAATATTCACCACCCTGAACACGATTGCCTTCGTCTTCCTCCTCGACTAACGCCAGTTAGCCTTCGTCGTCATAAAAAATCCTCCCCGGAAGGTTCCCGCCGCCCGGGGATTTTTTGTTCCAAAAATATATCAGATTTTTTCATGAAATTTACACATTTGCTTTAGGTTCATTTTAGGTTCGAATGGTATTATTATATCAACAAAGGAAAACAAAACACCCGAACCCACGAAAGAGAGGTAATCACCATGAAAAAAAGGACTATAAAGATAAATATGCTCGCAGCGGCGGCAGCGCTTTCACTTTGCATGATGACCGGCTGCGGTTCTGCCGCACAGACCGACAGCAAGGACAGCACCTCCCAGACAACGACTGCGAACAGCGCGGCTTCGGCTTCGGCTCAGAGCGAACAGCTTTCCGAACAGAAGGAGACCACCTCGACCACCGCCGAAGCAAAGGAGCTTTTCTCCGAGCGTGACATGGAACAGACGGCGGATACCTCTTCGGCTAAGAACATCACCGTCAAGGACGGCGAGACCATAAAGATAAACGGCGAAGGCGTTTACGTCGTAAGCGGCACCGCGACCGACTGCACTATCATCGTTGAAGCGGGCAAAAAGGACAAGGTTCAGCTCGTTCTTGACGGCGTAAATGTTACAAACAGCGACTATCCCGCGATATATGTAGTAAGCGCGGACAAGGTTTTTGTTACTACTACCGACAGCGAGAACACCCTTTCGGTAACGGGCGCTTTCAAGGCGGACGGCGAGACCAACACCGACGCGGTTATCTTTGCGAAGGACGACATCGTATTCAACGGCATCGGCACTTTGAATATCACCTCTGCCGAAGGCAACGGCATCTCCGGCAAGAACGACGTTAAGTTCACTGGCGGCACCTACAACATCACCTCCGCAAGCGACGCTGTTGAAGCTAAGGACACGCTGGCGGTCTGCGGCGGCAGCTTTAAGATCAATTCCGAGAAGGACGGTTTCCACTGCGAGGACAGCGACGACGAGACCAGGGGCTTCATTGTTATATCGGGCGGCACCTTTGACATCACGGCTAAGAGCGACGGCATACAGGGTACTGCTTCTGTAACCATCGA
>CACYSH010000173.1:6182-11391 GCA_902776945.1 uncultured Ruminococcus sp.
GAACGATCAACATCACCGCTGCTGACGACGGCATAAACGCTTCATCGGGCGCAGTCGGCAGTCAGAACGGCTTCGGCAACATCGACAGAACAGGCATAGGCATTGAGTTCACAGGCGGTTACACGACTATAAATATGGCTTCGGGCGACACCGACGGCGTTGACTCAAACGGCTCGCTGACTATCTCGGGCGGCACTATCGAGGTCAACACCAAGGGCAACGCCTTTGACTACGACGAGGAGCCTGTATTCACCGGCGGCAAGATCATCGTAAACGGCGAAGAGAAGTCCGAAGTTCCCGAGGATATGATGGGCGGCTTTGGCGGAGGTCGCGGCGGCAAGGGCGGTTTCGGCGGCGGTCAGAGACCCGATTTTAACGGCGAGATGCCCGAAGGCTTTGAACCTCCCGAGGGATTTGACCCTTCCAACTTCGACGGCGAACGCCCCGAACCTCCCGAGGGATTCGACCCCTCTGACTTTGACGGACAGATGCCCGAAGGCTTTGAGCCTCCCGAGGGATTTGGCAACGGCGAACGCCCCGAACCTCCCGAGGGCTTTGGCGGCAAGCGCGGCGGCAGACCCGGCTCTTCCGAAAGCAAGGAAAAAGCCGAAAGCTCCGACAGCAAGTCCGACACCTAAATTTTAGTATTCTTCATTCCTTTTACCTTTCTAAAGCAGGAAGTCCCGACAATTTTGTCGGGGCTTTTTGTTAATCGCAAAACAAGGGCATATCAAAAGTCTCAGGAAGGGGTTGCCCCCCACAAAAGCCGACGGCAACTGCGCAAAGCCGTGATTTTTCACAATTTGCTGAAAATGCTCATTTTAGTGATATAGAAAAAATCCCCGGAGAGGATTTCTCCGGGGACACATTATTTTCTTAAATAAGAATATTGAATATTTTTCGGCAAAAGGATTCTGACCCGGCATTTCTTCGTTCGTTTCAGAACGTTTTTTACATCTTAGCGCGTTCCTTCATACGCAGCGAGTTGGACAGCGTTCTCTTGCGGATTCGCATACTCTTCGGCGTTACCTCAAGCAGCTCGTCGTCGGCTAAGAACTCCAGGCAATCTTCAAGGCTCAGATTACGCGGCGGAATAAGCCTTAACGCATCGTCCGAACCGCTCGCACGGGTATTCGTCAAATGCTTTTTCTTACAAACATTTACCACTATATCGTCAGACTTAGGTGAAGCGCCGACTATCATTCCCTCGTAAACAGGCACGCCCGCGCCGATGAACAGCTCGCCGCGCTCCTGCGCATTGTACAAGCCGTAGGTTACAGCCTCGCCCGTCTCGAACGCGATCAGCGAACCCATGCTGCGGCGGCTGATGTCGCCCTTATGCGGCTGATACTCATAGAACACGCTCGACATGATGCCCTCGCCCTTAGTGTCGGTGAGGAACTCCGACCTGTAACCGAACAGACCTCTCGACGGGATAAGGAACTCTATCCTCATGCGGCTGCCAACAGGGGTCATTTGTCTAAGCTCGCCCTTGCGGGAGCCGAGCTTCTCCATAACGGAACCTACGCAGTTTTCGGGAACGTCGATAACAAGTCGCTCTATCGGCTCGCAGAGAACGCCGTTTACTTCCTTATACAGCACGCGGGGCGTGGAAACGGAAAGCTCGTAGCCCTCGCGCCTCATGCTCTCGATGAGTATGGAAAGGTGCATCTCTCCCCTGCCCGCCACGCGGAACGAATCGGTGCTGTCGGTCTCGCTGACGCGGAGCGAAACGTCCTTCAAAAGCTCCTTGAAAAGCCTGTCGCGCAGCTGGCGCGAGGTGACGAATTTGCCCTCTCTGCCCGCGAACGGCGAATCATTTACCGAGAAGGTCATTTCAACGGTAGGCTCGCTGATCTTCACGAAAGGCAGCGCTTCAAAGTGACCAAATTCGCAGATAGTGTCACCGATAGTGATATTTTCCAGACCGCTTATGCAAACGATGTCTCCCGCCTTGGCTTCATCGCAGGGAACGCGGTTAAGCCCCTCGATCTGATAAACGGTGACGATCTTGCCGCGATACTCCTTCTTTGTGTTGTGGTAATCGCCGACGGTAACTTCCTGATTTACCCTCAAAGTGCCGCGCTCGATACGTCCGATAGCGATACGTCCCACATAATCATTGTAATCTATCGAGGAAACAAGGTACTGCATGGGTCCCTCGTCCTCTGCTTCGGGGGCGGGGATATAGTTCAGTATCTCGTTGAAAAGCGGGGTAAGGTCGGTGCCAAGCTGGTTGGGGTCGGGGGAAGCCGTGCCGTCGCGCCCCGAGCAGTAAAGGATAGGGCTGTCAAGCTGCTCGTCGGAAGCGTCCAAATCCATAAGGAGTTCAAGCACCTCGTCGCCGACCTCGCCCAAACGTGCGTCGGGACGGTCGATCTTGTTTACAACAACGATTATCTTATGACCCAGTTCCAGCGCCTTTTGCAGAACAAAGCGCGTCTGCGGCATGGGACCCTCCGCCGCGTCAACGAGAAGTATAACGCCGTTTACCATTTTCAGTACGCGCTCTACCTCGCCGCCGAAATCGGCGTGTCCGGGAGTGTCGATGATATTTATTTTAACGTCCTTGTATTTGATAGAAGTATTTTTCGCGAGAATGGTAATACCTCTTTCGCGCTCGATGTCGCCGGAATCCATTACGCGCTCCTCAACGTCCTGATTTTCGCGGAAAGTACCCGACTGTTTCAGCATTTCGTCAACGAGCGTGGTCTTGCCGTGGTCAACGTGGGCGATTATCGCAACATTTCTAAGGTCTTCTCTTACCATATAAAACTCTCCCTTTTTTTCAAAATAACGTGCCGTATTTCGTGCTTTCAACAATTAATTATATCACATTTTTCGGCGAATTGCAACAAATATCAATCGAAAATTTGTGCGCTTTTACCTCAAAAAAAATGTATATATTCACCACTTGCCGTTTTATATTTCGACATTCTATAACTTATATAGTGCAAAATTATGAATCTGTCATTTCGTTATTGACTTTTTCGTGAAATTATGATATAATTAATATGAATACAAATTTTCTTAACGGCGGAGATGAGAATAAATGGAAGAATACAAGCAGCTGCACTTTGCCTTTACCGTTTCCACGCTGATGATATGCTTTACCGTGATGATGTTCTCGCTGCTGCACCGCCGCACCGAAAAGCCGCAGAACAAGTTTTTTCTCTCGATGATAACGATAATCGCGCTGAACTGCGGCTGCGAGATAGCCGTAACGATACTCGCGCCGATGTCAAAGGATTCTCACACGTTATTTGTGATCACCGACTATATGCGGCTTATATATTTCCTGTTTCATAACGCGCTGGCTCCGCTGTTCTTCTACTATGTCGCCTGCGTATGCGGAGCTATCTCCAGACTGAACAAGCCGCAAAGCCTGTTCTACTCCTCTATCTTCCTGCTTTCGGAGCTGGCGGTGGCGCTCAATCCCCTCACCCGCTGGGTGTACACCTACGACAGCGAAACGCTGGAATTTAAGCGCCAGTGGGCGGAATCGACCATTTATATCAGCGGCGGCGTGTACTTCTGCCTTGCCGCAATGATGCTGATGTTCTCGTGGGACGCTCTCACCAAGCGCCGCCGCGTTGCTCTGCTGTACTTCGTCGGGATAACAGTAACAGGAGTTACGATACAGCTTTTCAACGTAGTGATAAAGACCGAGCTTTTCAGCGAAGCGCTTTCGCTGCTGGGCGTTATGATCTCGATAGAAAGCGAGGAAGACCGCATAGACGCGGGGACGGGCGTTTACAACCGCATGGCACTCGAAAACGACCTTGACACCTACCTCGTCAACAAGCGCGTTTTGCAGCTTGTCTGCATTAAAATAACGAACTCGGACGTTATCGAGCGTTCCGTCAATATGGAAAACGGCGAAACGATGCAGTCTATCGTTGCGGAGTTTTTGAAAAAACATCTGCCGAGATACAGCATTTATTTAGCCTCGCCGTCGGCATTCATGCTCACGCTCTTTGACTATACACAGGAGGAGACCGACGAGCTGACGGACGCGATAAGCACCCGCTTCGACAAGCCCTGGCATTTCAAGGACACGATAGTTCTGCTGAACGTCGTAGTCATGTCCGCCGAGCTGCCGCTAAGGATAGCAAGCTCCTCCGACGCGCTTTATATGGCGGACAGCCCCGTTCCGACAAACATAGAGAAGTCTGTCCTCAAAGGCGGCGACCTTGACTACCTGCTGCGCCGCGCCGCAGTCGAAAAGGCGATAGCACGCGGCATTGAAGAACATACATTCGAGGTGTACTATCAGCCGACTTATCACATTGACGGCACTCTGCACGGCGCGGAGGCGCTGCTGAGGCTTCACGACAGCATTCTCGGACACGTTTACCCGAGCGAGTTCATACCCGTCGCCGAGCATATCGGCATGATCGACGAGCTTGACGACTTCGTGCTGAAAGAGGTCTGCGATTTCCTGAAAACGGGCGAGCCTTCGGCGGGCGGCGTGGAGTGCATAAACGTGAATCTTTCGGTGCTGCAATGTATGCGCCCGGGGTTTGTCGAAAGAATAATCGACATCGTGAACGGCAGCGGCATTAACAAGCGACTCATCAATTTCGAGATAACCGAATCGGTAGCCGCGGAAGACTATCGGCTGCTTAGCAAGACCGTAAACGCCCTGAAACGCGAGGGCTTTTTGTTCTCGATGGACGATTACGGCACGGGGTATTCCAATATCCAGTCGGTATTCTCGCTGAATTTCGATATAATCAAGATAGACAAAAGCATTCTGTGGAGCGCCGAGAAGAACGAACTCGGGCGGATAATCCTCGAAAACACGGTGAGAATGATAAAGCAAATGGGCAGGCAGATACTTGTCGAGGGCGTGGAAACGCAGGCGCAGCTTGACCTGCTGAAACAAATAGGCGTGGACTATCTCCAGGGCTATTTCTTCTCGCGCCCTATCCCGAAGGACAACTTTATCAGACTCATAGCAAACAACCGCAGCCCCGGATAACGGCAAAAAAATCCCCCGTTTCACTAAAACAGATACCCATATAGAAGTTTTGCCCCGAAGCACTTCAAAGTGCTTCGGGGCATTGTATTTTATACAACTGCTAAGATAAATCATAATTTGATGTTGCAAGATTAACATATACCCGTTAAAAGCCGCCAATATGACTTAATGTTTCAGAAGCGACTCTTGAACCTTCATTCATTGCATTTATAATATCACAATCTC
>CACYSH010000174.1 GCA_902776945.1 uncultured Ruminococcus sp.
AAATTTTTTCGCGTTTAAATGCCGAAAAACAGGCAAAAACGCGCCTTTTGGCATACTTTCCCTGTCAAAAGCAATTCACCATATTATTATACTACTTTACGAGGGCGTTGTCAATAGTTTTTTTGAAAAATCCGTGCCATACTATTTTGTGTAAAACAACGAAAAAAACTCCCCGCGTTTTTATGCGCGGGGAGCCGTTTATTATTATGCTTGATATGTATGATCAGTTTCTTGTGCAGCCGCAGCCCGTACAGAAAGCATTTCCGGGAGCGTTCGGCTTGCCGCAGTTGGGACATATCCACTGTGCGTTTGCCATTGACTGCTGAACATCAGGCATAGGCTGCTGTGCGTTAGGCATCGGCTGCTGCTGTTTCTGAGCGGCAAAGCGCGAGCTTACCTGACTTGCCGCATTGCCGACAGTGTTTCCGAACTGGTTCGCGGCGTTGCCGATGTGATTTGCGGCACTTGACATAGTGCTGCTGAACTGGCTCGCCATCTGGCTGAGGTCTGCCTCCTGCGGTGCGGTGTAGCCCATGCCCTCGCGCATATTGCGGATATTCTCGCACATCTCGCCGAAGGCGTACAGCATGATAGTCGAAAGCCATGCTCCCAGTACAGCTATCGCCGCGCCTATAACAAATGCAAGAAATCCGAAAATGAAGTTTGTTTCACCTCCGACTCCGAACCCGACTCCGACAGACGTGAGAATACCAAGTGCCGCAAGGATTCCAAAGATCACCTTTGAAAGCGACATCAGCTTTGCACCTGCATTTTTAAACATAACAGACACCTCCGAAAGATCACGAAAGGGAACACTTTCCCACTTAAACTATATTTCATTATAAATGATAAGTGTATGAATTATATTAATCTTTTGTTTCTAAATTGTAAAATCAGAATGGAGGTTTCAAAATTATTCACCCATTATTAACCAACAGCGTGTTATTTAAGCATTTTCGCAAGATACTGTCCCGTATAAGAATCCTTGTTCTTTGCGACCTCTTCGGGGGTGCCTGTGCAGACCAACGTTCCGCCGCCGCTGCCGCCTTCGGGTCCCAGGTCTATGATATAGTCGGCGGATTTGATAACGTCAAGATTATGCTCGATGACAAGCACCGTGTTTCCGCCGTCCGTGAGCTTTTGCAGGACTTCGATGAGCTTGTGAACGTCTGCCGAGTGCAGACCCGTCGTCGGCTCATCGAGGATATAGAACGTCCTGCCCGTCGCACGTTTGGAAAGCTCGGTGGCGAGCTTCACGCGCTGCGCCTCGCCGCCCGAAAGCGTCGTCGCGGGCTGACCTATCTTCACATAGCCCAAGCCGACCTCGACAAGCGTTTCCATGCGGCGCTTTATCTTCGGGATATTCTCGAAAAACTTAGCACCCTCCTCGACGGTCATTTCAAGCACATCATAGATGTTTTTGCCCTTGTAGCGCACTTCGAGGGTCTCGCGGTTGTAGCGCTTGCCCCTGCACACCTCGCAGGGAACGTAAACGTCCGGCAGGAAGTGCATTTCTATTTTGATAATTCCGTCGCCCTCGCAGGCTTCGCAGCGCCCGCCCTTTACGTTGAAGGAAAATCTGCCCGCGCCGTAGCCGTGCGCCTTTGCGTCGTTGGTGCTGGCGAAAAGCTCGCGGATGTCGCCGAAAACGCCCGTGTAGGTCGCGGGGTTCGAGCGGGGAGTACGCCCTATCGGGGACTGGTCGATGTGAATGACTTTATCGAGATTTTCCAAGCCTTCCATATCGCGGAACTTGCCCGGGCGGGTGCGGGCACGGTTGAGCTTCGCCGAAAGGTGCTTCGAGATGATCTCGTTGACGAGCGAGGATTTTCCCGAACCCGACACGCCCGTAACGCAGGTAAACGTCCCGAGCGGAATTGATACGTCGATGTCTTTCAGATTGTTTTCTGCCGCCCCGCGCACGGTGAGGAATGCGCCGCTGCCTTTTCTTCTTTCGGCGGGGACAGGTATTTTAAGCGCCCCCGAAAGATAACGCCCCGTCCATGAATCGGGACACTTCATTATCTCGTCTATCGTTCCCGCGCAGACTATCTCGCCGCCGTGAACGCCCGCGCCGGGTCCCACGTCAACGATGAAATCCGCCGCCCGCATGGTGTCTTCGTCATGCTCTACCACGATCAGCGTGTTGCCTAAGTCGCGCAGGCGTTTCAGCGTGGCTATCAGCTTGTCGTTGTCGCGCTGATGAAGCCCTATCGACGGCTCGTCGAGGATATACAGCACGCCCATAAGCGACGAGCCTATCTGCGTAGCAAGGCGTATGCGCTGGCTCTCTCCGCCCGAAAGCGTGCCGCTCGACCGCGCCAAAGTGAGGTATTCAAGCCCCACGCTCTTCAAAAAGCCGAGCCTTTCGCGAATCTCCTTGATTATCAGCCGCCCTATCATCTGTTCGCGTTCGGTGAGTTCGAGCTTGTCAAAGAAATCGAGCGCTTCGGTAACGGAAAGCTCGGTCAGCTCATAGATATTCTTGCCGCCCACCGTGACGGAAAGGCTCTCCTTGCGGAGTCTTCTGCCGCCGCAGTCGGGGCAGGGGTGTTCGGACATATAGCTCTCTATCTCGGATTTGGCACTGTCGCTGGCGTTTTCCTTGTTGTAGCGGCGTTCAAGATTGTTTATAACGCCCTCGAACGAGCTTTCGAAAAGGTCGCCGAACCAGCCCACGCCGCGCTGTAATTCGAGCTTTTCCTCGCCCGTGCCGTAAAGGAACAGGTCAAGCTGTTCTTTCGTAAGCTCGCGCACGGGCTTGTCGAGCGAAACGCCGTATTTGTCGCTTATTGCGCGGAAATAGTTCATAGCTATCGAATCGTCGGTGAGCGAGTTCCAGCCGGTTGCCTTGATAGCGCCCTCGCGGATAGAAAGCGAATCGTCGGGGATTATGAGCGAGGGATCGACCTTCTGAAAAACGCCCAGACCCGTACAGGTGGGACAAGCGCCGAACGGATTGTTGAACGAGAACATTCTCGGCTGCAATTCGGGCAGGGAAACGCCGTGGTCGGGGCAGGCATAGTTGGTCGAGAACACGAACTGCTCGGGTTCGCCCGTGTCAACGACTATCATGCCCTCGCTGAGACCGCTGACCGTTTCGATAGAATCCGCAAGTCTGCCTTTAATGCCTTCCTTGATCACAAGGCGGTCAACGACTATCTCGATAACGTGCTTTTTGTTCTTGTCGAGCTTTATTTCCTCCGAAAGGTCGTAAATATCGCCGTCAACGCGCACGCGCACATAGCCCGCCTTACGCGCCTTTTCGAGAGCGTTCTTATGCTCGCCCTTGCGCCCTCTTACGATAGGCGCAAGCAGCTGAATTTTTGTGCGCTCGGGCAGCTCCATTATCTTATCGACTATCTGATCTACGGTCTGCTGGCGGATCTCGCGCCCGCAGACAGGGCAGTGCGGCACGCCTATACGGGCGTACAAAAGCCTTAAATAGTCGTAGATCTCGGTAACGGTGCCGACTGTCGAGCGCGGGTTTTTCGAGGTAGTCTTCTGGTCTATCGAAATGGCGGGGGAAAGCCCCTCTATCGAATCGACATCGGGCTTTTCCATTTGTCCCAGAAACTGCCGCGCATAGCTCGAAAGCGATTCCATATACCGCCGCTGACCGTCCGCAAAGATAGTGTCAAAAGCCAGCGAGGATTTTCCCGAACCCGAAAGCCCCGTCATTACTATCAGCTTGTCGCGGGGTATCTCGACATCGACGTTTTTCAGATTGTGTTCGCGTGCGCCGCGAATGATTATTTTGTCGTTCTGCATTATTTCCCTTCCTTATCTATATCAAAGAAAAGTTTCCTGAAACTGTGTATCCGTATCGAAGTTGAAATCACCGCCAAGAAGGTCTTTTACAACCGATGTCATGCACCTGCCTATCTTCTGTTCGTTTGTCAGGTCTGTGCGGTAGGCGAGCTTGTCCGTATCGGCGTAGAGGGCGGCTTCGGAGTAGTGGTAGGTCTCGGGGACGCATTCCACGCCGCGTTCGATAAGGGCGTTTATGAATCTGCGGTAATCTCCCATCATGTCATCGTTCTTATCGGTAAGCACCGTTATAAAATCCAAATGTCCCGAACGCAGGAAGTCGTCAAGTGCAGCGTCCTTTTCCAGATCGCCCAGACGGTCGCCGTTGTGACCCTCCCAGAACACCTTCGCGCTGTCGCCGTAGACGCTCTTTGCTATACCGTCAAGGACTGCGTAAGCCTCGTCCTCGTACTTCATCGCGGTGTAATTGCAGGAGAAGGTGCCGCTGCCTTCTTCTCCGACAACGAGTATCTTCTTGCCCGGCAGGTCTTTGCAGGTGACGTACATATGTACGCTGTTGCCGTGAGCGCCGAACACGTTTCCCGAGCCGACGGCGTAGGGCTTGTCCTCCAAATAGTCAAACTCGGTGTCGTAGCGCTCGTTAAGGTACTTTATGGCGGCTTTGATGTTCTTATTGCTGTTGACGTAATTGCCCGTGAGCTTCGCGCAGCCCGTCATCAGCAAGAGCGGCGCGAAAATAACGGCGGCTAACATCAGCCCCGCGCCGAGCCTTCGGTTATTGTTTGCTTTCTTTCTCATTTTCATACTCCTTGTTTGCGGCATGAACTGCGGTCATGCAAACACTGTTCGCGCCGTAAACGGAATTGTTCTCCGTACATTCCGCCGCGGCGTAAAGACCGTGAAGATCATGTTCCCCTAAATACATTTCTTATTTGACGTTGACGATAAAAAGTGCGTAATTACGCGGGTTTATCGTAAAATTCATGATGACTTCGACGAGCTTAACGGTCGTAAAAATCATAAATCTCTCGTGAAAATCATGAAACCTCTCGTCAACGTCATGATGATTTTGACGGTAAAACGACGTAATACCGCGTTTTTCTCCGTCAACGTCAAATAACTCATTTGTCTATGGACGATGTGATCTCTACGGTGCAAAAAACGCCCCCGACCGAGATCGGAAGCGTCTTTATCCGCGTCCCTGAGACGATTTGAACGTCCGACCCTTCGCTTAGGAGGCGAATGCTCTATCCACTGAGCTACAGAGACATGACTAACATCACCATATTATTATAGCACAAAGAAAAGGGTTTGTCAAGAGAAAAATTAAAAAAGTCACGGAAATCAATTTTGCTCCATTTGTTGGAAATCTTGTAGGGGCGCACCTATGTGTGCGCCCGTTTTGTAGGATAAATAGCGCCTACATAATTGACAAATATCATTGTATTAATTTTGAAAATTGATTTCCGTGTAAAAAAGTTAATAGAGCAGAGTGAATAGTTAATAGAGCAGAGTGAATAGTTAATAGAGCAGAGTGAACAGTGAATAGTGAATAGTGAATAGTGAATAGTTATGGAGCCGCTGCGCGGCGTATTATGCGGAGGCAGGCACGAGCTGCGCTCGTGCCTGCCCCGCACTGATTACTTTTACCATACAAGAGGGAAAAAGTAAAAGCGGAGCGAAGCGAACGCAATAACGCGCCGAAGGCGCACCATAACTATTCACTATTCACTATTCACTGTTCACTATTCACTGTTCACTATTCACTATTCACTATTCACTGTTCACTGTTCACTGTTCACTGTTAACTTTTTTCCGTGAGATACATCGCCCTGCCTATCTGCAAAGCTACACATTCGCCGCGATCATAAATATCCCCGCCCGGTTCGCACAACAACAGACCGTATATAATATCACGGTGGAATATCGGAAACGCTATGTACCCGCCCCTGTCCGAAGGCAGGTCGTTCTTTCTGAACATATCCCTGAGCAGACACCTTTGGCGCACTTCCGGGATAATATGCACCTCGCCCTTGCGAACCACGCATATCAGCCGCAAAAACATCGGAAAGCTCGTAAAGCTGTCGGGGTCGTAGGTGAACGGCTCCTCAAACATATAAAGCGCCGCGTTTTTCAGACAGAAACGGTCAAGACACTTTATCAGGTCGGTGCGAGCCTGCGCGGGGTCGCTCGAAAATCTCATGCTGTCCGCCATGAAAAGCTGCAAAAGCCTTGTCTCCTCAAAGCGCCGCTTTTTCTCGTCGGAGAGCTTGTTCGCCAGCGCTATCACCGACCTGTCGCGCATTCTGAGGAAAAGGTGGTTGACCATAGAGCCGGCTTCCGCCGAGCGCTGCACATCGTTCAGCGACTGCTGGAGCAGCCCGATACTGCCTATCAGCTTTGCCGCGTCGGTGTACTTTACCGCGTTGCTTGCAAAGAAGATGTCTATCATGCGGCAAAGCTCCTCAAAGGTCTCTATTCCCATAAAACGGTATTTCACGGCGTAAAGTATCCGCGAGATCATCTCGTAGTAAAGCCGCCGCAGGTCTATTTCCTCTCTGCCGCGCTGAGAGGTTCTGTAACGGTAGAAGCAGTCGTCAAACATACGGTAGATGAAAGCCGATTCGACGTTAAGCATTTCGATGACGTTGTAGTCGTACATGGCGTAGGGCAGCGAATCGCGCCCGTAAAGCCTTGTAGGAACGAGCGCCGAGCCTACCTCAACGCCGTTTATCATATCAAGCACAAGGTCGAGTGCCTTGCCGCCCAGCGTATTGCCGTAAGCGCCTATCGACGAAAGCGAGGGTATCAGCTCGCCCGACATATTGGTGTTGTCAAAGGCGAACACGATAAGGTCTTTTCCGGGAATGATACCTCTTCTTGCCATTACGGTGTAAAGCCCCTTTGCGGCAGCGTCGTTCACGCAGAATACCGCCTGCGCGTCGGGGTTCATGTCGAGCAGCCTTTCCGCGTCGGCGATGCAGTCGGAGGACATATCGGTGTTGACAAAGAATCTGTCCTCGAAAACAAGCCCGTATTCCTCGATGCAGCGGACGAAAATATCCCTGCGCAGGCGTGCGTCCATGTTGTCCTTTCTGCCGCCAAGCATACAAAGGCGCGTTATCCCGATGACGTTCACAAGGTAATTGACCGCCTCGCGTATACCCATTTCGTTGTCGTAATTCACGGTGACAATATCGCTGCGGTCAAGCCCGATGTAGACCTTCGGTATGTCGCCGAGATTTTTCAGCAGCCTTTCGTAGTATTCGGCATCGTCGCCGCCGATGCCGCCGAGATGTATGATAAGCCCGTCAAAGCCGCATTGCTCGCCCAGTGCGAACATTGAGTTATACACATCGTGGTAGCTGTGAAGGCTGGGTATGCTGTCGTATTTTCCGGGCAGCACGGCGAGCCGCACGTTTTTTCCGGCGGGGATAGCATTGACTATGCTTTTGATAAGCTCTTTGGAAAAGTCGGTGCTGATGTCCTCAAGAATAACGCCGATGATTATTTTCCGGTTCTTTTTCATGGTCTGTGGTCTGCCCCCCTCGTAAAAATACGATTTTTATTTTAAACGACTTAATGATTCACACTTTGACTGTGTAGGGTGGGGACTTGCCCCCACTTGCTATTCCCCTTGTCTGAATGGTCGGGTAAGATAAGGTGTTCGGTCTGGACAGGTCGGGGCAAGCCCCCATTTGCATTAACCTAACTTAAAACCATTGAAAATACGGTGATTTAGTGGTTATTCGGGCGAAACGGGCGGGAGCAAGCCCCCGCCCTACACCT
>CACYSH010000175.1 GCA_902776945.1 uncultured Ruminococcus sp.
CATTTTGAACTCTGCTCGGCTTTCGTTGCTAAGCTCGTTGAAAAAGCATCATCCGGTGAGGATTTTTATTAAATCAATGGTGAAAAAATTAGGTAAAAATTATGCCGTCTGTAGCAAGACGGCTTTTTTACGTTGTGGGGGAGGGTTTGACGGTTACGGTACAAAAGCCGAAAAAACAGTACAAGCGCAAGGGACAGAGGAAGGAAGTTCTGTTCAAAGACGATGAGTGGGAGATTGTGAAAGCGAACGCCGAGAAGATGAATTTGAGTACGACGAAGTACATTGTCAAGAAGTCGTTGGAGGGCAACGTAGTACAGAGTAGTATTTCCGATGTTGCAGATTTGAACCGTCAGTTGAGTGCGATAGGGAATAATCTGAATCAGCTTGCCCGAAAAGCCAACACGATCAACAACATTTACGCCGAGGATTATATGCAGATGAAGCAGACTTTTGAGGTGCTATGCCATTTATTAAATCGAAGAATATCCACACTACGCCGAACCGCAGCCTGAACTATATCTGTGACCCTAAGAAAACGCAGGGCGGGCTGAATATCGTGTCGGTGAACTGTATGCCCGACCCGCGGAACGCCTATCAGGACATGAAGCGTATCTATGAATACTATTCCAATCGCAGGTTCAACGAGCCCAAACCGAAATCGGGGCAGGCTCATGTGAAGATGATACACTATATCCAGTCATTCGACCCGAAGGATAATATCTCAATTGACACCGCGCAGCAGATCGGGCTTGACACGGTTAGTGAGATGTTCGGGGAGAATGTGCAGGCAGTCATTGCAACGCATGATGACACCGATGTGCTGCACAACCACATCATGATCAACGCCTACGCGCTCGACGGCAAGCACTTTCTCTCAAACAAGACCACGCTGAAAAAGATCAAGCGTATTTCCGATGAAGTTTGCCTGCGGTACGGTATCGAACCTTATCGCAAGAAAGGTCATGAGCAGGAAACAAAAATCTCGGGCTATCATGAGTGGCAGCATATCAGGAACAAGACCTCATGGAAACAGCTGATACGGGATAAGATCGACGAGCTTGTTCCCATAGCCGACAGCTTTGATGATCTTGTGCGTATGATGAATAATCAAGGTTTTACATTCAAGCAGGGCAAAAATATCTGCGTAAAAGCTCCGGGGCAGCAAAGATATGTTGGTCTGAAAACGCTTGGAGAGAATTATTCTTTTGAAACGATAAACAAACGAATTACCGAGTACAGGGGAAAGGCGCTTGCGGTCTTTGTTGAGCCGTATCAGATCATCATAGCAAGTATCAGAACGAAAGCGGGCGCATATAGAAACACCTCGCCCGTCAATGATACCTGCGGCAGGTTCATGCGGCTGTATCGTTTTATCACGCAAGAGAAGATCGCCAGCCTTGCCGCAGCCGAGATCAAGCTTACTAACGCCGAGAGGAATTATGCCGACACGCTGCAAAAGGTACAGGCGCTGAAAGAAAAGATATACTCTCTCGAATCGGAGATCAAAAGCGCGAACCATTATTTTGACATGAATTTCATGCAGCGCACTTTTCCTAAGAAATCAGATGATAAGGCTGCCGTCGCTATCATCAAGGAACACGGCTTCAAGAGCAAGGACGATATTTCCGTACTTTCGGAACAGCTTGAAAAGTATCAGTCCGAGCTTGCAAAGCTTAACGAGCAACTATCCTCCGAAGGCGGTGAGGTACAAAAGTTCAAGGAGATCGTCGAGGAATACTATCATATCAAGGACGAGTCAAGTTATGTCGAGAAGCTTGTTCAGGAGGACAAGGAGAAGATAACCTCTGACGATTGGAACAGCATGATAGCGGAACTGCGGAAGATAATCCTTGATGAGTTAGACACCGTCAGCAGAGCCGGAATGTACTATATCGAAAAGCAAATTTGGGATAAGATAGTCAAACTTCGGACGATGAATGTTGAGCCGCATGAAGCCGAACAGCTTATACGAACCCTTGCCGTTATCCGAGCTGACGGTATTCAAAAGATCGAGGACGCTCGCAGGCTTGCGGCGAAGATGAAATATTCCGAGCAGTCTGTCAAGAAAAAGCGTGGCGAACTTCATCGGGAGATAGAAAAGCTCAACGAAGCTATCAACCGAGCCGATGTCTATGTGCGTTACAAGGACGATCCAAGTTTCCGTGACCCCGGTTTTCTGGAAATGTGCAGAAAGATCGCAGAGGAAAACGGCGCGACGGACAGCAACGGTTTTGAACGGCTTGTTGCCAGGCGTGGCGAGCTGAAAGCAAAGGACCATAAATTATCGCAGAAAGAGTATTTCTATCGTAAGCGGACAGCGGATTATGAAAGCGTTATCGAAGCTGTGCAGTTTATCAACATCTATCCGCAGGAGCGCTCGGCAGAAGAAAAGAAAACTCCGCCAAAAAAGAAATTGCGGCGGTAAGGTTTGAAATATATTGCGGGGTGATTATTATGTACTATTCAGCGCTGTTTCCGACGTGATGAATCGGGAACGGCATTCGGAGAACAGACAACAGTAACTATGAAATGCGAAAGGAAAATGCTATGCCAAGAAAGATAACCATTGATGATTTGAAGAACAAGCGCGACCTCAGCGCGTGGAGGATCGAGCTTAACGGCTACGACATGAGCGAGACTAACGCCAAGCACGAGTCTGCGGTCAAGGAACTTGCCGAGCGCGAGGAGAAGCGCATAGGAATACTGAAAGATACGCTTTGGAAAGCGGCAGTGCCGTTCTTCGGTATCAATATCACGCCCGAAAAGCTCAAGGAGAAGTTTGAGAGCATTATGAACGCTGAATGCAATATCGACGCGGTTCTTGCGCTCATGAACGAGGAAGAAGAGCGCGTGAGAAAGCTCGAAGCCGAGGACGCGGAACGTGTTGCCGCACTTAAAAAGGGTCACACCAAGCTTATCAAGGCTCTTGAAAAAGCAAAGGGAAAGGCTGAAACGAAGTCCGAGGATTCGCCTGTTTCGGATAGTGACAGCCCTTGCTATGAACCCGCCGATGATGAAATCGAAACTGATGACTGCATAACCGACCCAGTAGAACTTGATACAATGCCCGAAGAACTTGTTTCCGAGGAACCCAAAACATAAACATGAAAAATGTGCAGCCCAGCCACCTGCACATGAATTAATTGCTACATCACCATGCATAAACTATACTTGACAATTGAATAATTTACAACTGAATAACTTGTACAATTGAATATGCCAATATTATTGTGAGCAATTAGTTATCGGGCGCTCCGGTCATTCGCGGAGTATGCCACCTCTGCGGTTTGCCTGCCTTGTGACAGTCATTATCAGGGTTGACCGGTTGCGCCTGCATTTTTATGAAAGGGTAAAATTGAAGAATACAGATAATAAGCAGAACGTAAACAATGATCCGCTCGTTTCCGAATACAAGCTCGGGAATACAACGTATATCGTGGAACTCCACTTCAACTTTGACCGTGGGGAAACGCTTGAAGATGTGATAAAGCGCCTGATTTTGAAAGACGCAGGAGTTGTATAACTACTAATCAACAATCAATTGACAATTGACAACAGACGTTCCGAGGAGACAGCGGATAATTAACGCGAAACGCACTTTAAAGCGAAGAAAAATTCATAATTTGGTGCTATAATGTTAATATGATCCGCTGTACTTGTCGGAAAGAGAGGAATACATGACAGATAAGAAAACAGCATTATATTGCCGCCTTAGCAACGATGATGACTTGCAGGGCGAAAGCAACAGCATAACTAATCAGAAGACTATGCTCATGGACTACGCAAAAAGCAACGGTTTCCGCAACATCGAGTTTTATGTTGACGACGGCTGGAGCGGTACGAACTTCAACAGACCGGACTTCCAGCGTATGGTCAGAGACATGGAAAACGGGTGCATTTCCACCATTATCACTAAAGATCTGAGCCGATTAGGGCGTGACTATTTAACCACGGGTCAATATATTGAAATGATATTTCCGGACTTTGGTGTGCGGTACATCGCGGTCAACGATAACGTCGATACGGCGAGGGAAGAAAACGAAATGATGGTATTTCGCAATGTCTTTAATGACTTTTTCGCCAGGGACTGCTCGAAGAAAGTCAGAGCGGTAATAAAGTCAAAGGGGAAATCGGGCAAACCGCTTACAACCAAAACACCTTATGGGTACAAGAAATCCGAACAGGATAAAAACGTGTGGGAGGTTGATGAAGAAGCTGCGGAAGTAGTTAGGCGAATATTTAAGATGTGTATAGAGGGATACGGACCGACACAGATAGCAAATGCGCTAACAAAGGATAACGTGCCTACTCCCACAGCATATCAGAGCGCGAAAGGTTGGACGGTTCCCGAAAATATTAAGATCAACCGCTGGGCGGCGAGGTCGGTTTCCGACATTCTATCACGCATCGAGTATTTGGGTCATACCGTGAATTTCAGAACTCACACTCGCTCCTACAAATGCAAGAAACGCATTTACAACCCGCAGGAGGAATGGGAGATATTCGAGAACACCCACCCCGCTATTATCTCTCAGCATGACTTCGACCTTGTTCAGAAGCTCCGCGAGCGCAGGAAAAGACCTCAGAAAAGCAAAGAAGTCAACATATTTTCGGGTATGGTCTACTGTGCAGATTGTGGAAAGCCTATGTATCTTTGCAGAAATTCCTCAAAGCCTAAGAGTGATGAACATTTGAAGTGCGGTACTTATGCTGCTGATTCAAGTGAGTGCAGTTCGCACTACATTCGTACTTGCGTGCTCAAAGAGCTTGTAATTAACGAAATCAACAAGCTGCTGATGATCGTTCATGAAAATAGAGATAATTTCATCAGCAAAGTCACGGAGAAAGCGAACGAAAGCCATTCTAATGACGTGAAAACGGCTAAAAAGACCATCGTGAAGTCCGAGAAACGCATAGCCGAATTGGATAAGCTGTTCGCAAAGCTCTATGAAGACAACGTTTCGGGTAAGATCTCCGACGAGCGCTTTGAGGTGCTCTCGCAGAGCTACGAAAATGAGCAGAAGCAGTTGAAAGCAACCGTTTCAGAGCTTACAAAGTTCATCGAAGCGAAGGAACAGCAGAATAGTGACATAAGGGAACCTCTAAAAACCCCTATACAAACGTTCCAAAATATGATATAATAAGTATATGAAAGAAAGACAGTTAAGCTTCTTCGATGAAGCAAAAA
>CACYSH010000176.1 GCA_902776945.1 uncultured Ruminococcus sp.
GTCTATAACAAACTTTACTGAATCAAACAGAACATCACCAGACAGCTTGAAATCTTCATTGGTCGCATAATCAAGCGTGACTGTTTTCAGCAGTTCTTCTTCGCTGCGCTGATAGCTACCGTCATCGTTGATACCAAGTATCCTTCTGCCGTAAAACTTAACCGTTGCATTCTTAATCGGATTGTCTACCCTTGTTTTCTCACCTGTATTTCTATTTTCAATAAACATATGGTCAATAGGGTTTATTGAAAATCGAATTGGAATTGACATATTCACTTTCTTAACTTCCTTAGCCTCCCACTTATAACCCATGTAATTGGACTGTGCTATCGTTCCGTCCTTCGCCCAGCGGGTCGTGTAGGAGATAGGCACGGCATAGCCGTCAAAGGCGGTGTTCTTGCGTACCGCGTTCATAAGCTCGGCAACGTCCCATGTGAGATATTCGCCTGCCGCCTTCGAGCTGCCGCCCATTGCGAAAACTCTTACCGAGCATTTGCTGAGTTTTTCCTTGTATTCCGCTTCCGCGCCGCCTTTTATCTTGCCGCCCATCGCCTCGACTTCGAGCGCGGCTTTCAGGTCAAAACTCATATCGTCGGTCTGTATACAAGCGATCACCCGCTTACCGTAATTTACGTTTGAAACAACTACGGGGGGTTCCTTCTCGTTTATGTAACGCTTTACACGCTCGACCTTCATGGTATCGGGGAAAAGGTCTGCGTCGGTAACGTTATCGGCTGAAACGGAGTAAAGCACCTGACTGACATCAACAACTACCGCCTGTGTTTTGGTCTGATAGTCCGTGGAAGCGCTTACTTTTACCTTGCCCCAAAGCTCCTCGGAGAAATTCATCTTAGCCTTTATCTGCTGTTCGCTCTCTACCTTTTCAATGCGGGCAGTCAACTGCGCGGGCATATCGGTATTGTCCTTGAAATTGCTCCTAAGCGCCTCGATAGCCGCGTTGACATCGCCGCCGTTAGCCGGATTCACGGTAATTGCAGCGCTCTTGCCGTCCTTCATGTATGCGCCGGGGATAGTTATGTTAAGGTCTCTTCTCTGCATTTTGATAGGCGTGGGATTGCCCGTTACAAGACCCTCGTTTGCTTTAAGCAGAGCGCCGGGATAGATAGTGTTTGAATCCGCGTTTGAAATGCCGAAGGAATCGTAGGTAAGATTGTCCTGCGACCTCTCCATTCTCATTATTGAAACGCTGCCGTCGGAGTTCATAACGGTCTTGGACTTTGTGGCGGTGCCTGAATCGTCCATATACGAATTGAAGAAGGTCTGCGGGTTGTAATTGAGCGACCAGAAATAGTCCTCGATGTCGTCCTTTTGCTCCGACCATTCGCTGACGTAAGCATTCGCCGTGATAGCCGATGTCGAACCCACAACAGCCGCGCCGCCCGAAAGCGCCATGATACCCGCCATAAGCACAGGCATAAAGCCCTTACCGCCCGTAACGCCGTCAAGCATTTCTTCCGTCAATTCAATGTCAAGATCGCCTATTGCCTTGTTAAGCTCTTCTTCGGTTCTGCACGCAAGAACAGCCGTTCGCTGTTCCTCGGTCAGAGAGTTCAGAAAATCCTGTACTTTTGTGTTTTCCATGTTAATGCCTCCTTATGGCTTTTTTGATTAAATGTGTTGATTATTATCATATTTATTATTAACAACACCTCACATTCGATATTATATCACAAAATATCAGTTAATGCAATAATTTTTACAAATGTTTCACGAACCACCTCCTGTTTTTGTGAATTTAGTCAGTCTCAAAGATTGTTATTTGTCTATTCTGCGTATTTTTCGATTTGTTATTCTCTTTTCTTGTATATATTTTATCACATACCGCGCAGAAGTTCAATAGACAATATCCCCCCGAAACGTTGCAAAAGCTACACCCGCGGCGCGGGGTGCAGCTTTTTTTACAGACAAGTATGAAATTGTCGTCAGTCTGTCGGCACGGGGCTTTCCTGATTTTTGTTCAAAACCATATCGACAAGATAGGAATAATATGAACGCTAAATCCGCCCCCGCAGATACCGCCGTATGCGGCAATCCATATTAAAAAGATATGTAAAATATTATTCAATGAAAGATTAATAAATTGATACCTAAAAATATAGAAAGGTAACAATTATGAACATTATCCCTTCGCACAATAACGTTATCAGTAAATATTACTGCGTAATTACGCGCATTTTAAAAAGATACTCGTTCGGGCAGCGAAAAATCACGCGATAAATCATGATAACGTTGTCACAAAGTAAGGCTTTACCGCCGCGCTTCGCCGTTTTTCGTGCGCGGCGGACACTATTGACTTTCAATTTGCTTTGTGATATAATACATAAAAGATAGGGATAATGTGTTAGAAATTTGCAGGCGAAAGGGGCGTACTTAAATGAACGCTATTGAGGATATTATTGACAGCACCGTGATCGGCTTGCTCGGCGATTACGCGGAAAAGAACGGTTCTTATGAGATCGCGAGCTTCGATCACCCCGACAATGAAATAATAATCGAGATACTTACAAGCCTGAGAAAGATCCTTTTCCCGGGCTATTTCAGAAACAGGACTATCAAGGTCTACACGCTGAAAAACAACCTTTCAATGCTTTTGGAGGACGTTATTTACAAACTCTCCAAGCAGATAACTATCGTTCTCGGCGGCGAGGGCGAAAACGACACCGAGATCACCAAAAAGGCAAAGGAGATCACGCTTGAATTTATCAAGCGCCTGCAAAAAATACGCGAATATATCCTCACCGACGTTGACGCGGCTTACGAGGGCGACCCCGCCGCTTACAGCAAGGACGAGATAATCTATTCCTATCCCGGTCTTTTCGCGATACTTGTCAACCGCATAGCGCACGAGCTTTTTCTGCTGAATGTGCCGATAATCCCGCGAATGATGACCGAGTATGCACATCGGGAAACGGGCATTGATATTCACCCGGGCGCTACGATAGGCAAGTATTTCTTTATAGACCACGGCACGGGCATCGTTATCGGCGAGACTACGGTTATCGGCGACAACGTGAAGATATATCAGGGCGTGACGCTGGGCGCTCTCTCGACGAGGGGCGGTCAGTCGCTGAAAAGCAAAAAGCGCCACCCGACCATTGAGGACAATGTTACGATATATTCGGGCGCTTCGATACTCGGCGGAAATACCGTTATCGGCAAGGATGTTGTTATCGGAGGCAGTGCGTTTATTACGCATTCCGTTCCCGACGGCGCAAAGGTCAGCGTGAAGAATCAGGAGCTTCGTTTCAATTATGATGCTTCAAAGCCCGTAGAAAGGGTGAATATCGAGGACGACGAGGACTGGTTCTATATAATCTGACAAAAAACACAAAGTGAGGACAACCCAGAAGTCTCAGTAAGGGGATAACCCTTCTTCATAAGGGTTTCCCACAGAAAAGCTGTCAGCATTCGCAATCTGACGGTAAAAAGAAAATTGAGCGGAAACGAGTAAATTGTCGATTTTAATTTGCGAGAAGAGCTGTCTGAACACGTTCAGACAGGCGATATTTCGCAAAGAAACGCGAGGCAGGCAAATTCTTCCCAATAGGGGAAAATTGTGCCGGACGAGCGGCGGGGGCAAGCCCGCCCTACAACAATCCGTGTGAGTGGTGAGGAAATTGTGACAGCGGGAGATTTCACGGGTTCGCAATGCCCGCCCCTACAATATTGGCATTGCGAACCCATGAGGATTTGCGGCACAACGGGCGTTTTGTGAAAACTGACGGCGCTGTTCATTTATGGATCTATATATCTGACAACGTTCTCAGATTTTTATACCCTAAAATTTATTAAATTCAACAATAGATTTTTTAAGAAAACCTATTGACAAGCTATGAATACTGTGCTATAATATAGTTATCAGATAGGAATTATATAAATAATTCGGAAGGAATGATAACTATGGCAGTTACAGTCGTTATCCCGACTACGCTCAGATTGTTTACAGAGCATAATTCGGAGATAGAGCTTGACGGGGGAACCGTCGGCGAGGTGCTTAGTTCCCTCTCGGACGAATATCCCGAAACAAAGAAAGCACTGTTCGATGAGAACGGACAGCTAAGGTCTTTTATAAATGTATTTGTGAACGACGAAAATATCCGCGACCTGAACGGCTTTGATTCGTCGCTTAAAGGCGGCGACGAGGTGATACTTATTCCCGCTATCGCGGGCGGTTCGGGACTTGAAAGCGTTCTCGGCGACAGGAAGGGCGAAAAGCTCACCAACGACGAGATCACAAGATACAGCCGCCACCTGCTTTTGCAGGAGATAGGCGTTAAGGGTCAGAAAAGACTCAAAGCCGCTAAAGTGCTTATTGTCGGCGCGGGCGGTCTCGGCACTCCCCTTGCGCAGTATCTTGCGGCGGCGGGCGTGGGTACTATCGGTATCATCGACTTTGACGAGGTTGAAGTGACCAACCTGCAAAGGCAGGTAATTCACGGCACCCGCGATGTCGGCAGACCGAAAGTTGCTTCGGCTAAGGACAGCATAAAGCAGATAAATCCGCTTGTCAAGGTCGAGACCTACAACACAAAGCTCACCGCCGAAAACGCGGAGGAGATAATCTCGCAGTACGACGTTGTGGCGGACGCTTCGGACAATTACCCTACCCGCTATCTTGTCAACGACACCTGCGTTCTGCTCGGCAAGCCCGACGTGTTCGGCGCTATGTACCAGTTTGAAGGTCAGGTAAGCGTTTATTACGCGGAGCATGGTCCCTGTTACAGATGTATGTACCCCGCGCCCCCTCCGGCGGGACTTGTTCCGTCGTGCGCTATGGGCGGCGTTGTCGGAGTTCTTCCCGGCGTTATCGGCACGCTTCAAGCCAATGAAGTAATAAAGCTGATAGTCGGCGGCGGCAAGAACCTGATAGGCAGGGTCGTCACCTTCGACGCATGGAACCTCAAATGGCGCGAGCTGAAAATAAAGAAGAACTGCGACTGCCCGATCTGCGGACAGAACCGCACTATCACCGAAATAGAGGATTTCGACTATGAGGACTTCTGCGGCATAAAAGCGCAGGAGGAGGAAAACGAGGAAGTAGAGGGCATCGAGCCGAAGGAGCTGAAACGCCGCATAGACGCGGGCGAAAAGATAACCATAGTCGATGTCCGCGAGCCGCACGAACGCGCGAT
>CACYSH010000177.1 GCA_902776945.1 uncultured Ruminococcus sp.
GGAAAGATAGGAAGTTGCGGACACGAAGATACGCAAAAGAGAAGGCAAAGAGCTTTCTCTTTTGGTGTATATTCCTCCTTAGCTCAGTCGGTAGAGCGAATGAAGCTTTTTCATAACGCTAAATCGGGAGCAAAAATGAGGATAAACAAGAACAACTATTAACGAAAAGTTAATTAGTTATTCCTCCTTAGCTCAGTCGGTAGAGCATGCGGCTGTTAACCGCAGGGTCGTTGGTTCGAGTCCAACAGGGGGAGTAAAATCTCGAGCTCTGAAATGACGCTATTACGTCGTTTCAGAGCTTTTGCTTTGCTTGGTCATTACGGGTAGGTCATTAAATGGTCATTATTTTTCGGCAATCGTAATGACCAAGAAATCATAGACCGTTTGATGTAACTTCCTGTGAGCTGCTCGGAGCTGCCTTTATTCGTATCACGTTTGCGACAGCGTCCATAGCGGCAGCCTGCGCGGACTGAAATGAATGGAGATAACAGCTCATCGTCGTTGTCGGACTTGAATGTCCTAAACAGCTCTGAACCGTCTTTACATCAACACCACTTTCGATCATCAGCGAGGCGTGTAAGTGACGCCATGAATGGGGTCCGCAGTACCTTATCCCATGCCGCTTGCAGAATTCCTTCAGAAAATCCGCCGGCGAGGTAACGTGCATCGGCAAGCCCTCCCATGTGGTGAAAAGGCGGTCATGCTCCTGCCATTTATCTCCGACTGCCGCTTTATGTTCGTTCTGCCAATTTCTGTACTGTGACAGCAACTCGATCAGCTCCGGCTGCATTTTCAAGCAGCGGTTGCTCGAAGCTGTTTTGAGTGTGTCGGTGTACATTCCGCGCTCCTTAGTCCAGAGCGAGTTGCGGTTTACGGTGAATATGTTCCTGTTCCAGTCGAAATCTTTCCACTCCAAGCCGAGAAGTTCACCCCTGCGAAGGCCGGTATACAGCGCCATCGTGAAGAACACAACATATTTCAAGTTTTCGATAGGCTCGGCGTTAAACAGCGCGAGTATCTTCTGCACTTCCTCGACCGTGTAGATCTTGCGTTCTTTCTTGTCGGGGGAGGGAAGCGTCACGTTTCTGCACGGATTGTCCTTAATCATCTGCATTTTGATCGCGTAGTCGAAGATCGTTGATACGAGCGACAGGTGCAGCTTTACTGTCTTTGCCGAGAGCTTTTTGTCCGGATTGTTCCCGCAGGGCATTTCGGTCAGGTCGGTGATAAATCGTTGTACGTGTCGCGGCGTGATCTTGTCGAGCCGCAGATGTCCGAGCGCTTTATAGATGCGCGGCTCCAAGTAATGGTACCCTCGTATCGTCTGCGTTTTCAATTTCAGCTCTGCATATTCTTTGAACCACTGTTTTGCAAAATCCTCAAACTTGATCGTAGCAACGACATTCCCATGCATACATTCTTCCTCGAAAAGAACGATCTGTCTTTGCAGTTCCTTCTCGATCTGCTTATCGGTCATGCCGACGGTCGGTTTCCAAGTTTTTGACTGCGTCACCTGCTTGCCGTGTACATCGTAACCGCAGAAAACTTTGATCCTGTAAGAATTTCCTCTTTTTGTAACGTTTGCCATAATACATCTCTCCTTTGATGCGTAGATTTATGGCGTGTTCCGTTGCTCCCATTATACCATTTAATGCGGTGCCAGTCAAGAGAGACTCAAAATTTAACGAAATTTCAATAATCGGAACACGTCACCCTCTACTATTTTGGTTTCCTATTGATTTTCAAATTCGCTGCATGATTTCTAAGAAGTGGTAGACAAGCCCCTTATTCTGTGCTATGATATTATAAGGTGGGATTATCTGACGTTGTATCGACGGGTGAATAATCAAGAATTTCCTTTGAATCAATATCAGATGTAGTATCGGATTCAGAATTGTTTTCGGTATTCGTTTTATTCTCCGCAGCCGCATTACGATTCACTTTCTCAGATTCAATATACTCCTTGACCTCGTCAATGAGCAGGATATACTTCAATTCTTTACTGAGTTCCGCAGGCGTAATATCCTCCCCGAACACATCCTTTACCTCATTCGCAATACCATTATTATTCTCCTGCTCCAATTCCTTTTTGCGCTCGGATACCTTATCCCAGGCACTGGCGGAATCCGACTTTGCCGTTTCGAGCATTTTCTCGATCTCGATAATACGATCGTCGATCTTTTTTGCGTCCCTGATTAAGTTATCAATGTTAGCTTTCCTTGCCATAATTATCTGCGTCCTTTCTTTTTGATATGGTTCTTGTTTTCCTTTTGCTTTTCCTGCTCCCGCCGGATATTCTCCTCCTTGATAAGATTTGAAACATAATCCCCGTGAGAAATATCGCTATATGTATCAAATATATCGACATACCGCACGAGCTTATTCTTCTTCCGCGAGAGTTTTTCTTTCCTGTCCTCGATCTTCTTTTGCAGACATTCGCTGTAATTTCGCAATTTATCATAATCAGCCATGTACAGCATTCCATTCGTCCGCATAGCCGAACGACATATTTCAAAGCGTGTCTTTTCATCGGGTGACATATCCTCACGTTTCCAATTGGCGTAATAATATTCGCACTGCTCCAAGAGCGCCTGCTCCTTTTCCTGTTCCAGAAGCAGCGCGGATAATTCTTCTTGCTCCCGTTTATATTCCTTGTAAAGCAGCCGAATTCTTCCTTCGAGATCGCCCATTGAGCAGATACGATCCTGATTCATAACAACCATCTGCGCCGATAATCTGTAGCAGTCGAGGTCGTTATTCGCTCCATACGGCAGCATGATATTCTGCCTGCGCGGGACTTTTCTTCGCTGCTCCGCAAGAATCCGCACCGAGCCGATAACATCGAGATACGCTCTCTCGATCTCCGAGTTTGTGAAATGCAGTTCATCATTCTGCCCCACCGAGCGCCAAAGGATACGCGCTTTCAAGCTGTATTCGGTGTAGTCCTCGCCCAGCTTCCACAGGCTGACGGAGCGCTGTTGCTCCGGGGCTTTGATGTATAGATATTTGTCTCGTTTGATAGAGTATCCACGCTGTTCAAGTTCCGTGAAAAGATCATCAAGGTCATTCACGGCAGGTATCAGATCGTCTATCTCGTTTCTTATCTGCTCTTTCCACGAGGTGCCTTTCTTCCTGTGCTGCCATTCGGAATAGTTTAGAGAGCGTCCCTCATTCTCAAAGTTTAGCGCGGGTTCTATCCCAAACGCACGACATATCCCGTTGGTGTTCTCACGCATTATGTGGACTGTCGTCATGTTGTCGTAAAACTTCTGCCCCGACAGCGAATACGAGCAGACAAGGATATGATTGTGGATATGCCCCGTATTTACATGCGTTGCGATGACCGCCACCGCATCGTCACCGAACATTTTCCGGACAAACGCTTTTCCTATCTTGTGAGCGACTTCGGGCGTGACGTTCTCCGAATCCGCGAAGCTCATCATATAATGAATAGCCTTGACAGTGCCTTTTCCAGATTTGGGCGGGGGTGTGTCGATGCGGTCTTTCGCGTATTGATTGTAGACAGCCTTCATCGCGGGGTAGGCGTATTCGGGCTCGGTCATACAGTTTATCGAGGACGTCAGCAGCCTGTCCTCGGTCTTTTCGGGGTTGAGTATGTACCTCAGACTTTGGCTGACGTTATCGTGGACAGCCACCGATTTACAGTAAGGCAAACCTGCGAAACATCTCCTTTCAGCTTCTCGACATCTGCGGCGTAGAGATTGTTTGTCTCGTTCGCCTTTTTAGCGATCTGATTCACGTTCTTGGAAATTATGCGCAGCCCGTTCAGCAGGGGTGCTATCTCTTTCATGTCATAAACGTAAATATCTCCCGACAGGGACTTGCTTTTGATGTATGTGGCGGTTTTAAGGTGGCACTCCGCAGCCTTTCTCTCTATCTCGTCCCATTCTTTTGTCGTGTAAATTATCTCTTTTCGGCGGAGGTTTGGATTCTTTCTTGCCATTCACATCTATCCTTTCTGTTATACAATCTTGATTTATGACTCGTTTTTATCGAGCCCTCGTTTAGCGGCGATGTGCCGCTGAACAGCGAGATTATGAACGGCGTTCATAATCTCATGAAAGAACCGTATTTTTACCGGTTCTTTCTGTACTTGCTCGTTCTGGTAAAATATGTAATCACATATTACACTATTCACGCACCCCGATAGGGGTTACACAATTATGCTTTCAATCGGTTATACCGAGATATTTGAGCAGAGACAACTTGCTCACAAGTATCTTACCATTGCGACCGGCACCTGCCCGCACATGAGCGATCTTATCCTGTGCTACAAGCTGCCGCACCGTGTTCTCCGACAAGCCGTCCACGAGCGCGGCGCACTCTTTGACCGTAAGCATCTCCAGCGGCTTCTCAATGGCGGGTTCGTGCTGCACAGTCGCTTCTATTGGGTCAACATCAATGAGCTTCTCCAGCAGCTCGTTTATCTGTGTGATGAGGTCTTTCTTCTGAGTTAATGTCATTCGCATCGTTCCTTTCTGTTTTGTGATAACGTTCATAATGGTTTCGGGCGGATATTGAGAGACAATGGCATCGGCATGACTTGGAGGTAGGGTGTGCCGAAGCCGAATATCTCCAATGGTACTAATATATCAGGGCGCGGCGGTCTGCCCCGATATATGCGAGTAATAATTCTATGAGGTCGCGGGGATCATCTCCTTATGGTCGAAACGGTTATGGGTATGGGTCGCACTTTGACTGCTGTTGGCGGGACAGCAGCTTTGAAATGCTGATACGAAGGGTATCCTCATAAGACAGTACAAAAAGAGGGCTTTTTTTAAGTGACTTTACAGTTTTACCGATAAATATTTAGATTGAGTTCATAAACCCTCCTGCTCGCTCTGATATAATCTCTTTTTTCATATCGAGTAAGTTATAGCTTATCGATGTCTGTCCGGTGAGACTTAAACGGCAAAACTTTAGTATAATCACATCGTGGTAGAATAAGTGTTATACTTCGTATAAGCGCTGTTTGTAGCCGTTATTGTCTATTACGATTTTGATTAGATTTTGAAATTCCTACTACTGTATCGACATAATGATATTTACATAAACTCTTAATGCTAATCCTGTTTGTATATCAAGTGTTTCAGCCTTTGTCGTTTATGTAAATATCATCGTGACATATGAAACACATTATCAACCTCCTTCCTAAGAACATTCTAGCCGATTGTAAAACTCCATTAATGCAGAAAAATCGCACATTTTACAATTTTGAAAGTCAGGATTTTCTCCACTATTTTTTCATCAAAACAATATATTCCGTCTATTTTTCAAGATTAATTGGTAGGAATTAAGTCCGAGTTTTACAATCACCTAAAGAACATTCAGAAAAAGTGCGGATAAACTTACTCTCTTCCGAGATAAATCATGGGACTGCATAAAAACAGGCACTTGGGGTATACGGCTCTTTTGTGTATCTGTTCATAGGTTTCAAGTTGAGGGCGGCTTCGGTGAAATAAATCTGAGATTATAAATGCGGGTGGCATGACGGCTCGGCTCCACAGAAATATTATCCTAAGCGTGAGGGGGTGACTGGTCGGCATCTGCATTTGTTGATATTGATTAACTATCCGCAACTGAAAATGATTGAGATCTAAGCGTATCATTCTTGCTCACATGACAGAAATAACACGGAAACATGAACCTAATTTTATTTACGGTGTCGCTAAATGCAGCAATCAGTATTTTTTGGGGGTGAAAGGTTATTGCTTATCATATTGATTTTTTTCCTTTCGGGTGTATGATTATTTCATGTGATAGGGGTGAATAATTGAACGACGGAACTGCTTTATTCATGCTTTTATTATTCACCCGCTGATTGTTATGGGTATACCAAGTCGAAAATATTTCCTTTCAAGGCTCAACTATCATACAAGCGGTTTCAAATAATTTGTGTCATGCGAAGCATAATAATACAGATTGTTGACGAATGATAACGATTTGAGAGTACCAAAATATTTTTGCCTCCCTAAGTGGTTCTTACTCACCCGTTCTGATAACTATTGTAATCAAGTCCGAAATATAGTACAATAGAAATCAGGAAAGGGGTGTCGTTATGGAACGGTTGA
>CACYSH010000178.1 GCA_902776945.1 uncultured Ruminococcus sp.
GTGGGCGACAAGGTAATGCAGACAAAGAACGATTACGAGATAGAATGGAAAAAGACCTCCGGCGGCAGTCTCGACGAACCCGGCAGCGGTGTGGGGATATTTAACGGAGACATCGGGCGCATAATCGGCTGCGAGGAGCTTACAAAACAGCTGACCATAGATTTTGAAGGCAGGATAGCGACCTATACTTATCAGATGCTGGAAAATCTCGATCTTGCCTACGCAATTACGGTACATAAGAGCCAGGGCAGCGAGTACAACATTGTCGTGCTGACCGTGATAGGTCTTACCGACAGGCTCTGCTACCGAAATATGCTTTACACCGGAGCTACCCGCGCCAAAAAGCTGCTGCTTTTGGTGGGCAGCAAGGAATGCTTTGTGAAGATGCTGACCCGCTGCAAGGCTCCCGAAAGAAACACCTGTCTTCTTGAAATGCTTAAGGAACTGGATAATAATGGCGGCGAAAATGAAGAGGAGACCACGATATTCTGACTTTCTGCTCGATCTGTTCTTTCCGACAAGATGTCCCGCCTGCGAACGGGTGATCGGCTGGAATGAACGTTTCTGCGCGGAATGCGAGGGAAAGCTCGAATATGCCGAGCCTGTTCCGTGGCAGGCGATTTTTCATGCGAAAATAGGCAGCGACGAGCCTGAGTTCGATCGTGCGGAAGCGCTTTTCCGCTATGAAGGCACAGCACGGAAGGCGGTGCTTTCGCTGAAATACCGCGGCAGCAGGGCGGTGGCGGAGTATACGGCTGAAAGGCTGCCCGAAAAGCTGTTTACCGACGGTCTGGAGCCGTGGGATATTGATCTTGTAATGCCTGTGCCGATGAATATTTTCAAGCGGCTGCGCAGAGGGTATAATCAGGCGGAGCTTTTTGCGAGGGAGCTTTCGCGGGAGAGCGGTATTCGTCTGGAAACGGGGTATATCGCTCATCGTCGGAAAAAAGTCGAACAGCATAAGCTATCATGGCGGGAAAGATTATCTTCCGCGAAAAGCACTTACTGTGTTCGCAGTAAATACGCGGGTAAGAAGCCGCTGGCGGGGAAGTGCGTGATGCTCTGCGACGATATTTTCACGTCGGGCGCTACGGTGAACAATTGCGCACGGCTGATCAAGGAGCTTGGTGCGGTGAAAGTGATCGTTGCGGTGATATGCTATACTCCGCCAAAGAAAAATGATGTACAGAAAAACGTACAATAACAAGCTCTTGCAAATAAAGATCCCCCGTGGCAGCAATGCGGCGGGGGATTTGGTTCGGTCATTGATTGTTCGGGGCGCTGTCAAGATGAACGTCAAGCTGCTGATAGGGGATAGAGATACCCTCCGCGTCAAATGCGTCCTTGATCTCCGAAAGCAGCCCGAACCGCAGTTCCCAGTAATTCTCGGTCTTTACCCACACGCGCAGGAGTATTATGATCGCGCTGTCCGAATGCTCGCACACGCGGATAAACGGCTTATCGGGCGTATCAAGCGACAGCGGATTTGCAACGACCGTTTTGAGAATGACCTCCTCGGCACGTTTATGGTCTTCATCGTAGGAAATGCTGAATTTCAGCTCAAGCCGCCGCTGTTCCTGCTGGGTGAAATTGGTTATCGTGGCGGAGGCGACTGTGGCATTCGGGAAGATGACCGCCTTGTTGTCGATAGTCAGGATCCGCGTGTTGAGTATGGTAATGCTTTCCACAGTACCCTCGTGCCCGCCGATCTCGATATAGTCGCCGACCTTGAACGGACGTTCGAACATAACTATGAATCCGCCCGCAACGTTCGAAAGGCTGTCTTTCAGTGCCAAGACTATCGCAAGCCCCGCCGTACCGAGCGCCGCGATTATCGAGGACATCGGCACTTTAAGCTCCGAAAGCGCCATTACCGCAAGGATAACGTACAGCGCCGCCTTTATCGCCGAGACAAGAAAACGGGTGCCGGTCTCTTCGAGCTTGGTCTTTGACAGGACTTTCCACAAGAAATGTACGAAAAACCTTATTATTACCGCGCCGATCGTAAGTATCAGCAAAGCGCCGAGTATATATGGAGCGTAATTGGTAAACTGGTCAACGTATTTATCGAACATATTTTTCCCTCCTGCGTGTTGGAACTGGTCTCATGCTAATTATATCATATCTGCGGCAGCCGATTGTATATATAATGTTAATAAATCATGACCTGCGGCGCTGGAATTTTCGTTAATAGTTTATCATCGGGAAATTATAACTTATTTCCGAATTTTTTGTGAAATAATTGTCATTTGGACTTGTTTTTTTTGATAGTTTGGTGTATAATAAATAGTGATTGGTCTGAATATAAATCCATTGAAAAGGAGAAGAAGGTAATGAGTATGAACTTGAATCCTGTCATTCTGGCGGGCGAAGCGATACATACTTCAGACAAGAATCTCAGCGGAAGTACCATTGCGGCGGTGGTTTTCACCGGCATAGCCGTGGTATTTATCGCTCTGATACTTCTGATAATGCTCGTTTCGCTCTACGGAAAGATATTCGATTCCGTGAACAAGAAGAACGAGGCAAAGGCTGCCGCTGCTAAAAAGGCAGAGACTGCCAAAAAAGCGGAGCCTCCGGCACCCAAGACCGCGCCGAAGACCGCTCCCGTCGTTTCGGACGGTATCGAGGAGGAAACTGTCGCTGTTATTATGGCTGCGATCGCGGCTTACGGGGCGCAGTCGGGCAAAAAGCTCGCCGTGAAGAGCATTAAGGCTTCACAGGGCGGCGCAGCACGAAGAAACGCCTGGAGTGCCGCCGGCATTTCCGAAGCTACAAGACCCTTTTAAGGCGCGTACCTCGAATATCTGAAAGGAATGATGACTTGATATGGCAATTTTAGAGAGCTTTCTGAATACCCTGTTCGATCTTTGCAATAAGTCGGGCTTTGCGGGTTTTCTTGTTGACGGCGGCTGGAAAAATATCATAATGATACTTATTTCATTCGTCTTTATGTACCTTGCAATAGCAAGGGGATTTGAGCCGCTGCTGCTGCTGCCGATCTCGTTCGGTATGCTGCTGACGAACCTTCCCGGCGCGGAAATGTACCATTCGGAATTTTGGGAATACGCCACCCGCACCGAGCTTGACCCGACAGGCATTGAAATAACAAATACCCATTATCTTGATTACGGTTACATACTACGGCACGGCGGTCTGCTTGATATGCTGTACTTGGGCGTAAAGCTCCAGATATATCCCCCTCTGATTTTCTTAGGCATCGGCGCTATGACCGACTTCGGTCCGCTGATAGCCAACCCCAAGAGCTTCCTGCTCGGCGCTGCCGCACAGGGCGGTATCTTCTTTACGTTCATCGGAGCTGCTCTGCTCGGCATGACCGCTGCGGAGTGCGCTTCTATCGCCATCATCGGCGGTGCGGACGGTCCTACCGCTATATTCGTTTCATCGAGACTGCTTTCCGGCACCGACAGCATCGGCGTTGGTACTATCGCGCTGGCGGCTTATACCTATATGGCTCTCGTGCCGATAATTCAGCCGCCTATAATGAAGTTGCTCACCACCAAGAAGGAACGTGCGGTAGTAATGGGTCAGCTCAGGACTGTTTCCAAAACCGAGAAGATTCTCTTCCCGATACTCGTTACTGTTGTTATAGCACTGATGATCCCTGACGCTGCTCCGCTGGTCGGTATGCTGATGTTCGGCAACCTGCTTAAAGAGTCGGGCTGCTGCGACCGTATCGCAAAGACCGCTCAGAACGAGCTTATGAACATAATCACGATATTCTTAGGCACTTCCGTTGGCGCTACCACGAGAGCGGACAAGATACTCACCCCTGCTTTTGGTAAGGTTATCCTTCTCGGCGTTATCGCGTTCGGACTTGCTACTGCCTGCGGCGTACTGCTCGGTAAGCTGATGTACGTTGTTTCGGGCAAGACTATCAATCCGCTTATCGGTTCCGCCGGCGTTTCTGCCGTACCTATGGCGGCGCGTGTCGCTCAGAAGGTCGGTCAGGAGGAAAATCCCACCAATTATCTGCTCATGCACGCTATGGGTCCGAACGTTGCGGGCGTTATCGGCTCTGCCGTTGCGGCGGGCGTTCTGCTCAGTATTGTAAAGATAGGCTAATATTTCCAATGACGGGAACACGTTTCCCGTCATTTTTATAAGGAGGGAACAAAATGACTGCTGATGAAAAGTTCAAAGGACTGGGGCAAGCGGTAGGGACTTCCTTTATGTACCTGACCATATATCTGGCAGTTGCGGCGGTCGTTTTCATAGTGCTTGTTGTGGCGATATTGTTAAGGATAAAGAAAAAGCGCGAGGGCAAAACGGAGAACGAAAATCAAAAGAAATTTGTTACCTCACGGGTGGGCATAATTGTTCTTGCGATAATGCTGCTTGTTCTTGCTGTGCCTGTGATATTCTTGCTTATTGGCGCATAGATCGGAGTGTTATATGACAGATATACTATACAAAAAAGCGGATAGCTCCGACCTTGACAGCGTGTGCGTTCTTGTGGCTGCGGCGGTCGGACGTATGAGCGCCGACGGTATCGACCAATGGGACGAGGTTTACCCCTCGCGTGAGGTACTGCGCGGCGATATTGAACGCGGTGATATGTACATTTGTTCGATTGATTCGGCTTATGTGGGAATGTATGTTCTTAACAAAGATACCGACGAGCAGTATGCGAACGGCGCGTGGTCGTATAACAGCGATGATTATATGGTTATTCATCGGCTTGTCGTGTCGCCCGCGTTTCAGCACAAGGGTTTGGCACGGCAAATCATGAAGCATATCGAGGACGAGCTGCGGGCTTCGGGCGTGAAAGCGGTAAGGCTCGATGTTTTCACAAAAAATCCTTACGCGCTGCGGCTGTATGATTCGCAGGGCTACGCGAAAGTCGGCGCGGCGCACTGGCGCAAGGGGGAGTTTTATCTTATGGAAAAGCTGCTGACAGGGGAGAAAAAGGCATGAGCGCACGTTTTTTTGCATTTATATCACGAATGAAATATATCGACCGCTGGGCGCTGATGAGGAACACGCTGACCGAGAACATCAGCGAGCATTCGCTTGAAACGGCGTTTATCGCTCATGCTCTCGCAGTGATACATAATAAGCGTTTTGGCGGGAACATAAACGCCGAGCGCTGCGCTCTGCTTGCGATGTAT
>CACYSH010000179.1 GCA_902776945.1 uncultured Ruminococcus sp.
AAAGGGCGCATAAACAGTGCCTTTTGAAGCCCAAAAGCGTGACACTTTTTCGATTAGTTGCTTGGTTCACAAAGCATAATCAATTTATCACTTTAAAGTGTTGATTTTATCGCATTCTTCTGCTATAATAATCTTGTATCGTGGCAACAAAATGGCAACAGAATTTTTGATAGCCTGTATTTTACTTACAATGCAAATAATAGAAATACTCCGTGCTAAAATCCTTAAACAAATACTGTTAAGATTATTTTGCAGGGAGCGAGTGGGAGTAATCCAATAAACGCAATTAATCCCGAAGAATGGCTTATTTAAGCCGTCCTTCGGGACTTTTCTTTGGCTGCAAAATGGCTACATCAAGCAGAATATTTGCAGCCGTCAGCTTATAATAATATTGTATTTCGGATAGTTGTAACACCGCTCATTTATGAGGAGCGATAAAAAGCTTTCGGCAGTCCGATTTACGGCTAACCGAGATATGCGTATATTTTGTCCATCTCCGAAGAATAATCGACAGGATCTTTTTTGAGATTATCGCTTAAAAAATCTGCCAGCGTTTTGTCTGCCATCACTCTGCCGATCTGCCCGGCGATATTTTCGGCGTCGCAGGGCGTTAAGATACCGGTTTTTTCATTGATGATCTGCTCTTTGAACGCAGGCAATTCGGACGCGACTATCGGCTTGCACAATACCCTTGCCTCCAAAAGCGACAGGCAGTATCCTTCCGATCGGGAGGGCTGAACGAACAGATCTGCAGCCGCAACAAACGGAAGGGGATTCGGCTTGCTGCCGAGCATGATCACATCTTCCTGAAGACCGCATTTTTCGATCTGCGCCCGGATCTGCCTTGCGCATACTCCGTCTCCGATAAAAAACCATTTGAAGCGCAGTCCGTCGTCTTTCAGTATTTTTGCCGCCTCGACCGCCAGATCGAAGCCCTTTTCACGCACCATTCTGCCTACGGTCACGATTTTGTAATCACCGGCAAAGCGATCGTCCGAGACCGCTTCTTTGGCTTTATCCAGGATCTGATCTACATTCACCTGATTATAGCAGACCTCCGATCTGTTCGCACATTCCGGATATGCCTTGTCAAATACCGCTTTCAAAGAAGCCGAGACGCAAAAAAACTTGTCATAGGCGGCGACGTCATAGTGGACGTCCGCTTTGTTTCGGATACGCTCGTCGTGGATCCATTGTACGTATTTTTCGGCTTTGATGCCCTTAACCGCATACTCAGCCATGAATTTTCTGTCCCCGCGAAAATGAAGCACGGCGTCATATTCTTCTTCCGGTAAAGTATAGCGGCGAATGACATAATCGGAGATCTTCTTTTGAGATACCTTAAATACTTCAAAAGCTTTTCGGATGATCTTTCGGTATACCTGAAAGAGCTTCCTTGACGTCTTTCCCTTATACGGATTCACCCACAGTACCCATGCATAAGGCAGCTTTCTTTTGAGCTTGAACTCTTTGATGCGAACCTCTTCGGGGATGCGATCCATCCACTCTCCCGACAGATCATCTAAAAGTAAAGTGACGTCATAACGGGTGTAATCGAACTTATCTAATATTCCTACCAATGCTGCGGGAACTCCCACCGAGATCATTTGTGTTCCGACGATAATAATGCGCTTTTTCATTTTTTCACCTTGGTAATGCAATAAAATTCAATAATATTTTACAATACGGATCGCCTTTTTTCAACAACAAAATAGATATATTTATTCAAAATTGTCATTGCGAAGCCGTTGACACGCGTGTCGGGGCTGTGGCAATCTGAACTGATATAAATGGTATAATACCCAGCGGCTTGCCGCGAAAGCGCCCAAAGGGGAGGATTTATTCAGAGGGCAGAAAAATACCTTGACAAATGATATACTTCGTGATATGATGTATTACACAATAAGATGTATTATGCAAAAGGAGGTATGATATGGATATCCAGCTCAAGCGCGGTTTGCTGGACGTATGCGTCCTTGCCGCGATAAAGGATCAGGATTCTTACGGCTACAGGATCATCAAGGATATGAAGCCGTATATCGAGATATCCGAATCGACCCTCTACACCATCCTCAAGCGGTTGGAGGCGGCGCATATGCTGACCGTCCGCAAGGCCGAGCACAACGGCAGGCTGCGGAAGTATTATCATATCACCGACGAGGGTTTGGGGCGAATAGAGGACTTCAAGCAGGAGTGGCGCGAGGTCATGTCCATTTATCGTTTTGTTACAAAGGAGGATGAACCCGATGAATAAACAGGAGTTTTTACAGCGGCTTCGCAGCGGACTGACCGGTCTGCCTCAGGAGGATATCGAAGACCGCGTCAGCTTTTATGATGAATTGATCGACGACAAGATGGAAGAGGGCGTCTCCGAGGAAGAAGCCGTCCGCCAGATCGGTCCCGTTGACGATGTTATTTCTCAGATAATCTCGGATACTCCGCTGACAAAGCTCGTCAGGGAGAAGGTAAAACCAAAGCGCAGTCTGCAGGCGTGGGAGATCGTGCTGCTGATACTGGGCGCCCCGATATGGTTGTCGCTGCTGATAGCTCTGATATCTGTGATCCTGTCCGTATATATAGTGCTGTGGTCGGTGATAATCTCGCTGTGGACGGTAATGGCGGTGCTGGCGGTGTCGGCGGTGATGTGTATAGTCGGAACCGTGGTGATCGCGGCGAGCGGCAACGGCATGACTGCGATAATGGCGCTGGGAACCGGTATGCTGTGCGCGGGTATGGCGATATTCATGTTCTTCGGCAGTCTTGCGGCGACAAAGGGCGTCATTTGGCTGACCAAGAGATTTGCTTTATGGATAAAGAGCCTGTTTGTAGGCAAGGAGGGTCAACATGAGCAGAACAGCTAAAACATGGTTGATAATAGCGGGCATCCTCGTCGTGCTCGGTCCCGCGCTGATAGTTTTCTCAGCTGCGGGGGGCGTCGGTTTTTCAAATATAGGCAGGGAAAAATATGAGGAGAAGACCTATGAGATAGGCGCGACCTTTGATCAGATCGACGTAAAAACCGATATAGCGAACGTCGTGCTTGCTACGGCGGACGAGTGCAGGGTAGTTTGCGACAGCTCGGAGAAGCTCACCGACTCCGCTGAGGTGAAGAACGGCGCCTTGATCATCCGCTCCGAAAAGAATACAAAGTGGTATGATAACCTGTTCAGCTTCTCGTTCAACAGCCCGAAGATAAAGGTCTATCTGCCCGAAAAAATGTACAATACCCTGAAGATAGAGTCTGAGACGGGCGACGCTGTTATAGCCGAGGGGCTGACCTTCGGCAATCTGCTCATAGCAGGAGATACATCGGATATAGCCTGTGCCGCGGATATAAAGGACAGCGCCGGGTTCGCTGTATCTACCGGCGACATTACGCTGGGCGGCTCTGTGGGTACGGCGAATATCGCCACCACGACGGGCGATGTGGTCATGCTGTCCGTAAAGGGAACGGGGGATATCTCAGTTGCGACCGATACCGGCGATATCAATATCGAAAAAACGACATGCGACGGGTGCAGCATCAAGAGCAATACCGGCGATATCACTCTTACAAATACGGTCGCCGGGGGTACGCTTGATATCCGCAGCAACACGGGCGACGTTACCTTTGATCGCAGCGACGGAAAAGCCGTCATCGTGAATACCACCACGGGCGAAGTGGAGGGCAGCCTGCTTTCAGAAAAAATATTCTCGGTGAAGACCTCGACAGGCGAGGTAAAGGTGCCGGATTCTTCTGCAGGCGGTAAGTGCGAGATCACTACCACCACCGGCGACGTCACCTTAACTGTAGAGAGATAATAAACTTCCCCGTTGCAGGCACTAAAGTTTCCATCGGACACTTTAACCCATTATTATCGGTTGAGATTGCCACGGGGCGCATTTCATATCGTCATTGCGAGGAGGTCTCAACCATAACCTTTGCGCCCCTCGCAATGACAATTTTTAAATAAATAAGGGCTGTCACACTTAGCGTGCGATAGCCCTTTGAAGATCATTTCCAGTGCTTTAGCTGAGAGAGATAGCTGTCGTACATCGCGCGGCGGTCATCGTCGGAGAGACCGTCGGGATTCGGCATATGTCCGATCAGGAAGTCGAGCAGAGAATCCTTCGTTTCATATGCGAAGCTGCCGTTTGCATAGCACCACTTGCAGTAGTCTTTGTTGAGGGCGCCGTCAAGCTCGCGGCTGATCATATCGTCATCGGTCAGCGGCATACCGCAGCACTGACAGATCGGGGTGTTTTCGGGCATAGCAGTTGCTTCTTTGTTATCCATAGCATAACCTCCTTTTTGTCTATATTATAACACCGACCGGGGGAAAATCAAGCGGCTGAAAATATCCGAAACGGATATCCGGGCATCATAGAGGGATATTGTGACTCGCCCCAAGATGTACCGTGGCTTTGAAAACATTCTATAAAGTTACATACAAGATATTGACTTTTTAAAGTTTTACTGCTATTATTTTATTGTACTATAATTAACTATTCATTCAGGAGGCATGACATGGAAAAAAAGTGTTATTGGAAATGGCTCATTTGCATTGTTTCTGTCGTAGCTGCGATTTCTGCCGCCGTTACAACTTACCTTATCATAAGGGAGAAGCAGAAAAAAGACGATGAAGAACTTGAGGAATACCTCGATTATTCAATACAGTAAGCACTAAAGGCGGAGGGCAGCAGCCCTCCGCTTTTAGGTTACCTTTAATACTAATTTCTAATAAAATGGCTTATCATCTGTTGCGTTATATTCCGTATAACTGCGTTGTCGTCCTTGATAGGCGCCAGCCTATCGGCGTCCTTCGCCTTGTTCTGCGAAATTTTCCGCTAACATCTGATTAAACCCTTTCATTAGAAAATAGTATAAATCTCATTGCGAGGGCTTTTATCCCGTGGCAATCTCCGGATTTTTTATGCCAGGTCAAAAGATATTTACGACAATAGGAATCAATACGTCAAGTGATGAATAAGGTTAAGATTGCCACAGACCCTCCGGGGCTTCGCAATGACAATTGATACTAAACTCTAATTAAAAAGATTGAAATTCAATCGTCACTGTAGTATAATATAAACGGTGATGAGAAATGACAAAAAAATACACATTTACAGAGGAA
>CACYSH010000180.1 GCA_902776945.1 uncultured Ruminococcus sp.
GAATTTGAATACCGCGAGGGCGCAGTCATGCACCAGATAGTCCTTGCGGACGAGATAAACCGTACCTCCCCGAAAACGCAGGCAAGCCTTCTCGAAGCAATGGCGGAACAGCAAACTACCGTCAGCGGCGTGATACACCGCCTGCCGCAGCCGTTTATGGTCATAGCAACGCAGAATCCTGCGGCATTCATGGGTACATATCCACTGCCCGAAGCGCAGATAGACAGGTTCATGATGAAGCTCACACTCGGTTATCCCGACGAATCCGAAGAGCTGCGCATGACCAAAAATATGCTCGAAGGCAAGACCGCCGAAACTGTCAAAAGCGTAATTACCGCCGAAGACGTAATAATGTTGAAGGAACAGGCGGCAAGGGTCACGATCAGGGACAACGTGATACTTTACGCCCGCAATATCGCGGAGATGACAAGAGCCGAAAAGCGTTTCGCACTCGGTGCAAGCCCGCGAGCCGTGCTGGCGCTTGTTAAGGCGGCTCAGGCAAGGGCTTTTATTGAAGGGCGGGATTTCGTCAAGCCCGACGACGTAAAGGCGGCAGCGCCGTTTGTACTCGGTCATAGGCTCGCACTTACCTCCGAAGCTAAGATAGCTAAGGAAAACAAGGACGAAATACTTGCAAAGCTCATCGGCAAGACGAAAGTGCCGCTGGAATGACTATGAAAAGAAACAGGATAATATGGTTTTGCCTTTGGGTGTTGTCCGTCGTGGGGATAAGCCTTAAAGGCGGTGCCGTTACCTACGGCTTTTTTATGGCGCTTACGCTGCTGCCGATAGTCTCGGCGCTTTACCTGCTCGCGGTGTATAGACTTTTCCATATATATCAGGAACTGGAGCAACGGTTTGTTACGGTCAACGAGCCTGTCAGTTACCGCTTTGCGCTGGTTAATGAATACCCCATCCAGTTTGCGGGTATACGGGTAAGATTCTTTTCGGCGTTTTCGTCTATCACCGACCTTAACGATACGACCGAGTATGAGCTTAGACCGCACACACGGATAGAGAAGGAAACGCGGCTTATCTGCAAGTATCGCGGAGAATATGAGATAGGCATCAAGGAGATAGAGATAACCGACTTTTTCCGCCTTTTCAGGATAAAATACAGAAACAGGGAAGGTATCCGCGCCTTTGTAAAGCCGCAGCTGATAAGCATAGATTCGGCAGGCGGTACGGAGCTTTCCGACGCTGTAAGGGAATCCGCATTCAGCAGGACAGAGCTTGATATATTCAGCCGCGAGTACGTCCCCGGCGACGATACACGCTTTATCAACTGGTCGCAGTACGCAAGGACAGGCACTCTTATGACAAGGCTGCTCACAGGCACCGAACATCGCGGGATCGCCGTCATTACGGATACCTACCGCGAAGGCACCGGGCGGCGGGAGTTTCTGCCGAAGGAAAACAAGGTGCTTGAGACTGCGCTTGCCGTCTGCTATTATTTCAGCAGGAACAATATCCCTGCGGCGGAATATCATCTTATGCAGGAAATGGTCTGCCTTACGGTGGAAAGCGCCCCGCGATTCGAGAGCTTCTATAACATAATGTCGGAAATATCGTTCGGCAGCCTTAACGACCATAAAATGCTGTATGAAAACGTAATGCGCAGGCGGGATATTTTTGACAGCTCTATGGTGTTTCTTATACTGTCCTCGTGGGATAAGGAGACCGATGCTTTGCTGGGTGAGCTGGAAAGGAACGGGCTTTGCGCCGTAGTATGCTTCATCGGCAGCGACAGCCCCGAGCTTTCCGGGCATAAGACCTGCGGGCTTATCTGTATCTCTCCGTCTGACGACCTGACAAAGGGGCTGGAAAAATGAACGGTACTATCTATGATATTATAAATATCCTGCCGCTCTCGCTGCTTTCGGTCATGATCTTCGGGAAGTATGCGGGGCTGCCGGAAGACAGCGCTTTCGGGTATGCGCTCTGTCTGATATTTTCGGTATGGATAACGGTCTTAAAGAACATTAAGCCCAAAGCCCGGTTCCGCAGCGTCGGCATTGTTGCGGTATTCATTGCCGGACTGAGCCTTGCGGCGGGCGAGGAACGCAGACAGCTGTTCATCGGCGAACATTATTGGGCGGTATGGATAATATGCTTCTGCGCGGGTGCGCTTATCGTCGGTATACTTATGAACAAAAGTATATGGATAAAACGGACAGTCGCGGCGGGTCTGCTTGCTTACTGCATTGCGGGAACGGTGCTTAATTTCCAGATAAGCAAGACCGCCTTTTCGCTGATATGCTTTGCTCTGCTTGTATGCACAGCTGAGGAAATACAGTGGCGCTGGGAGAAAAGCGGCTGCCCCGACATAAGGGAGCATATAACGAAAATCTCGCCTTTTCTGCTGGCGGTATGTATGGCGGTGTATCTCATACCCGCCCCCGACAAGCCCTACGGCTGGCAGTTCGCGAAGGATATATATTTCGGTACGGTTTCGCAGTTTAACAGGCTGTACGGGCTTTTTGCTCACACCTCCGACGACTACGCAAATATAGGCTTTTCCGATGACGGCGGTTTCGCTTCAAAGCTCGGCGATAACGACGAGGAAGTTCTTTACATCACGGCGGCGGGCGGCGATGTCGGCGAGCTGCGGCTTGTCGGCTGTATCGGCGGGGATTTCAGCGGGCGCGAATGGGTCTTTGATACCGAAAGCGGCGGCGGCTCTCCATACTGTTCAAGAATGACAGACACTATCGAGACGACCTGCGCCGCCCGCAAATACGCGGGGCTTTACCGTTCCGATCTTGTCCGCGAGGTCGATCTGCGCTGCGAAACTCGGTTTTACAACACGCGGTACATATTTTCCCCCGCCAAGATAAGGCTCGGAGCCGCAGCGGAAAGGAATGACAGCATAAGCGAGCGCGGCGGCAGTGTTATCTCGGACAGGCGGCTCAATTACAAAGATAGCTATAAGGTGTCCTGCTATGTGCTTAATTACTCAAACCCGCGCCTGAAAGAGTTTCTTTGCGGCGCACAGCCTGTCACCGAAGAGGAATGGCGGCGTGCGGCAGCCGCAGAGGGCGCAGCAGGCAGAGAAGGCTGCACTTTTGAGGAATATCGGGAATACCGCAGGGGCATTTACGAAAGCTGCTGCCGACCCTGCGGGGTGTCCGCAGAGGTTGGGGCGATACTTGACAGGATAAAGGAAGGCTCGATGGACAGATACGAGACCGCAAAAAGGCTGGAGAGCTTTCTTTCGGGAATGGAGTATACCACCGACTGCGGCGCTCTTCCCGATAACGTTTCCGACGGAGCGGGCTTTCTTGATTATTTCCTGCTTAACTCGCGCAGGGGGTACTGTATGCACTTTGCGACGGCTTTTGTCCTCATGGCGAACGAAATGGGTATACCCTGCCGCTATGTGCAGGGCTACGCCGCAAAAAGAAGCCCCGACGGTATGGTGATCGTCAGGGAAAGCGACGCTCACGCATGGGCGGAGGTATATTTCGACAACGCGGGCTGGGCTGCCTTTGACCCTACGCCCGGATATTCCGTTCCTGCGGGCTGGGCGGTAAGGGACAGAGAGGAACCCGCGCCCAAAATGAGTATTCCCGATTTTGACTACACGCCCGACATAGGACAATATGAAACAGGCGGCGTTCCGGAAATGCCCGAGGACGAGCCGTCGGGGATAAGCCCGCTGATATTCGTGATACCGCTGCTTGCGGTCGCGGGCTTCCTGATCGTTTTTTCGTTTTTCAGCCGCTCGGTGCAAAAGAAGAGGTACAGGCAAATGAGCCGCCGTGAAAAATTCCTGTATCTGACGCGGCAGATTCTTTGCTTTTTCGGGTATCTCGGCTTTGCCATGAGCGAGGGCGAGACCCTTTCGGAATTTTCCGACAGGATAAAAGGCTCGGAAGACCCCGATATAACGTCAAAAACCGGGTTCATCGCGCTCTGCGAAACGGCGCTTTATTCCGGCAGGGAGATAACCGTAAAAGACGTAACGGCGGCGGAGAACACCGCCGCCGCCCTGCGGGAGCTTGTCAAAAAAAGCAGTCTTAAAGCGCGGCTGACGGTCGTTATAAGGTATCATACTATTTCACTATCAAATCGCAGACAATGACATGAACTTCGTTCATGCAGACGGCTATCGTTTCCTCACTCTGCGTTGCATAACCTTGACTTGCGCCAGCAAGCCTGCGGTGGCACGAGTTTGCTCGTGCAAGGGGATAACCCTTCTTCAGAAGGGTTTCCCCCACAGACCGTACCGTACAAGTCTCATAAGAAATAGCAAGAAGCATTTCCGATAAAAATAAAATCGGCAATTCAGAGAAATTCTAACAAAAACAAACAGCATAATAAAATCTGCATATCGTGACGGAAACGAACGAATTGCCGATTTTCACGCAACGATTGCGCGAGGTCGGGATATTTCACACGGTAGGGGAAATTTATGGGCGACTGCGGCATTAACTTTGTTAATGGTGTTAGTCACAAAGTGAATATCTAACAATAGTCAAACGATTAACAGTCCGCCATTTTGTACAGATAAATTAGTGATAGCAACACTCCCTATCTCGAAACTCAACACACTTTTCACAAGTTTATATGTATTTACATAATATCTGTTTGTTTCGATATTTATACTAATCCATATATCGTAGATCGTGCTTTTATCAAAATTTTCAATACATAAACCGCAGAGCAAAGCAAAGAAAAACGCATAAGAAAAATAAAGCAGACTTGAAAAGCATTAATTTCAAGTCTGCTGTTTTTTTGCGCAATAGTACCCAAACAGTACCCAAGCCCGCTATTTTGGAAAAACAAAAAGCCCCGAAACCACGCAATAACGCGATTTCAGAGCCATTTTAGCAAGTGCGGGTAACAGGACTTGAACCTGCACGGTGTTGCCACCAGAACCTAAATCTGGCGCGTCTGCCAATTCCGCCATACCCGCCTGTAAAGTTAATAGTGTATAGTTAATAGTGAATAGTTGGCACGAACTGCGTTCGTGCAAGTGTCCGCTTCGCGGACGATATTATGCGGAAGCTGCGCTCCGCACTGAATTTTTCAATTTGAGCCGAATTACCATTTTTGCGGAGCGCAGCTTCCGCATAATACGCG
>CACYSH010000181.1 GCA_902776945.1 uncultured Ruminococcus sp.
AAAGCAGACACGAGCTGCTGACCGACAAATGGCAGATAATCTTCTTTGAACTGAACAAGATAAGCACCAAAGACCCGAATGAAAAAGAACAATGGCTCAAACTTCTCAAATCGGGAAAGGAGGAGGTCGAGATGTTAAGAAACAGCAATAATGAATTCATCAGCGGCTGCGCGGACAGGATACTCGCAGTAAACGCGGACGACAAACTCCGTGTACAGGCGGAACTCCGCGAAATGGCTCGTCTTGACGAAAACACGCTTATCTACTCCGCACACAAGAAGGGTTTCGCAGAGGGTCGCACCGAAGGTCGCGAAGAAGGCATCGAAATAGGAGAACAAAAACGAAACAACGCTCTTATCGCAAAATGGAAAGCAAGAGGCATGACCGACGAAGAAATCAAAGATTTGTTGGAGTGATCTGCGCAGCTTTTGCAGCGTTTTCCCCCTCAAACGATACTCCGGCAGATCTATGATATATAAAAAGAGGACAGTTTTAGGACAGTAGCGGTAAAGAAGTTTTACGAAAAACGCTGTAATATCAACCAAATCGCCAAAGAGCTTAATCGTTCATACAACTTTCGATCATCGCTGCGTTCAGCCTTACAACAGCGTTCACACGCACGATAATCCGTAAGAAAGGTTTCCTGTTCCGTATCAACTTCTTTGTTTTGGTATTCATTCCCGCGGAGATAGCTGTCTTTTACCGGATAGGTATTTTCGGCGGAAAAGGAACTCCGGCGCAATGGCTGATATTCTTCGGTGTGATATTATTCCTGTATATCGTCTCGGTCGGCATAGGTACTCTCGCCTGCCGAAAAGAAGGCAGGGCTATAAACGATATGCTCGATAATTATAAGAAAGGCAGGAACAACTATGGAAAACAAGATATATGAGATAAACGGAGCGGAAATGATCGATGAGCTTTGGAGCAGATTTGTAATGACCCGGAAACGCGGGCTCCACTTTATAATCCCATCTGTTTTTATATAGGCGGCGATACTTGTTCTGCAATTCATCATCACCGATATAAGCGCAAGAAACATCGCAGTTTTCTGCGCATCGGCTATGCTTCTCCCGCTGTCATTCATGACATCAAAAATACTCGGGATAAGCTTCAGCAACAAGGAAAATCCGCTCAGCAGACCCGGCTTTCTGTTCACAATGAATCAGATGCTTTATATCACAATAGTGATGTGGGTCTGCGCGGCTGCACCCGAAAAAATGGTCATGGTATATGCGATAGTTTTTGCGGCGCATCTTCTTCCCTTCGGCTGGCTGTACCGGTCAAGAGGGTACAGCGTAATGTCAGTTTTCGGAACTGCGGCAACCCTTATTTCCGGCATTTTCGGCGGTGCAGCTGTTACCGCGCTCGTTATGACGATCTGCGAGACCGCGCTTGTCGTGTGGCTGATGACAGAGAACAAGCTTGATAAATGAACTTGCCGGTTTCTGACAATTATCAATTATTATTTGGAACTATGAATAAGCAAATTATCCTCCAACCCGACAAAATGCACAAACGATTATGAATATTGCCAAAAATGCTAAGTTATAGTATGAAAGAGAAAGGATAACGCAATGCCGATATGGAACCCGTGGCACGGCTGCCGGAAAATAAGTCCCGGCTGCGCTAACTGCTACGTTTACAGACGGGACGAGAGCATAGGCAAGGACGCTTCGGTCGTTGCAAAGACAAAGGACTTCGACCTGCCGCTCAAAAAGAACAGAAAAGGCGAATACAAGCTAAAGCCCGACGACGGCGTTGTTTTTGCCTGCATGACGTCGGACTTTTTCCTTGATACCGCGGACGAGTGGCGCCGGGAATGCTGGTATATGATACGCGAAAGACAAGACCTGCATTTCCATATAATCACGAAGCGTATCGACCGCTTTGAGCAGTGCGTACCGCCCGCCTGGGGCAGCGGCTGGGAAAACGTGACGATATGCAGCACCTGCGAAAACCAGGACAGAACGGACTTCCGGCTGCCGATACTTCTTTCTCTGCCGATCAAGCACCGCGAGGTTATATGCGAACCGATGCTCGGTGAGATAGATATGGAAAAATATCTGAAAACGGGGCTTATCGGACACGTTACTTGCGGCGGAGAATCGGGAAACAATGCAAGACCTTGTGATTTCAGGTGGATACAGGAGGTACGCCGCGAATGTATCCGATGCGGCGTTCCGTTCACCTTCAAGCAGACGGGAGCTGTATTCATCAAGGACGGCAGGACATACCGCATCGACCGCAGCATACAGATGGCGCAGGCGAAAAAATCGGGTTACAGCTACACGCCCGGAACAGGCTGCGCCGACGCGATCAAATATGTGCTGCCGAACAGAAACGCGCTGTTCTCACGGCTCGCAAGATCTGATTTCAGGAACAGATTTCACCTAACAGATAAAGACAGGCAATATGTCCGCGAAAAGGGCTTTGAAACCATTAAAAGCCACGCTGCGGATTTCGTTGCGAAACGACTTTCGCCCGAAAATCCCGCGAACGACGGCAAGCAGACGCCCATGAAAGGACACCCCGTCTTTCTCGCGCAGCACGCCACAGCCTGCTGCTGCCGTGGCTGTCTCGAAAAGTGGCATAACATACCGTCGGGGAAGATACTGAATACAGGCGAGCAAGCGTATATCGTTGATGTGCTTATGGACTGGATAAACAGAGAAATGCACGGCACAAAATGACCTGCACTTTAGGAAAGATGAGCCATTATGAAAAAAGACACACTTACATTAGGCGGCAGATCGTACACTATTTACGCAGATGCCGCTCCAAAACTGTTGCTGATACTGCCCGCCGACAAACGCGAACTTGAACTGCTCGACAAAGAGATAGAACACTTAAAAACGCTGACCGATACCTCCTTTGTTTTTGCCGCTTTTGAGATAGCCGACCGGAACAGCGAACTGTCACCGTGGAAAGCGCCGTCCGTTTTCGGGAATGAGCCTTTTGGAAGCGGCGCAGGCGAAACGCTTGCTCTCCTTGAAGATACACTTATCCCAAAGCTGACGGAACTGTATTCATTGAACAAGGATATTCCGGTAATTCTCGGCGGGTATTCTCTTGCGGGGCTGTTTGCTTTGTGGGCTGCTTATACGTCCGACAGCTTTACATCTGTTGCGGCGGTATCGCCTTCGATATGGTTTTCGGGGTGGAATGATTTTATTTACAAGCACTTCCCTGCCGCTAAAAGCATTTACCTCAGCTTAGGCAAGAAAGAAGAAAAGACACGCAATAAGACTATGGCTGCGGTTGGCGATAATATCCGCAGGCAATATGAAATTCTGAAATCGTTTGACATTGATGTTACCCTCGAATGGAACAAGGGGAATCACTTCACCGAACCGGAGATAAGGACTGTTAAGGGGTTTGCGTGGTGTGCAGACCGCTCATTGAGGCAATAGCAGTAATTAACTTACACAATAACGGAGGTCAAAATCATGTTTGAGAATGAAAACGAAAATACAGAATATACTCCCCGCACCCTGCATACCAGATTCGGTATAATCGTCACGGATAAAAAGCATTGCAGATTTGTTATCACAAGAGTAAACACCGTAGAGAGTCCGCTGGTATTCCTGCGTGAGTGGTCTGATGATACGGAATACGGCTATGAAGAATACTACAACCTTTACAGATCTGCACTGATCGCTGATGAAGCCGATGAAATACTCGACCTTCTTCAAAACAATGAAAAGCGCAAGGCAAATGCTCTCTTGAAAAAGTGTTTCAAGCCGGAAGGTGTCATCTGCGAATCTGTCAGCGAAATACGGCTTGAAGATGCCGTTCCCGATGAATGGTATGATGTATGGCATGAGATCAAATTTTTTATCACCTGCACAAAAGACTTTACAGGTTACTATGAGAATGACATTAAAGAGCAGGGCTTCTGAATTTCTGAACGTTTTCAAAAATCGTCATTCTTCCGATTGACAGCGCTCATGTAACAGTATAATTATATAGCTATGTGTCACAGCAAACAAATACCCCGGAAGGCAGTACAATGAACAACATTAAAGTAGGCATGACAATAAAGCTCGTCAGGGATATAGGCGAAAATATCCCCGTCGGCTCAACAGCTACTATCGTTTATATAGATGACTTCGATCAGATCTTCATCGACTGGAAAGACGGAAGTCAGGCGAAGATCTCCGAGAAACAGCTTTTTAAGAACTTTGAAGTTGCCGCATGATTGTCATCACAAGACGGACTGGCGTGTTGCAGCCCTCCGTATTCATAATGTTATCCCATCATTTCTGAACCTTTCAAGGCTTTTAAGGAGTAATGCTCATGAACCGCTTTATCAGATTTTTAAGCCTGACCGCCGCTGCGATATTTGCCTGCTTCGCGCTTTCTACCTGCGGAAGCGACAAAGCTAAGAAGAAAAAGATCGAAAAGGAAGCTCTGAACTATATCAGCGAAAAATACGGATTTCAGCCGACGGTCACCAATGTCACCTTTGTCGGCGGCGGAGATCTCACCACGAGCTCCGCAGGGAAAAGCGGAGGCACCGTAAAAATGGAGTATCAGGGAAAGAGCTTTGGGGTCGCGGCTTACTCCGGTGAACCGCAGCTTGACAGCGATACCTACATGCGAGATGAGATCATCGCCGAGCTTAACGGGTATCTGAAACAGCAGCTCGGGTGCAGCGCGATATACTGCGATTACACCTTTTAGCAACCTCAAAGATTTGATCTCTTATTGTGATGATATTTAACCTTTCTTGTATTCTCGTACCTCGGAGTCTCACCATCATCATGGCTGATCTGTACAATTGACTTCTGTACCTCGGTCATTATCCGCTCCAGCTTCTTTTGACGATGCGCGGTGTTGCGGCTGAACACATCATCCGCCAGTTTATCGCGCAGTGAGCCTATCAGGGTATTCACATTCGCCTGATATTCATGTTTGTTGTCCTTGTCCTCGCGCACTTCTTTTATCTTCGCATCTGCCTCATTTTTGGCGATGGCAGCCATATTCGCAAGGTACATACTTATCCAGAAATCCTGCATGATAACATTCTCCGCTTATTCTTGACAACATCGTACTTGACCTCTATGCGCCATCTCCTGAAATAGAGCTCTTTGAACTCCGATTCATCAAGATCAAAAAGGTTCGACATAAGGGTCTCGACTTCACCTGAGGGCAGAGTAAATTTGACTATGCGCACTTTCATATCATCATACATAGTGATGATATGACTGCCGATTGGAAGAGCGTCTATCTCGGTGCTGAATTTGGAACGGAGCCTGAACAGATAGTACGATTTTTTGGACAGCAATTCAATGAGCTCCTGACTTGAATATCCTCTGTCCATGATGAAAACAGTGTCCTTGAGGTCTATTATCTTGCCGACATTTTCAATATGATTTTTGGCGTGATCGCGTTCGCTAACGGTTAGCGGACTAAAAGCGGCGTCGATTATGAAATCGTTCAGGACATCATAGGCGATACTCATACGCGCAGTCGGAGACGACGCCTTTGCACCTGTTCCGCCGAATTTTTCGAGCAGCGCAGGCAGATTCGGAAGCGGAGTATCCGAGCCGTCTATTGCAACAAGAAATTTGTCATGAAACTTTCTAAGTGTGGGAAGATATTCCGCGCTGTAGAAAGCGTTCCTGACGCCATTAAACAGCTTCAGAAACGGCGAGTGATCGAATTTGCTGCGAGCCTTGCTCAAAGCTTGCTGAGACATGGTTATATCCCTTCTTTCAAGGAATTTATTAAGTGCGGACTGGTTGGAGGTCTTGTGCATTGAGAGCAGATATCTCAGAAGATCTTCAAACGGAAGAATCCGTTTTCTCGTGAAATATTGTGGTTTGAAACGGCTTTCGTTAAGCGTGGAAACGGCTCTGATGATGGAAGCGGAAATAGAAACAGCGATTACAAGTGACAGCATAGAAATGCACCTCAAAATCAAGAAGTGTATCAAAGAAGATACCTACTTCCGATTCTTTGGGGCGATTTCGATTTGTCAAGTGGTATTTTGCACAATGTTTAGCGTATAATTTTGGTCGTTATTTTGTGGTTGCTAAGTTGTGGGTAGTGGTTTTTTATCGGAAAGATAATCCTTAACAAGCATAACATCGCTTTCTATCTCTTCCATGCCATGATCCCGCAGTATTACAGTAAACTCGTCACCGCCTGTTCGGAATACCCATTCGCGCCCGAACTCATTAGCCAGTGCGTGTGCAGTCTCTGCTATCAAACGGTCACCTGCCGCATGACCTTCGTTATCATTGGCTTGCTTCAATCCGTTGACATCCGCGATCACAACGCCGACCGGTCTGCCATCGGCAGCTAATGCACCGAGTGCTCTTTCATAGGCATTGCGGTTCATAACATCGGTAAGCTGATCGGAAAATGACATCTTCGCAAGGAATATGCTTTCCTCCTTCTCGCTGTACACACAGTTGTGCCTGGTGTTGAAGCCGTTATGTATTGCTGTCATCATCTCCCGGCAGGAGCCGTATCCGTAGGCGGAGCAGTTGATATTCCTTGAATGCTCATCTTCCTTATGCATGGACTTGAATATTGCATCAGCCTGCACCTCTGTGGGATAGGAGATGCCGCAGCTTTTACTCTTATCCCCGAATTCTATGAGATAGTCCTTCAGATGGAGCTCCTCAAATCTTTTATTGAGGTTTTCAAGCCGCTTCCCGCATGAAATATCGGGACACCACGGTGAATCTGCCGACGGCTGCTTGCTTTTTGCGCGTATATAGTTTATTTCGGTAAGACCGGTATTCTCCCGAACCGACTCATCTATCCCTGCTGTTCCTTCAAGACACCCTTCGCGGCAGTTCAGGGCATCGAACAGCACAAAGGGCTTTTCTTCGCCCGCAAAGCTGCTGCGGATCTTTGCAAGCCGCTGATAAAGATATGTTTTTCCGGAAACGATACGAACCGGTGTGTCGTCTCCCATAAACCATTTGATATTATCCGCAAGACCGCCGTGAGCGGGATAATAGCTCCCAAGACCTGCCTCAAGATCTTCAAAGGCTTCCGGAGCATCAATATTATTCGCCCGGACGTACTCTGTCAGCTTCGGAAATGTTATATTATATACTATAAATGAGCAATGCCGTCAATTTGCACAAATTAAGAATATCATGAGGCTTGTAGGGCGGGGGCTTGCCCCATTTGCATTAACCTAACTTAAAACCATTGAAAATACGGTGATTTAGTGGTTATTCGGGCGAAACGGGCGGGAG
>CACYSH010000182.1 GCA_902776945.1 uncultured Ruminococcus sp.
GTGGCTCTCTGGTACTACTTCGACTTCTCGGGATATTCAGATATGGCTATCGGAATGGGACGCATTTTCGGTTTTCACTTTGACGAAAACTTCAAATATCCTTATGTCTGCACATCTATTACCGAATTTTGGAGACGCTGGCACATTTCGCTTTCAAGCTGGTTCAGAGATTATGTATATATCCCGCTGGGCGGAAACCGCAGAGGCAAGGCAAGACAATGTATCAACATAATGATAGTCTGGTCGCTGACAGGCTTCTGGCACGGCGCGAGCTGGAACTTTATGCTTTGGGGTGCATATTACGGCGTATTGCTGCTGATCGAAAAGCTCTTCATCGGCAAAATTCTGGAAAGATCATTTGGCTTTATTCAGCATTTGTACTCGGTGGCGCTTATCGCTGTCGGCTGGGGGATTTTCTACTTTGAGAGCCTGCCGTCTCTCGGAAAATTTTTCAAGGCGCTGTTCGGCGTGGGAACTACCCTGTCCACGCCTATCATGAACAGAGTATTCATGCAGTATATATTCCTTTTCGCGGCTGCTATCATTCTTACGCTGCCGCTCGGCAAAAAGCTCGCGGAGCTTGCGGAAAAAAGCTCCGAAGGCACCTACGCTTTACAGATGTCAAAGATCGTATGCAACGCAGCGTTGCTTGTGATCTCGGGCATTCTCCTGCTCAATAACACAAACAATCCATTCCTTTATTTCAGATTCTGACCGCACAGCCAAGGAGTTGAACATGATGAACGAAAACGCAAAGTCTGCCGCAGGCGCTCCTAAACGTACCGTAAAGGCAAGACCCGCCACTGCCACTTCAAGACCCCGCCGCCGCCGTCCCGGCAGAGCTTCGTCTTCGCCGCAGGAATTGTCGCGGCAAAGAGCAAGAAAGGCTCCTGTACCTGCAAATTCCGCCCGCACGAAAAGGACTGTCACGGCGGTCTCGAAGGTCAGAACGAATGCCGACCCCGATGTGCTCAGGCGCTCACAAGAGAAGGTCAGCCGCCCCGCCAATAAAAGAGTAAAGCCCTCTGTTCAACAGCATACTGCATTGCCGCAAAAGACGGTCACAGAGTGCCGCGAAAAAAAGATAATGTCCGGCATACTTTCGGCTCTTGACGAAAATGAGAAGGCTCCCGCCGCGCCTGCGGAAACAGTTTCAAAGCCGGATAACGGCTTCGTCAGACCCACCATGATGACCGATTACACCGTCGTTTCGCCCGCCATGCTGCGCGGCGAGGAGAAACGAGTTTCCTTTGGCGAAAGACCGCAAACAGCGCAGACTCCCGCGCCTGCTCCGTCGCATAATACCGACATTCTCAGGAAAATAGCCGCTTCGGAATACCTCGAAACGAAAGCAAATGCAGCCAATGCGCCTTCCGAAGAGGTGAGACCCGACGAAACGGACGAGATAAGCAAGATCAGCCGCAGCTCCGCCAGAGCCAATACCGTGATATGCACTACCCTGATTTTCGGCATCGGACTGGCGCTGCTCTTCGGTCCGCGAAACAGCGGCTTTATCAATTCCGAAAACCGTCTGCTTGCCGAAAAGCCCGAAATTTCCGCCGAAACGCTCTCCGACGGGACGTATTTTACAGGTATCACAAACTGGTACACCGACACCGTTGCCGTCCGCGAGGACTTAAAGCCGTTCACGAACGGTTTCAACAAGCTGTTCGGCATCACGCTTGACGACGTAAAGATAACCGGCGACGTTGCCACCGTGAAAAAGGAAACTCTTGAGACCTCAGCAAACACGACGACTACCGCCGTGACGCTCAACACCGATTTCAAGACCACCACAACAGCGGCAGACGGTACGACCGTATCGACCACGAAAAAGAAGAAAAAGAAGACCGAAAAGGTCAAGGAAGTCGAGGCTAACGCCGACGGCGAATGGATGGGCAGCGTCATAGTAGCGGGCAAGGGAAAGAACGTCCGTGCCATGAGCGCTTTTTATGGCACCTTCGATATGGGCGCTCTCTACGCAGAGGCGGTGAACAAATACCGCGAGGATCTTGACAGCCGCGTGAACATCTTTACGCTCAATATGCCGAACTCCGCCGCTTATTATGTGCCGCAGAACCTCGCCGACCAGTTCACATCTCAGCACGACTGCATAAAGAATATCGGCAATAATCTGCAAAATGTTATAAACGTTGACGTTTACGACGCTCTCGACGAACACACTGACGAATATATCTACTCGCGCACCGACCACCACTGGCAGCCGCTCGGCGCTTACTACGCGGCTAAGGTCTTTGCCGAAAAGGCACAGTTTGACTGTCCCGACCTCAGCACCTACGAGACCAATAAATTAGAGAATTTTGTAGGCACGATGTACGCTTACAGCGACTATGACGAGGAACTGAACAAGAATCCCGATACCCTTATCTACCACAAGCCCGATAACACTGATAAATTAGAGGTAAATTACTACGATTCGTACTTCAGCAATTGTCAGTACGGCGGCTCGCTGTTCTTCGATTACGCAAGCGGCGTAAACTGCTACTCGGTAATACTTGGCACCGACGACGAAATTGCGGAGATCAAAACCGACGTTCACAACGGGCGCACGCTGGTCATTATCAAGGACAGCTACGGAAACGCCCTTGTGCCGTATCTTACGCACGGCTTCGAGAAGATATACGTCTGCGATTTCCGTTTCTTCGATATTAACATGATAGATTTTATCGAACAGGTCGGCGCTACCGATTTGCTTTTCGCGGTGTCGCTCCAGGCGGCTCATACCGAAACTAATATAACAATTATCAATAATATCCGCATACAGAACGCTTCTTCCGACTCTCAGCCGGCAAACGCTCCGGCGGAAGTCGTTCCCGATGTTCAGTCCGAAGATACCCCGCAGGATAATTATGACGAAGACAATTATAACTACGAAGAGTGGTAAACACCGCAAGAAGTTGAGCTTTCCAAAAAATAAGCAGTCCCCTGAAATACTCGGAGGACTGCTTTTTATTATCGCAATTATTCGAAAATCAGACAACTGCCTTTTTCGGTCATTCGGCTCGCCAGATCTGCCTGCTGTCAAAGCCCTGAGTTTTAAAGCCCGAATCCAGCACGATCATCTCGGACGGTACTATTTTTATCAGATACATAGGAGATTTGAGGTTCTTTAACGCCGTCAGAGGTATTTTTCTAAGCTCGGCGTTTTTATTGTATTCATCGGAAAAGGGTTCGACCGTATCGGCGGTTCCCATTACCTGCACGCCTTGAAGATTTCCGAAGGTGCCGTTTTTCTCCCATATCGCAAGGCTGACCTGTTTATTGTCCGCAAGAGAGAAAAATTTCATGCCGCCCTCTGTAAATACCCAAAACGCGCCGTCATGGTAGGTATAATCTACGGGCGTGCAGCGTACATAGCCGCCGTAGCCTGTTGCAAGAGCGCAGTTTTTGTTAGCGAGAATGATACGCTCTGCCGCCGCGATGATCTCTGCGGGGGCTGCTTTTTTGCCTGCGGAGTCCTTTATATTCCAGAACTCGGCAGCATTGAGATATTCGTCATGTGTCATATTGATCGTCCTTTCGTTATAAATATAAATGAGCAATGTCGTCAATTTGCACAAAGCCACAAAAAAATGCAAAGTGAGAACAAACCAAAAGTCTTAGGAAGGGGGGCTGGGGGGGGCAGCCCTTCTTCAGAAGAGTTCCCCCCAGAGACTGAGAGGTTCAGGCATCAAAACGGAGAAAGAAAGAGTAGGGTATAAAATTAAAATCGGCAATTCCAAAAAAATCCCACAAAAACAAGTAAAGTGAATAAATCTGCAAAACGTGACGGAAACGAACGAATTGCCGATTTTAATTTGCGAAAGAGCGGAGCGATTTTCGCAAATAGAATTTCCCTTCCGTCAGCAAAATTTAGAGCCACACGCTTTCGTTGCGTGAAAATCGGCAATTTCCTTGTTTCCGTCACATTCTGCTGAACTAACAGGCTTACTCGTTTTTGTCAGTTTTTTTAAATTGCCGATTTTATTTTGACCGTTCACTTCTGCATCTTTTCGGGGCTTTGCTTTGTCGGTTGACTTTGCAGAGTTGCGCCTGCGGCGCAAATGGGGCGCTGGATCCCGTTTATGTCTTCACTTCGCGTTTTCCGTTTTTTTTGCCTATTATTTTCATATCTTAAACTCCGCAAACTCCCCGCCGTCGGTCTCCTCGTCCTGCGGAGGAACAGAATAGCTTATCCCTCCCGAGCTGATAAATCCGCTTATATCAAGCTCCGGATTTTGCAGGATTATATCGAGCAGCTCAATAAGGTCGCGAATGACCTCACGCGGCGTGATATGGCTGTCCGCGCCTATCCTGCCGAACTCGGTCTTAATGAATACTACCAGATCATCTTCGGTTATCCGCCGCTCATACCCAAAAAGCTCCGCGTGAATATCGGCGAGCTTTTCCGAAAGCACAAGCATTTCCTCACTCGTCAGCGCGGTAAGATGTATCACAGGAGCCAGCATATCACGCACACCCCCGCGCCCGAATCTGCCCTCCGCCAGCCGCGACCGCAGCGCTTCATAGCTGTATACTCCGCGCCGCGTATCCTCGATACACTGCGGCGTACCGCCCATTATTATCCCTAAATACTTAGCCTTTCCCTGCAAGGTGTCATTGTACATCGTGAGTATTTTCTCATAATTATACTGGCGCGTTATGCTGTTTGGCACTTTATAGATATTCACAAGCTCGTCTATAAGTATAAGCATACCGCTGTAACCTGCTTTTTTAAGGAACATCGCAAACAGCTTTATGTATTCGTACCAGTCGTCGTCGGTGATGATGATATTCACGCCCAGCTCGGACTTTGCTTCGGTCTTGGTGGAATACTCGCCCCTGAACCACTTTGCCACCTTAGCCTTGCTTTCATCATCTCCCGAAACGCAGGCGCGGTAATATATGGTAAGCAGCCGCGCAAAATCAAAGCCGTGAACCATTTCGTTAAGCGAATTTATCACTTCGGAGATTTTCCTCTCGACCGCCTTTGCGAAATCCTCCGGCGCTGCGTCGGGGTC
>CACYSH010000183.1 GCA_902776945.1 uncultured Ruminococcus sp.
AGAGCGCATCTGTGAACATCGTTTCCTGCATAAAATTACTCATGTCTATATTATACCATATTCCGCTTGCTTTGTCAAACTTGTGCGGTGTATCCTTAAAATAGAGCTCAACAAGTACGACATTTTGAACGATGTGAAGATCGAGGGCATAGTTTTTGATGTATCGCTCGGCGGGAAAAACGTCGGCACCATGACCACCGACAAGAACGGTCACGCGGAGCTGGGCGGGCTGGCACTGGGAAAACTGAACGGAGATACATTCTCGAACGTCTACACCGTGACCGAGCGTGAGAACGACAAGTACATAATGCTTGACGAGGACGGGAATGCCGCGAGGAAGTTCGATATTGTCACGACGCTTGACGATTTGCAGAATATGAGCGATCCGGTTATCACCTACACCGCCGACATTCCGAACACCTTGCAGACCGTCGAGCTGAAAGTACACAAGACCGACGAGTACAGCAATCCTGTAAAGGGTGCAACATTTGATGTAGCTCCCGCAGAGGATATTGCTTTCAACGGCAAGGTCGTTCAGCGCAAGGGTGAAAAACTCGGAACGCTGACAACCAACGAAAATGGCGAGGCGTCCGCAAAGTACACTGTGTATGAAAGCGACGGGACGCAGGGTTACACAAAGACTATCCCGATATTTCCAAACCATGAGTATACTCTGACAGAGACTTCGGTTCCGGAACCCTATGTTATACCAAAAGATAATGTAACGAGATTCATCGCAAAGAGCGAGAAAGTGAATACGCTGACAATTCCGCACGAAGTGACTGTTATGGACAATATTCAGAACGGTATCCTTGATGTGTACAAATTCGACAGCGAGAAGAAGATACCGCTTGAGGGTGCGGAGTTCGAGGTAAGGGCAGCTGAGGACTTTTCTATCGGCAGCAAGCAGCTTCACAAGAAAGGCGACCTTATTTGTACCATGAAAACAGGTAAGGACGGTCACGCGACTTCCGGCAGCGCGGAGATGTTCGTGGGTGCGAAGTACACGCTTACAGAAACTAAGGCGGTTGAGGGTTACAGGCTCGCGGGAGGTTCAAAGGACTTTGAGTTTACATTCGCGGGCAATACCGCCGAATACAGCAAGCTCACTATCGAAGTGGACAACACCACTCAGAAAGGCAGGAGCGAGGTTCACAAGACAGGTGATGTGTTTGAGAGAGTGACCGCGCTCGGTCCCGCTATTGCGATTGACGAGCAGGGCGTTACCCACACGAGCGGTTACACGATGTATACTCCCGCGTTTGAGGAAAAAGACCTTGAAGGCGCGGTGTTTGAGGTAAGGGCTGCGGCTGATATTTTAGGCGCAGACGGTAGCATAGTCACCAAAGCCGGGACTGTTGCTGCCGAGATAAAGACCGACAAGAACGGCAGCGTCGAAACGCCCGTGCTGGCTCTCGGTAAGTACAATATCAGGGAAAAGACCGCGCCGAGCGGCTATGTGCGAAGCAGTGGCATAAAGACAGTTGAACTTAAATACGCGGGGCAGACAATTGATGTTGCCGATACCGCAAAAGCAGAATTCAAGAACGATCTCCAGCAGGTGAACATTCATTTGAAAAAGATAATGGAACGCGACGAGGGTTACGACGTCGGGAACGAGGAGGACAGAAGGAATGTTGCATTTGGTCTGTATGCTGCTGAAAAGCTGACTGCTGCCGACGGTTCATTTATCCCGGAGGACGGGCTGATTTTTATAACTTACGTCGATGAAAACATGACTTCCGCTTTTGAGGGTAATATCCCATTCGGAAAATATTACGTTCGCGAGCTTTCGACCGACGAAAAGTATGTGCTCAACGGTGAGAAATACATTGTGTCGTTTGAGTACAAGGGTCAGGAAGTAACGACCGTTGACATTGACTGTGGCACTTTCACGAACAAGCTGAAACGCGGTTCTGTCGAGGGTATAAAGGTCGATGAACATGACAAGCCGCTTGCAGGCGCGGAGTTCGGTCTGTTCAAGGCTGACGAAAAGTCATTCAAGGCTGATAAGGCTTTACAGACCGCAGTTTCCGACAAGGACGGTAAATTCAGGTTTGATGATATTCCCTACGGCAAATATATCGTTACGGAGATAAAGGCTCCAGATGGATATGTTTTCAACGATACAAAGTATTCCATAAACATAACCGAGGATAAGCAGATCGTCAAGCTCAGAGCAGTAAACAATTCCTTCCCTCTGAAAATATCAAAGAAGGACGTATATGGCAGAGAAATTGTCGGTGCAGAAATGCAGATAATTGACAGCACCGGAAAGATAATCGACGAATGGACTTCCGACGGAACGGAGCATATCGTTTACGCACTGACTGCCGGAAAATATACGCTTCATGAAACCGCAAGCCCTGCGGGATATGTTCTCGCGGCGGATATTGTATTCACAATAGATAAGGATAACAACGTTGAAGTCGAAAAGACCGACGCACTGACTGTTGACGAGAATGGCAATGCGACAATTACCATGATCGATGATGTGACATTCACTGTTTCTTCTGACGGTTCTGTTGACAATGTCGTTATGAAGGACGAGACTACGAAGGCACAGATCAGCAAGCGCGATATTACCACAGATGAAGAACTGCCCGGAGCAAAGCTTGTTATTCTCGACGAGAACGGAAATGTGGTCGAGGAATGGGAAAGCACCGATATTCCGCATATTATCGAGGGCAAACTTATCGCCGGAAAGGAGTATACTCTCCGCGAAATCACAGCACCCGACAGTTATGAGATTGCACAGGACATCAAGTTTACCGTAAACGAGGACGGAAGCATTTTCGAGGTCGTAATGTATGACGAGAGCAAGCCTGATATTCCCGACGTTCCCGATACTCCGTCATCGCCCGGAACACCTGAAAAGCCCGGTAAGCCTTCAACGCCCTCTATTCCTACAACGCCATCAACGCCTTCAATCTCTTCGACTCCAACTACTCCCGAAAAGTCTTCCGCACCTGAACAGCCTACAACGGGGACTACGGTTACAGCGGTGAATCCGCGCACGGGAACCGGTGCTGCAAATATAGCGTTTGTGGGCATGATAATTGCCAGCGTGGTTATGGTCATTTCGGCAAGGAAGAAAAAGTACGATAAGGAATAAGTACGACTATTGATTAATTTCGGTTCACTCTCTGCGGAGATTTCCGCAGGGCTGTGATACCCGTTTTGAAAGGAAAAAATATATGATGAGATTTATTACTCTAACAAACAAGTTTATGAAAGCGGTATTCGATTTCTGCATGAAGCAGGAGGAGTGTCAGTATGAGTACATGGACAGTGAAGTCAGAAATATGCTCGATACCGTTTTCTCGGAGCTTAGAAAGATCAAGAACGGCGTTCTGCCCGTGAATGTGATAAACAGATATGATCTTACTTTTAACGATGACTGCGAAGAGGATATAATGCCCGATGATGCCGGTGAAAAAAAACGTTCTCTGTTGTGAGGCTGTTTATCTTGCCACTATCCGGACAGATGTGTGTTCCTCCGATGACGGAGAAACGGTCATCGAGCGCAGCTGCGATATTATATACGATGTGGGCGGAAATACTATTATTCCCGTGTATACTGTCGCTTTGTCCAACAGTGATATGACTTCAGTTTACCGTGTGGAGTGCGGTCTTATCGAGGAATTTGACAACATCGAATTTATGATAGCGCTCGGCGTACAGCTTGCGGACAGGCTTATGAACGCGAGAGATTTTCTTGGGAAGGTGTGTGATCTTCCGTGAAGCTGATACTTGCCGAAAAGCCTCTTATGGCGATGAACATAGCCTACTGCATTGGCGCGACGGAAACGGTGTCAGGGGGAAAATGCTTTTACCGGCAGGGGAACGGATATATCGTCACCAACGCTCTCGGACATCTGGTGGGTATTGGAGTTCCCGAAGATTACGGCTACAAAAAATGGTCTTTGAAAGACCTGCCCATGATACCCGATTTCAAGCTGTTTGCATTGAATGGCTGCGGAACTCAGATAAAAATGCTGAAAGAGCTTATGAACCGCGAAGATGTGACCGAGATCATAAATGCCTGCGACGCAGGGCGCGAGGGCGAGTGTATTTTCAGATATATCTATGATTTTGTCGGCTGCAAAAAGTCCGTCAAGCGCTTGTGGATAAGCTCGCTTACCGATGATGCTATTCGTGAGGGGATGAATGATCTGCTTGATTCTTCCAAACTTGACAATATGTATACTGCGGGTTTTGCAAGAGCAAAATCCGACTGGCTGTTCGGGATCAACTTATCGAGATATTTCAGCCTTATTTCGGGTCAGCATCACAAGTCCGGCAGAGTGAAAAATGCTGTGCTGAACATAATTGCCGAGCGTGAAGCGCAGATATCGGCGTTTGAGAAAAAGCCATATTTCAAGGTCGTTCTCGACAACGGCGCAGAGTGCGCTCGTACCTTCGATTCACGAGATGAAGCTGTTGCTATTGCCGAAAAGTGTAGGGGCAAGAACGCCATTGTTTCTTCGGTGATCGCAGAGGAAAAGAAGGAGAATCGTCCTCTGATGCATAGCCTGACTTCTTTACAGCGGGAAGCAAATGAACTTTATGGCATGACAGCGGCAGCCACTTTAAAAGCGGCGCAGTCGCTTTATGAAAAGAAACTGTTGACATATCCCCGAACGGATAGCAGCTGTATCAGCGAGGATATGAAGCCTCTTACATTGAGTATTGTCAAGTGTCTTTCGGGTTATGACAAGGATAGAACCGATAAACTTTTATCGCAGGGTCTGAACCTTGATAAAAGGGTCGTAAATAGTGCGAAAATTACCGATCATCATGCTATTATCCCAACAAATCTTATCGGTCGGTTGAAAGAAACAGAGTTTTCCGAGCCGGAGAAAAGGATAGTCGGTCTGGTTATCGAGAGGTTTTTATCTGCGCTGGACAAGCCTTACACATATCTCGAAAAGCGGTATGATTTTGAGGTCGAGGGC
>CACYSH010000184.1 GCA_902776945.1 uncultured Ruminococcus sp.
TGGCGTTAGTCGAGGAGGAAGACGACGGTACGAACTTGTTCGTACCATCGTGTTCAGGGTGGCGAAGATTGTTGCGAATTTGGTCGAGGAATAGTATTAACCTTATTTACAAAACGACCCGGAGATATTCGCTCTCCGGGTCGTATGATTTATCTTGCTCTTTTCTTCTTATTTTCATACATAAGATCATCGGCACGCTGAATAAGGTCAAACAGCTTATCCTTCCTCGTGGGTATCACGGTAAAATGTCCCACACTCGCCGAAATACGGTACGGCTTCCCGGAACGTTCGTTCAGCTCCTCGATAGACTTATTCATTTTCTCAAGAAAACTGCCGATAAAGCCGTTTCCTCTGCCAAGCACCACAAACTCATCTCCGCCGAACCGCCCGCAAAGCCCCGCAGACTTGCACGACGAGCTTATCACATCGGCAACGCTCTTTATCGCAAAATCGCCCTCATTGTGACCGTAAGTATCGTTTATCGTTTTAAGCCCGTCCAAATCAATAAAGCACATCGTCATCGGGCTTTCGGAGGAAATACATTCCCTGAAAACATGGTCGGCGTTCTTGTTGAAGCCATGGCGGTTGTATATCCTGCACAGCGGGTCAAGCACGTTCAGTTTGGAAAGATTATCCACCGCGTTGCCGATACACATGGTCATGGTATGGCAAAGCAGACTGCTTATCGGGAAATCGCTGTTCGTCATGATATAGTAGCCAAGACAGCGGCGGTTGAAGTGCAGCGGCAGGATATAGCTGATATTTCCGCCCGTCATCGGAAGAGTCGGGAAAAGCTGTCTCGCGGGAAAGCTCTGCACTGAATACCGTACACCGTTTTCAAGTACAAGCGGTGCCGTCATTACTTCGGGATAACCGTCGTGTTCCTCGTTTATCGAAGCAACGTTATAATTTGTCTCCCAGTCGCTGACAAGGCACAGCGAAAAATCCGTGCAGCCGATTATATCGAGCATACGTTTTATCGAGCCTATGCAGTCGTCGATGCTTTCCGCACGCGAAAGCCCCGCGATAAGCCTGTTAAGCATATGAACGTTTGTGTATGTGCGTTCTATCCGCTGATAGGTGTCCCTGCGGAAATCGCGGATATTTTTCACCTCGTTATCCACACAGCCGCAGCTTTCGGAAAATATGGGTTCAGCCTCCAGCTCGGTACTGCGCGGCTGAACCTCGCCGTTTATCAGGTTTATAAGAACGCTGCAAGCCTTCTCCCCCGAATAATAAAGCGGGCGCTTTACGGAGGTCAGCACGGGGCATGAATTTTGCGCATTGAAGGTATTGTCAAAACCGGTGATAAGAACGTCCTCGGGTATCCTTATTCCCGCCTGCTGGAGCTTGCTCATAGCTGTAAGCGCCATACTGTCATTGGCACATACGAAAACATCGGGCAGGCTCATTCCCGAGCGTCCAAATTCCTCGATAGCGCGGATACCGTCATAACTGCGGAAATAGCCTTGAAAGAAGCGGTTTTCCTCGTCAAACTCTATCCCGTTTTCCGCCAGAGCGTCGCGGAAAGCGCGGTATCTGTCCTGCGCTTCGGGATTTGCCGCGGGTCCCGAAATATAATTGAACACCCGCGCCCCGTGTACCTTGATAAGATGCTCCACGAGCTTTTTCATTACGGAATAGTTATTTATACTAATATCGTAAAATTCCTTATGATCCTTGCATTCGAATATTACGGCGGGGATCCCCGAAGCCTTTACCTTGTCGATTATCGCATTTCTTATGTCGGGGTCGGAAAAGGTATTTGACAAAAGAAGAACGCCGTCAAAGCTCGAAAAATCGGGCAGCTCGTAAATACTGTATTCGCCGACATCGAAATCCTTGCTGTCGATTATCCCGCCGAACGCCGCAAAGTACGATACATTAAAATTATGCTCCCGGGCATAGTTATTTATCCCGAGAATGATCTGATAAGGGTATTCCTCGTCCATGCCTGAAACGACAGCGGCAACATTTCGTATTATCATCTGCGAACCTCCGAATGTTCCGAAGTATCGGGCGAAGCAGCGCGTTTCCGTCGCCTGTCTGCCCTCTGCATTACATTATAACATTTTTCAAACAGGTTGTCAATGATTCCAAAAGTTATATAACAAACGTCAAAATAAATTGCACATCACAAAGCCCACGAAAAGCGCAAAACAGCGGCATATCAAAAGTCTTAGGAAGGGGGTGGAACAAGTTTGGAAACGCTGACCCGCACGGTGGCTCCTCGCCTTGGCACGAACTTGTTCGTGCGGTTGCCCCCTCGCCAGCGCACGGGCGCTGAACCCCGTGTCCGCCAGCGCTTTGCGTTTTTTGTAGGCTTTGCGGCTCACGTTATCTTTTTTTTTAGCTCCTAAAGGCAAAACTCTCAAACTCCTTGACCGGCAGCGGCTTCGAAAAATAATACCCCTGAAACAGCTTACAACCCATTTCCGCCAGCTGCAAAAACTGCTGTTCAGTCTCAACACCCTCCGTCAGCGAGGATATTTCAAGCTCCTCCGAAAGCCGCAGTACATTTTTCAATATCGTCCGCGAACGCTGCACCGACTTATCCGCGCCGTCCTCCAGCCCCGCCGAAAGGAACTTCATATCTATTTTCAGCACATCTACCGGCATATCTTTAAGGAGATTGAGCGACGAATAACCGCTGCCAAAGTCATCCATTTCAACAATAAAGCCCGCTTCGCGCAGCTCCGCCAATGTCTTCATTCTGTCCTCAGAACCGCTCATCATGACCGTTTCGGTTATCTCTACACGCAGATCGGCGGGCTTTATGCCGTGATCTCTCACAAGCGCTTTAAGCTCCGACACAACGTCAAAGAAGTAAAAATCCTTCGGCGAGATGTTCACCGAGATAAACACTCCGTCATGAACGCCCTTCCACTTTGCAAGTATCTCACACGCGCATTTCCACATATAGCGGTCAAGCTCGACGATCATGCCGTTTTTCTCAAATACCGGGATAAATGAAGCGGGCGAAAGAAATCCGCGCTCGGGGTGTATCCACCTTGCAAGAGCCTCCGCGCCGACTACCATGCCGCCTGCGTCGGTTATCGGCTGCAAATAGGGACACACCTGCCGCTGCGCTATCGCTTCGGGCAGCATCGCCGAGATCTGCTGATCCCACAAGACCCGCTCACGCAGGGCATTGTCGTAATAGGCGATGTGCGTTTTGTACTCGTCGTTTATCGAGGAGAGCGAAAGGTGCGCCCTGTCGAACATCACGGAAACGGAAGCCGTCCTGTCAACGACCTCGTAAACGCCGAAATGTATCAGCAGATGATATTCCACGCTGCCGTCGCGGGCGACGAAATTTGCAAGCTCGTTTTCAAGCCGCGAGGTGTCGAAATCCTCCTCGGGGATAAACAAGCCGAACGTATCTCCCGCAAGCCTGCCGTAAATACAGCCCTCGTTCACGACAGACCTTATCCAGTCGGCGATCTGCTTTATGGCAATATCTCCGAAGGCGTTGCCGAAAACGTCGTTCACTATCTTGAAATTCTTGACATCGACAAATACAACATAGTATTTCGCGGTCTCGTTCTCGGCAAGCTGTTTTTCTATGCGGTCATAGAGATACTGTCTTGTGTAAAGGTCGGTCAGGGTGTCGTGGGTGGAGTTGTACAGCTCGCGTTTGACCCGCCGCTGTTCCTCTGTAACATCGTGTACCGTAAGGAAGGAGCCTGCAAGGTGCCTGCTGTCGGCGCTGACCGAATGCCTTTCAAGCGAATAATATGAAGCCTCGTCGCCCGAGCCGATAACTATATTCTCTTCGTTGCCGACCGAATCCGATGTGTAGTGAGAAAGGCATTCGCACTCGCCGAAAATATCTTTAAGCCGCCCGTACACCTCGTCAAGGCTGTTCTCGTCCACGCCCGCAAGCATAAGACCGCGCTCGTTAGCCCATATACACTTGCCCGTCGGGTCGAACACAAAAAGCGCTTCGGGCATATCCGAAACTATGTTCGAAAGCATTCTGTCAAGCAGCCGCAGCGGACGGTAATACATTGTGAAATAAAAGACAAGCAGTCCGAATACAGTCAAGCCTATCATCGAGCGGTCAATGGGCTTGCGCGAAACTATGTAATAGCCCTGCCATATACATTCGCAGAACATCGAAATAAGCACTACCATATAGCGCCCGCGGTATATCCTCGCGGTTTTCAGCGCAGCAATAAGGAATATCAGCATCACCGCGCCCATTACAAGATAGACGATAACGCGGTGAGTGGTCAGCCCGAAATGCGGCACAACGCTGTAATAAGGCGAGCCTTCAAGCACTATCTTTTCGGTATGGAAAACGTGTCCGGTAAAAGGACTTATCAATATCTGCAAAACGTCAGCCGCAAGTAATACAAGTATTGCAGTCGGTCGGCGGTCGGAGTTGCCGAAATTCCTGCAATACTCGTCGGTGAACCGTACAAGCGTGAACGCTATAAAATCGTAGCCGAGAAAATATATATAATAACCGATATGCGAAGCGATCCTGCTTGCGGAGGCTATTACCGTCATATTGCCGATCATGGTTGTGATAAGCGAGCAGCATAGCAGCGCCACGGCGTTGCCTATCGCCTTTGGCGAACGGTGGGAAGCAGTCCCGCACATCGCAAGCAGCACCACGAAAACCGCGAATATACAAAAATACATAGTTCTCGTATCCAATTTTTACTCACCCCGTTTCATTATACCCGGCTGCCAAAAACCGGAAATATGTCAGATTAATAATTTATTTAATATATTATATCATATCCAAAAGATATTTTTATTATTTATTTGCGGTAAATATATGAATTTTTGTTTAAAATGCCACAATAAATGAAGATTATTATAAATTATCATGCACACCAAACGCATGAGTTACAATTTGATTACAAATAAATTGTACAAAATACTGGACAAATCATTTCCGTTCTGCTATAATATAAGCAGAAGGATGTGA
>CACYSH010000185.1 GCA_902776945.1 uncultured Ruminococcus sp.
TAGCACTTAAAAAACTATTTCATGTTGAATCTCGAAAAAAAGGGGTCAGACTTCAAATGGTTGTTTTTAACTTAGGTTAATGCATATGGGGCAAGCCCCCGCCCTACAAGCCTTGTGATAGTCTGAATTTGTGCATATTGACTGCACTGCTCATTTATAGCTCTAATATATAGTTTCCGAAGAAGTCTATTATAACACATAAACCGAGGTTTGTCATTAACCGCTTTGGTTAACTTCTGTTTGACTGTCAGCCGAAAATGTGCTTAAATCTTATGACGGAAATATGCGGAACACGGCACGGCAGCCGAGCCGTATTCATAATGATAAAGGAGGAAGACCTTAATTGCTTGCCCGTCATCACACAGTACGGCGGGATTCCTCGCTTTTTTCCATGATATATTCCTGCACCGCGCTTATGCTCTCCGCACGGTATATCGTCTTGTACATATAGAAGCCCTCAATAACGTCGGCATACAGAGCGCGGGTGTCGTTATCGGCAGCTTTTATGCAGTTCATCATTTCGTCGTGGGCGGCTTTGAGCTGCTCACTGCCTATCGCCGAACCGAACTGATCCTTTATGCTGCTCAGATCGGCGGTTTCGTCGGCTTTGTATATCATTTCCATGATCTCGGTGATACGCTCGTCCGAAAGTCCGGAAAGGTCGATAAGCGAATCGGGAACGGTACATTCTATCTCTGCATTTGATTCATAGTACGCCGATGTAACATAATCGGTCTTGCGGTTGATCTTCAAGCCCGCAAGCAGAACGTCCGCGAATGTAACGGAAAGCCGCTCGCCGCCCGACATATTGAGAAGCACGTTTATCCTGCTCACTCTGCCCGGCACCCATACGTTCATCACGGCGGTCGTTTCATTATCATCGGAGCGGCGGAAAAGGTCTGCAAACGCGGGGTTTTTGTTCCTGCCCACGCTGCTGTCCCATGACATATCGAGCTTGTAATGCTCCGAACCGTTATATGTGAAGTATATCTCAAAGCTCTCCATAGCGTCGCTGCCCGAATTGCTCGTATTTACCGGATTTTCTATCAGCATTTTCAGCGTGTAAAGATACATTCCCTGTTCGTCGCTGTGGGAAAAGCCTTGATTTAGGAGCTGCCATGAAATAAATTGTACATTTAGGCACAGGATGTTTTTTCTTGTGCTAGGCGAACGCACGCAGGAATACCGCATGAACTACGTTCATGCCCGTATTATCAAGTGCGTTCAACGACGCACAAGGAAAGCATAAATGTGCAATTTATTTCATGGCAGTTCCTTAGTCCGGTCAAATGCGTCGAGGGTTATTTCAGCCGAATAGAGCAGCTCCAGCATCAGCGCAAGAAGGTTGTACCTCCGCAGGCTGCCGATTATTCCGAACTCCACGTCCTGTATACAAAAATGCTTGAAATTGAAATACGCCGCAAACGCTATGAAAATTATTTCGAGCGAACAGGTTATCCTGTATACGGTCGTACCGCCGCTCAGAACAAATATCACAGCGGCTGTTATCACTAACATCGCGGGAACGGCGAGAGCCGTCCATTTCATTTTCCTGTTGCGCTTGAAATTCATGTCGCAAAGGCTGTCCATCTCGCCGTAATTCGCGCCGAATATGAACATAGCAAAGCCTATCGTTGCGAGAATGCCGGTATTGAATGTCTTGGGTATGCCGTTTCCGCATATCATCACGGAGATGTTGTACAGCCGTCCGAGTGCCGCGCAGCCGAGAGCTACCGTGACCATCTGTGAGTACAGCGGCTTTTTCTTGCGGAAGAATTTCACCGCCCCCATTATGAACCCCGCGACCGCGCATACGCAGACGACCGAATTTATCATGATCTTTAGCATTTATCCGTTTCACTCTCCCGTTTTCAGCCCGCAGGCTCCAAGTACAGCTCGCCGTATGTCACGCTTTCCTCGCAGTGACCGCCGACTATCGCAGCGCCCGGCTTGACGTAATTATTCACGTTGTCTTGTCTTTTGCAGTAGAGATACGCTCTCGAATCGGTAAGGAACTGCGTGCCGTCCTTAAAGGTGAATATCCCCTCGTTGAGGTTGTAGCGCTTGTTGTCGCTTGTCAGCACGTTTTCCCAAAGCTCTTTCGTATCGGGAACTCTGTCGCGCTCGCTTATGCCGAGCTTGTTTATCAGCGGCCGCACCTTGTCTGTCGCAGATGTGTAATAGTAGATATACATACCGTCCGCGGCGTTTACCGCTTCGGGTACGCCGTTTCCGTTCCTTGCAGGCTTGTATTCGAGACCGTCAAGCTCAAGCTTTGAAGGAGCCACACCGCTTTCGTCCTCCGCTTTGACTATCACAATATCTCTTACGCCGTTCGCACGTGTGCGGATACCGGTCTTTGTGGGCTTGCTCATTGAATAGCCTATAAGGGTGTATTTTACATTTCCCGTACTGCCGACGCGAGTATTGTGCCTTACGTCGTAAAGCACCGCACGGGTCGCGCCCGCCCTGACAAGCTCCGAGCACACGTCGAAAACATTATCTCCGCTGCATACATATACTGCGTCGATATATTCGGTATTGTCCTCGCAGACGCAGTAGATGTAGTTGCTTGCCTGTCCTATGCCGAGCTTCTGTATTGATTTGTTTTCGGCGGACAAATTGGCGTTGTCCGCACTGAGCGCCGTGACTGCGCCGTTCATGAAAGGAACTATGCCGAAATCGACGGAGGTAACGGGCTTGCCCGCTCCCGAGTCATAGGACTGATAGAGGTAGTAGTCCCCGAGGAAAGCGTCCGCAATCTTTCCGCCGCAAGAGATATATTTACAGCCATTGACTACTATAAAATGCCCTTATCGCCGAATAGCTCGGGCGGGCAGTCGTGGCAAGAGTGACCTCCGCCGCGGCGTAGGCTCCCGTTGCGACGCTTCCTGCGGAAGATGGAAGCACGCTTGCAGATGGCGACGAGGTGTAGCTCCTGATGCCGTAAACCGCCCTCTTCGGATTATACGTCTTCGTCACGAGGAAGAAGCACTTCGGTGTCCCGGGACTCAGCGTAAAATTTGCGATATCGTTCCAGCCGCGTTCGTATACCACACCGTCGAGAAGGTTGTTTTCGTACACCTCCGCTCCCGTAAGCTCCGCGTAATATTTTATGTACTCGGTATAAGTGTTTATATCCCAGTCGGTATTTCCTATCTTGCCCGAGCGGTGAGGCAGACACTCATATATCGCTATACCCGAAAGGTACTCCTGCGCCGTGCCGCCGTTCTTTTCGATCTCACTCTTTGTATAGGTCTTAGACGGACGGAAGAACACATACAAGGGCGTTCCGAGCTTTTGCTTAGCCACATCAAGTCCCGACTCAAAGAGACTGTTTTGATTCTCCATGAGAGAGCTTATCTCAAAGTCCAATACATGATTGAAGTTGTAAGGAAGACCTCCGAAGGTAGTGATCGGCTCGTAGCCCTCCTTGGCATCCTTCACATCGCGCACTATCATGAAATCGGTGGTGAGCGCGTCCCCTACGCAGGCATAGCTGCTGTAATACATCGAATCTCCGTTTTTGAGCGTACCCGATGAACCGGTTTCTTTGTCATTGGTAAGACCTGCAATAGCATAGCCCGCATTTCCGTAGGTCTGCGCCGCGTCCTTTGTCTTGGTGGCTATTCGTATATCGGTAATGGGCGTGTCACCCTCTTCCGCGACCGTCTGCACTTTGTAACCGAGGTAGGTATAGCTCTTTTCAATGTCCGGAGTCAGGTTTTCGTCGATTATCTTGAAGCCCTTTCGCGTAAGGCTCGTTTTTGCTTCTGTTTCGGATTCTGCCACGGAAAGCATGATCTTGCTTATGAACTTGCCGGAATTATCGGAATCGGTGATCTCCTTCGGCTGATTGATCGCGGAAACGGTGTCCTCGGTGGTATAGAAGACAAATATGCCGTCGGCGCTTTCGGACGAGCTTTCCGCGGGCTGCGCGGTTTCCTCCACAAAAGATGTATCTTCGGATAACGTATCAGCCGCAGACGCTTCGTCCGCGTCGGAAGCACCCTCGGTTTCGGAGGAGCTGTCCTCCGCTGCTGCCCAGAAATCGGAGACAGACATCTCTTCCCCCGAGTTTTCGGACAGCTCTATATCGGGGATAGGCTCCGCGGGCTGTACCTCGGTCTCAAATTTGCCCTCGGCGAACTCGGTATCGGGATTGAAATCGGCTACGGCTCCCGTCATCGCTCCGAAAACGGTATTTGCCACCGCGCTGTTGCAGTGCTGAAACAGGTACGAAAGCTCGTCCTCGCCGCATTGGTCGGAAAGGATATAATCTCCGAGAAGCATATTCTCCTCGTAGTACTTATAGAAATTCATTATTTGCAAAGCCATTCTCGCGGCGGAGCTGCCCTTGGCGAGGTTGTCCGAGAACTCTTTCCGCACCCCGATTATCGTCCTTACCATAAAGTCGAAATTGCCGCGTTTGAGCTTCATGTATTCCTCATATTTGTAGTTATCGTAGCCGATACCCATTTGCAGCATGGAAAGGTTCGTTATGGCAAGCTCGCGCTGCTTTGTGGTCTTGTAGCCAAGCACGACAGCGTTGCCGATATCGCCGTATATCTCATGCACTTCATCCCACGCGTGTTTTCTGACAAAACTCGGCTGATCTTCGTATGCCGTTTCGTTCAGGTCGCTTTCAACAGGGATATATCCCGCCTTTTTGCACTCGTTCACTGCGTCGGCAAGATCGTTCCCGTAGAAGATCATCACCTCCGAAATGTACACCCTTTCGGCTGCCTCCGCCTTTGTGGGAATGTCGGAGGAAACAAACACGAAAGCCATAACAAGCGCCATCAGCGCCGCTATGAATTTAGAAAATGTACTCCGTTCATAACCGTTCTTGCTCATTTCATACTCCTTATTTACCGATACCGACCGCTCATGCCCCCAGCGGAGCAGGAACGGTCGGTATCATTATCTGTTGTGTCAGACAGAAGTTTATTTGCTTATGCTGCACGCTTTTTCCGTGTGAGAAGGAAGCATATCAGCGCGCCTACCGCCGCAGACAGTCCGCAGCTCATTACCATAGTGCCGCTGCCCACTACCGAGCCGGTCTTCTGAGGGGCTTCGGTATTCGTGGCTTTTGCTTCGTTTACAGTACCTTCGGAAACAGTGGTATCTTCGGTCTTGCTTTCGGTCTCGGACTTGCTTTCAGTAGCGGGTGCGGTCTCGGTTTTTGCAGCTTCCGCGGGCTTTTCAGCCGCAGCCGCTGTTCCGTTATCCGTGCCGCAGAATATATACAGCCCGCCCAGCGAATCATTGTAGCCGTAGTCCTCGCTTACGATGTTCACCGTGTCGGTGTTGCCGAAGAGCTTTATACCCGTTGTCTTGTCAAGCGGGATTTTATTGCTGCCCTTCTGTGAGATGATGTCGGTGGTTATCGGATCGCCCGCCGCTATGTCCTTAGTCGTATAGAGCGCCAGCCACTGCTTGCCGACATCGCCGTTCATATCGCCGTAATCGCCGAAGGTATCGTTTGCAAAGCCCTGTTTAGCGCGGTTGCAAAGCACGCAATCGTAAATGGTATATACCATACGTCCCTTGTCGTCGCTGCTTTCGTGTACCAGCTTTCGGGGGATAGGCGCGTAGTCTACATGATAATATTTGTAGGTGTCATAGATAGTTACCGCCGCCGTGCCTATGGCAAGAAGAACACCCGCTATGCAAAGCACCTTGCCTGCGGTAGCCCAGCCGCTGCTGCGCGGCTCAAAGTGATCTATTAGGTTATTCTCTTCATCAGCAAGATTATCAATCAGATTCTTTTGTTCTGAAAAATTTTTAGCTGCCTCCCTGGATTTACGTGCGGCTTCGTTATATCTGCCCACACCTGCATCTTCACTGACAAGCTTAACCAGATCATCGGAGACAATGCTCTCTGACGTAGCTCCACTATATAACTATAAATGAGCGCTTTTCAGCAAACTGCATAAATAATCATTATTAGATAAAGTCTATACATCGGGGCGGCGGGGGCAAGCCCCCATATGCATTAACCTAAGTTAAAAACAACCATTTGAAGTCTGACCCCTTTTTTTCGAGATTCAACATGAAATAGTTTTTTAAGTGCTAAG
>CACYSH010000186.1 GCA_902776945.1 uncultured Ruminococcus sp.
GGTGCGCATTGCGTGTCCGTGAACGCCCCACAAAATCGCGATTTTTACGACATTTTAGAATAGGTTAATGCGTATGGGGCAGCGCCCCCATTTAAATCAGCCGCACGCAAGTTCTTTTTACCGACCAGCACTATCTGCGTGCGGCTGCCTTCCTTTGTGCGAAGTGAGCGGAGCGAACCGCACGAACGCAGTTCGCGCCGCAATCTGTACCCGCCGGCATTTTCTTACCGGTGGGGCAGAGCGCGGTTCGGCACTTTCCTAACGGTTCAACTGACTTGCGCCGCTGTTGGACGAAAATCGCTTCGCTCTTTCGTCAAATAAAATCGGCAATTTATTTGTTTTCGTCACGTTGCGCAGATTTATTTGTTTTGCTTGTTTTGGTTAGCTTTCCTTGAAATTGCCGATTTTAATTTTGACCGTTCACCTCTGCGTATTTTCGGGGTTTTGCTTTGTTGCGCCTGCGGCGCAAATGGGGCTTTGCCCCATACCCCACAAAGGGGGCGCTGCCCCCTTTGATCCCCCGCAAGGGGCGAAGCCCCTTGACCCCGGTTCCGCTTCGCGGGTTCCTGATTCGCTTGTTTTTTACTTTGCGGCTTCAAGTATATCGTCGCCGTCAACGTTTATCCAGCCGAGTATCTTACGGCTGCCGTCAACAAACAACGCAAACTGCCACGAGGATTCCGGTATCGTTGAGCCGAGAAGTCTTACCGAAACGCCTTTGCGCATGGTCGCGGAGGTCTCCGCACCGTCCCAGGGACCGTTCTTGACCTGTATGCCCTCTTTCAGCGTTGTATAATAGCCGCTGTTATCATCAGCCGGAGTGTTGGACGTATAATTTTCATAATATCTGTCGGGCATAGTCAGCATAGAGGTGTCAATAAGCTGATCCGTTTTATCGGTAAGCTCAAATTCCTCACACCAGCCCCATGTGCCGTTGTAGTTGCAGAATACCCAGCAGTAATCAAAGCCCTTTTCTCTCGGCGAGGGGTCGTTAGTTACCTTGTATTTGGTGTAGACCTCGACAGGAGCGCCATAAGGGATAGGGTACTGCGACGAAAGCGCATACGACGTGGAGGGACCCTCGTGCAGCATTACGCCCAGTCCGAAACGGCTGTTCGAATAGCCCGTGAGGGGATAGCACATCTCTTTTTCCTCAACGTACATAGTATCGGTGTAATCAATATAATCGGGCAGCTTGACCTGATATATCGGCATTACCGCCATGCTCGATACCTTCGGAGCGCCTTTTTCCTTAATATCGGGAGCCGCGTCCCAGGGCAGCCTGTCGCTTTCGGTGGCGGCGGTGGTGGTTGTAGTCTCCGACGCTGCGGTGGTGGTCGTTGTCTCGGTGAAATTGGCGGTAACGTCGCCCAGTACCGCGTCGGGATTTAATATGCCTGTCATGGTCGTCGTTGTCGAACCGTCGTCCACCAAGAGCGGCACGGTTTCAAGCGGGGTATCCTCGGCGGGGGCGGTGGTAGCTTCTGTCGTGGTCTCCGTGGGGGTAGCGGGCAGAGCCGCTTCGTTCTTGCCGACCGTGCTTCCGCAGGCGGTCAGGATAAGCGTAAGCGTGCAGCAAAGCGTGAGCGCAGCCTTCGTATTTGATCTTATCTTCATAATGTGATTCTCCTTCCGAAATGAGTTTCCGACGGTGGATTTTTCATCAGCCGCGCCGGATTCAATTCTATATTTATTCATTATATCACAAAACTCTTTTCTTGTAAAGACATGATACGACAATATAAAAAAATTTTTGCGAATTTTGAAAAACGGTTGAAATTTCAGAAAGAATGTGATATAATAAGTATGTCTATGATTAGGAACTCCAGTGAAAGGAAGGATTTGACAAAAATGAGCAAGACAAAGCAAAGAAAGTCCACGGCAGGAAAGAGTATAGCGGTGTTCTTCATCGTTTTCATCATTCTTGAAGGGCTTATCATATTCGGTCTTAAATCTGTTTTCAAGACGGAGGATTCGGTGCCGACGTTCGGCGGCTACGGTTTCTTCCTCATGGACAGCGACAACATGAGTCCTTCGGTGCCGAAAAATACGCTTGTTATTTCTGTGATAGGAACGCCCGGCGCTGATAAGATCAGCAATGCGGTGCTTTGCAAAAACGTCGGCGACGAGGGAACGACGGTTGCGTGGCTCAACGAGATAGGCTCCAAGGGCGACAAGGTGAACGGCGTTGTGTATACCGTTCTTCAGGACAACGTTTCGGGCGCTGACAGCGAGGGCGGAGTTCGCTATTACGATGTCGAAAGCTCCGACGTTATCGGCGTAGCCACAAGTCATTACATTACGGCAGGTAAGATAATATCGTTTGTTATTACTCCGTTCGGCATTGCGATCTGTCTCGCGGTTCCGCTTGTAATGCTTGTTCTGCTCGAGCTTGTGGTAGCTGTTACCAACCGTTCGGACGATGACAGTTACGAGCCTGAGGATTACGGCAGAGATGAAAGGTATGATGGTATGCGTCAGTCCCGCCGCGACGGACAGCAGAGCGGCAACGTTGCCCTTGACGATTTCCTTTACGGCGGAAACGGCGACGACGGCTACGGCAATATGAAGCCCCATGCCGATTACGCGGAGGAATTTGACACGGGAAGACCTGCACCCGCACACCCCCAGCGTTCGGGCGGACGTTCTCAGCAGCAGCCCCAGCAGCAGCAGCAGGCGGGCGGCAGACCCGATTTCAATTTCGGTTCGGGCAATGCGCCGCGCCCCGATTTTGACAACTACGATGAAGACGGCTATGCCAATTATGGCGACGGCTACACGGGCGAGCCGACGGCGGAAGGAAACGACCGGGGCTATGCCGATGACGGCTTTGCTCAGAACGGCTATGGCAATGGTCAGGAAACCGCGGAAAATCAGCAGTTTGCCGATAATTACGACGATGAAGAGGTAACGCAGGTCGGCGACGATCTCGACGAGGACGACTTCTTCGAACAGCCCACGGCTTCGGAGCCTGCCGCCGCAGATTATTATGACAGCAGAGCTTCAAGGGCAGCAGACGGCGGCAATTATCAGCCGCAGCCCGTACCTCAGCCCGAGCCGCAGACGGTACAGCTCGAAAAGCCCAAGGCACCCGCTCCCGCTCCCGCGCCTGCACCTGTGAGAACCGAGAGACAGCAGACTTCGGCACCGCGCCGCAGACCTTCTCAGTCGCAGAGCAGTTCCGCGCAGAGAAGAAGAACATCGGGCAGCGCACCTTCCCGTCAGTCTCGTCAGAACGTTTCGTCGGGACAGCAGCGCAGACGACCCCCGCAGCAGAGACTCTCGCAGCAGCGCAGAGCGTCGCACAGGGACGCAAACGCAGCGCTCGCCAATCTCATGAAGAAGATCAACGACGAGCAGAGCAAGCTCGGCGACAAGAAGTAAAAAAATTAGGCACGCTCCTCGAAGGGCGTGCCTTTATTAGACTTCCTCGGAAACTAACGTGTGCCGAATGTCGAAAGATTTTGTCATGATGCGAGGCGGACGACTGCATTAACTTCGTTAATGCCACCGTGCTGGCGCACGGTGAGGAGGACAACGAAGCAGAATGACAAAAGATTTCGACAGGCGGTGCGCGTTAGTTTTCGAGGAAGTCTATTATTTTTGTTTTACGACATTGCCTGCATTTCAAGCTCCTGCGCCTGTTGTTCGAGCATTTTCTGAATTTCCTCGGGCGTGGGCAGTCCTTTGTCGGAGCTTTCGTCCGCCTGCGCTTGCAGGTCGTTCGCCATAGCGGTCATTATTTCAAGCGCCGTATCGTAGTTGCTCTGCATTTTTTTCTGACTGTCGCTGAGGGTCTTGATCGGATTGCGCATACGAATGTAAACGTCGTTCGGCATGGCGGCGCAGTTCAGCTCCTCCGCCAAAAATCCGAAATCGAGATGCAGTCCCTGCTCGTCGATGTAGCGGTTGCCTTCTATCTTCTGCGGCAGCTCGGTGGTGAACAGCTCGTTAAGATCGGGGTCGAGAGCGCTGTCTGTTATTACCATTATTATCCTGCCCTGCTGCAAATTCGCGTAGAATTTCTGACTGTTTATCGTGTAAAACTGATCGTACTTGTCGGGATTGACAGCGCAGCTTATGACTGTGACCTTGATCTTGCCGTCGTCGTTTAAGTCGGGTGTGTATTTCTCGATGCGCCGTGCTAAAAGCTCGCAGGACTGGTTCTGCTGGAGCTGATTGTCGCAGATCAGCAGCAATTCAAGGTCGGGATTTACCTTTGTCACCGTGTCGTAGGTGATGAACCCCACCACCATAAGCACAAATGTTCCTATGATTATCCACATCTTGTCATGATACCAGATGTTTTCGAGCTTTTTCAGCCCGTGCAGCTCCTCATAGACTTCATGCTCCTCTTTGATCGTTTCCTCTTCGTCGGCGATGCCCTGCTTCATTTTTATAAGCTCCAGCCGTTCCTGCGCAATGCGGCGCTCGCGGGCTTTTTCCGCGTCGCGGGCGCGGCGTATGGCTTCTTCTTCACGCTGGCGCTGCTGCTCTTCGGTTTCCTCGCGCTTTCGGCGTTCTTCGTCTGCGAGCCGTTTTTCGTATTCGTAGTCGTCCTCCGGAACGAGCTGTCCGTTTTCGTCTCCGGTCTCTATGCCCTTAGCCATTGATAACTATTCCCCTTAATTTTAATGCTGTCGTTTTTTCTTCAGCTTTGCGTTTGATGCGCCGCAAGGGAGCTGCGTTTAGCGCGAACTTGTTCGTGCCAATCCCTTCATAAGACTTTTAGTATGCCCTCGCTTTGCAATTTATTATGATGTTTATACTATTCCTCAACCAAATTCGTGACAAGATTCGCCGCCATGGACACGAGTGCCAAGGATGACGACGAAGGCTAACTGGCGTTAGTCGAGGAGGAAGACGACGGCAATCGT
>CACYSH010000187.1 GCA_902776945.1 uncultured Ruminococcus sp.
CTGATCGAGGACAAGAACAATGTAGTGACTCTGTTCACACGCCCCCGCCGCTTCGGAAAGACGCTGAACATGAGTATGCTCGACTGCTTCTTCGACATCAGCCGCGACAGCAGGTCGCTGTTTAAGGGGCTTTCGGTCTCGGAAAACAAGGAAATTTGCGCCGAGTACATGAACCAATATCCTACGCTGTTCCTATCGTTCAAAGAAGTTGCGGGAAATACTTTCGAGGGTGCGTTCGGGCTCATGAAGGTTATCCTTTCGTTCTGGTGTGAGCGGCATCTGTATCTGACAAAGAGCGATAAGGTTTCTGACGTCAAGGCTAAGGCTTTCGAGAGGCTTGCGTATAAAACCGCGTCACCCGATGAGATTAAAAGTTCTTTGTATCTTATCTCGGAGGTGATGTATGCTTACTATGGTAAGCCCGTCATTATTTTGATAGATGAGTACGACGTTCCCGCGTCTTACGCAAGCGACAACGGCTATTACCACGAGATGATCGACGTTATCCGCAGTATGTTCAGCATGGCGTTCAAAACGAACCCTTACCTGAAATTTGCTGTCATAACGGGCTGCCTGCGTATAACGAAAGAAAGCATATTCACGGGAACAAATAACTTTAAATGCTATTCTATCCGAAGCAAGGATTTCAGCCGGTATTTCGGTTTTACCGAGCCCGAGGTAAAGCAGCTTCTTTCCGACTGCGGGCTATCCGACAAGGCTGATAATATCAAAGAATGGTACGACGGATATGTATTCGGGGATACCGAGGTATACTGTCCGTGGGACGTTCTCAATTATGTTTCCGATCTGATGAGCAACGAGACCGCGCAGCCGCAAAACTATTGGCGCAACACCAGCCACAACGGAATTATCCGTCAATTCGTTGACCGCACCGACTACAACGTTTCGGATAAGTTTGAAACTCTCTTGAACGGCGGTGCTATCGAACAGCGCGTTGTCGAGGAACTAACTTACGACGAGGTATTCAGCAAGGAAGAAAACCTGTGGTCAATGCTCTACATGACGGGCTACCTCACAAAAGCCCATAAGTTCGAGCAGGGGAGTACTGTCACCCTAAAGATACCGAACAGAGAAGTTGCGAGTATTTTTGAAGATACAGTAGTCAATTGGTTTAATGATAACATCGACCGAAGCAAGCAGTCCGAGCTAATGCAGGCGTTCTGGAACGGCAATGAACAGAGGGCTACCGAGCTTCTTTCGGACTTCCTGTGGAAAACGATCAGCTACCACGACTATCACGAGGATTACTACCACGCTTTCCTCGCTGGTATGTTCGCAGGCATCGGCTATTCGGTCGAATCAAATAAAGAGCATGGGCTCGGCAGACCCGACATACTGCTGCGTGACAGAGATAACCGTAGGGCTATGATAATCGAAGCCAAGCGCGTAACGGAGCCGGAGGAAATGCCCAAAGCCTGCGATGAAGCTGTCAAGCAGATCGTCGAGCGCAAGTACGCAAAGAGCATACCCAACGGGTACAGGACTATTCTGTGCTACGGAGTGGCTTTCTGTGAAAAGGATTGCCTTATAAAGCTGCTGAGGGTGTGATCCTTTGCAGGCGTATAGTTGAATAAAGATTTGATAAGGCATCGTTCTTGCAACGCAGCAGGAACGGTGCCTTATTTATTTAATGTCATTTTTTCAATATGTTCACAAGCCTTGATTATCAACGGCTAATGCGATTTGAAAAATATTTTTTAATTGTTCCGTTTTTGGAACAGGTTGTATGATATAATAATATTATAGGCAAATAAAAGAGGGGGTTACGCTAATTTGAATGAAAGAATAAGTCAAGATAATTTGAAGGGTGCTATGCTTTAAAAGATCGACGAGTTCATCAAGGAGAAAAGCCCTACGGGATGCCGCACCCCGAACCGTGAGCGTAGAAAGTGAGGGGCTCACTCAAACAAAAATATCGGGCGCAAGCCCGATACCGCAAGGGAGGGCGAAGCCCGACCAAAAGGGAGTGCAGGGGGAACGCCTGCCCCACCGGACTATTTTGAGCCGGAGCTTGTCGAGGCGGAAAATAGTCCTAGTGGGTTACAACTATCCTCGCGGATAGGTTTACCCCCCGATTTCGAGGAAAGTCACAAGGAGGTCGATAAAATAAGCTACGCGATAATCAGAAACGAAAACCACAAAATGAGTGCAGTGCCGCTGAGCGAAAGGCACAACGAACGCCGCAACAAGAATTACTCAAACAAAGACATAGACCCCTCGCGCACTTGTTTGAATTATCATTTGAAACAGCCGACCGCCGCGAGCTATGAGCAGGAGTTCTATCGCATTCGAGAGGAATATAACCTAAAGGGCAACCTGCGTCTGACGGGCCAAAAGCAGAGCACTATCCTCTGCGAGTTCATGATTACGTCGGACAAACAGTTCTTCAATAGGCTGGGTGAGGAAAGAACGCGGGATTTCTTTCGGGACGCTTACCGCTTTGTTACGCACAAAGTCGGCGGGGAGAAGTTCGTGGTGTCTGCTGTCGTCCACATGGACGAGAAGACTCCGCATATGCACGTTGCGTTCATTCCGACGGTCGAAGGAAAGGATAGAAAGGGGAACCCATGCAGACGGGTGAATGCTTCTGAATTCTGGAAGGGGAAGGACAGCTATGCAAAGCTCCAGGACGAGTACTATGCGTGGATAACCTCTTGTGGGTACACCCTCGAACGCGGCACGAAAGGCAGCACCGCCGAGCATTTATCGGTCGAGGAGTACAAGCTGCAAAAGACCGCCGAGCAGCTTGCCAAGCTTCAAGGTCATGTTGCGGAGGTCAAAAGGGTGGACGAGATCGGCGCGAAGAACCTGCCGTTCAACATGGTGTCGGTCAAGCGCGAGGACTTCAATACCCTCACGGCAGCTGCGAAGGGTTTTGTTACTGCAAAGGCTGCCGAAGCCGAGAACGCGGTGCTATCCTCGGAGAACGAGCGTCTTTTCAAAGAGAACGAGCAACTGAAAGCGGCTAATGCCGACCTTATTGCTAAGTATCAGCAGCTTGACCACGATTTTGGGGAGTTTTACGAAAGCGTGGCGGACGATGCTGCTCTGCGAGACGAGAACCTGCGGCTTTCAGGCGATAACAAGCGGCTGGGCGATCAGCTTCATACCGCCCGCACCGAACTGAAAGAGGTCAAAACAGAAAATGCTGCCCTGCGGACGAAGGTGTCCGAGCAGGAGCAGCAAATCACAGCGGTCAAGACAGAATTATCGAACTTGCAGCGTATTTATTCAAAGCTGCGGGAGCAGTTCGAGAAGGTCAAGCTGTTCGTGGAGCAGTATGGGCTGGGGAAGGCTTTGAGGGAGTTTTTGGAGAAACGAAAGAATAAGACATTGTGAAAGAATTATGACATTAGCTGCTGCTAACACCCGCCTAAGCCTTGATTATCAACGGTTTACGCGATCTTGAAAAATATTTTTAATTGTTCCGTTTTTGGAACAGGTAGTATGGTATAATAATATTAGAGGCAGATTAGAAAGGTTACGACAACATAGAAGAAATAATCGAAAGAGAGGTGAGCTCCAATGTTTTACTATCCGCTGTTCCGTTCACTGTGAGGTCTTGCCAACCTTAGACTCGGGGCAGCTTATGGAATATATCAAAGTGGGTTTTCAGCTTTTCCCACGCTCTTTATCAATGCGATAACAGATACGCCTAAATTAGCTACGTCGTCCCACGCATGGAAATGTATGGGAAAGATAACAAAACAACAGATAAACATACTTGCTGCGAGCTTTTTCCCTGTCATGCTCGGATATTATAAGACCGACGAGGGAAAAGCAGAATATCAGCGGTATATCGAAGAAAAGGCTTCATTCGCCATGGGAGCCGGAACGAATACCAATGATGATAGTGCTGATGATAATGCTAATGATGATAACGTAGCATAAAAATGCGATTTAGCACTTTAAAGCAGCTTGACAAAAATTGAATAGTGTGGTATAATGGAAATGAAGGTAACGTCAGGTTACGGGACAGAGGTGGGTAAATGCCACACGATACAAAAGGAGGGAACATGAAAGCAGTAGTTTATGCAAGATATTCGTGCGATCATCAGCGCGAGGAGAGCATTGAGGGGCAGCTCCGCGAGTGCAAGGCTTACGCCGAAAAGAATAATATCATGATAATCGGCAGTTATATCGACCGCGCTATGTCGGCTAAGACGGACAACAGACCGCAGTTTCAGCAGATGATAAAGGACAGCAGCAAGGGGCTGTTCGAGGCTATTATCGTCTGGAAGCTCGACCGCTTTGCAAGGAACAGGTACGATTCCGCGCACTATAAAGCTCAGCTCAGAAAGAACGGGGTCAAGGTAATCTCCGCAACGGAAGTTATCTCGGAAGGTGCCGAGGGTATAATTCTTGAATCGGTTTTGGAGGGCTTCGCGGAGTATTACAGCGCGGAACTCAGTGAGAAAGTAATCCGCGGTCTGACGGAGAACGCCTTGAAATGTCAATGGAACGGCAGCCCCGTTCCTGTCGGTTACACAATAGATGAGAACAAAAAATATCAGATCAATCCGCTGACCTCGCCGTTCGTCAAGGACGCTTTCGAGATGTACGCAGGCGGGAAGATGATAAAGGACATCGTGGAATACCTCAATTCCAAAGGCGTCAAATCTTCCTACGGCAAGCCCATGACGAAAACGACCGTGACCGCGATATTCAATAACACGAAGTACCGCGGGCAGTATAAATATCGTGATGTGGTCATTGAGGGCGGTGTGCCGCGAATTGTATCGGACGAACTCTTCCAAAAGGTTCAGGACAGGCTTGCGAAAAATAAAATATCA
>CACYSH010000188.1 GCA_902776945.1 uncultured Ruminococcus sp.
TGCACGGTCTCGCCGAACAGGTAAACGATAGTGCGCTCCTCGGAAGGGTCGATTATCCAGTATTCACGAACGCCGCTCATTTTGTACAACTGCAATTTGCGAATAAAATCGTTAGTGCGGTTAGACGACACGACTTCGATAACAAGATCGGGCGCACCGTGTGCGCGTTTTCCGTCGAGCTTTGACCTGTCACAGATAACGAACACATCGGGTTCTACGATGTTGCTGTCGTCAAGTACGACCTCAAAAGGCGAGATAAGTGCCTTGCATTTACCCTTATTGTTCATAATGTGTCCGTCAAGGCGCGAGAAAATACGTCCCGTGATAGTCTGATGAATCTCGCTCGGTGCCGCCTGTGCTACGATCTCGCCGTCAAGCAGCTCTATCCTTTCATTGGTCTCGGGTATCAGCTTGTAAAAATCTTCCGCTGTGTATCTCGGCTTGTCATTTTCTATAATCGCCATAGTGTCAGCTCCTTTGTATGATACCCTCACACGCGCTGTAATGCGCTGTGAGGGGCTTTTCTTTTCGGGTTATAAATTTTACGTCTGAGAGCCTTCGGCGGCTCTGCGGGGGCGCTGTGGTTCATGCGGGCGGCATATCAGCCGAGCAGCTCGGCGATGTTTATTTCGAGCTTGTTGTCCCATATCCCGACGGGTATCGGCTGGTCGAAATCGTAGAAGCCGATGTTCACGGTCTCGCCGAAAAGGTATACTATCGTGCGCTCCTCGGACGGGTCGATTATCCAGTATTCACGGACGCCGCTGTTTGCGTATTTCGTATATTTATCAACAATATCGTGCTTTTTGCTGCTCGGCGAAAGCACTTCTACAACAAGATCGGGCGCGCCGATTATTCTCTTGTCGGTTATCTTGTCGCGGTCGCAGACTATGAACACATCGGGCTGATAAACATTCCTGTCATCAAGTTCCACGTCCAGCGGAGCAGTGTAGGCTGTGCAGCTGACCTTGTTCGCTTTGATAAACGAATAGAGTGAATAAAACATTCCCCCGACTATATCCTGGTGTTTTGTAGTGGGACCTGCAAGAATCGTTGTTACAACGTCACCTTTTATAAGCTCATCAAGCGGATAGTCCGAAACTATCTCGCCGTTTATAAGTTCGACCTTACGGTTCGTTTCGGGTATCATTTTGTAGTATTCTTCCGCCGTGTATCTCGGCTTTTCGTTTTCGGTTATTGCCATAGTATCATCTCCTTGCTCACCGCGCCATCTCCGCCTTGCCGATGACCGCGCCGACCGTTCTGCACTCGCCGCAGATGTTCTCATACTCGGGGTTGCGGCTGATAAGGCACTTCTCGCCGCGCTCCTTGATATAGCCCTTGCCGTCGTGTATAAACAGCCCGACCGCTCCGACGGGAACGTCTTCGGAGAGCTTGACGAAAACAATATCGCCGTCGTGATAGTCAGGCTCCATGCTCGCGCCGTCAACCTCTACGGCGAAATCGGCTTGATACGCTTCGGGGCAGTCGTATATGCGTACATCGCGCCATTCGTCGTCGTTTTCGAGGTCAAAGCCCATTCCCGCCGACGCTTTCATGCGGTGGCAGCGGGTAAACACTATCACGGGGCGGGTGTCCTCGGGAACTTCGGGAAGCCCGACGAGCTTGCGGATAGTGTCCAGCAGGAGCAGGCGCAGATCTTCGGGGAACTCGGCATAGCGTCTGATGATCTCCTGCTCTGCGGCGGTAACGTCGAGCTGTTCTGCGGGGCTTGTGCCCGCCATCGCCTTGATCTCGGTGCGCCCTAAAAGGTAGTCGGCTGATACTCCGTAGAAATCGGAAAGCTTGACAAGCATATCTGTTGATACATCGGTATCGTTCTTTTCATATCTTTGATAAGTCATATGACTTACCCCGAGTATTTCTCCCATTTGTTTTAGGGTTAATCCCTTTTCATCTCTTAACACTCTTAGGATTTCACCTATCATAAAATCACCTCCTGAATATAGTATATCACACTTTCTGTTAAAAATCAACCCGAAATCGCGTAGTTATCAAAAACTGTTAATTTGTATAAACTTAACAACGCTTTTTGTGCAAGTATACAAATTATCATAAAGTGATAATTTTATATTGACAGTTAACGCTTACTGTGATATAATATAATCACAGCAAGGGAAACGGAGGTGAGAGAGTGGAGGACAGGGACAAAAAGAAAGCTGCCGAAGTCCTGAAAGAGATCGACAGCAATCTTGACACAGTGTTAAGCATTCTTGGCAAACTTGCACTGGTCGCAGCTTCGGTCAAAACGATAATCGACATCGTGACCAAGCTCTAAGTCAAAAACACGAGTACCCGGGGCAAAAGCCCCGCGGGAAAGTGTCTTTATAGATATTCTATCATAAAAGGGAGTGAATGTCAATGGGAAACGGCAAACTTTTTTTGAAGGTCGTCGGCAAAGCCGCACTTGCGGGGCTGTTTACGTTCGCGCTGATACGGCTGATCGTCATGTGAGGGGGTGGGCGCCGATGTACTGCATAGCAAGACCCAAAAACGGCATATCGCTGAACGGCGACGAGTACGCATGCTATCCCGGAACAGGCAGGCGAGCCGAGTTTGACACAGAAGATGAAGCGCTATTCGCCCTCATGTACTACGGATATGACAAAGCCGACATGGAGCGTGAGGGCATTTATATCAAGGAAATGCCCGACGAGAACGGCGATAACTAAGCATTCAACACCAACACCCTCTTAAAGACCCCGAAGCGGCGGCAGGGAAAGTCCGCCGCAGAGCGGCATGAGGTGGGAAAGGAGTAAAAATTATGGATTCATTGGAATTAGCAAAGGAAATGCTGACAAGCATAAACGCCTGCGGAGGGTTGTATATCGAGGAGATCATAACCAAGTTTAACAGCAAGTGTGATCTCACGCTCATACTGGAAACCATTTCGGCAGGGCTGCGCAGAAAACACATCATCGCTGTGGACTGCCTGAGCGGGACAAAGTGCGTTCTCAGCAATGGGGGCAAAGAGTTTTTAAACTCCGTGTGCTTGGATAAGATGATTGACTCGAAAAAGAGGCTGTTTGCTCTTAATGACAAGAACAAGGGCAAATGATTTCTTTCGAGATAAACGGTGATAAGGTAACAAAGCTGTATCTCGACGGCAACAACGAAAAGGAGTGAGAGCGATGATCAGGGCGCTTAAAATAAAGGAGGCGGCTGATATACTCGCGGAAAACGGGTATAAGATAATGGTCGTGCGGCTCGAAATGGGACTTAGACAGCGGGTCTATCCCTTTGGTGAAGCGATACAGATGGAGTCAGGACAGTGGGTGTACGCGGTGTACAGTACCCTGCTCGATAAGTGGATAGCGGAAAGGAGTGATGGCACATGAGCGAGAACAAAGCGGCATTCGTCGAAGCTCTCGGCGAGGCACTGGCGAAGTACAGCGAGTGTTCGGATGTCCAGCGGCTGACATACCGCAAAAATCCCGATGGCTTTGAAGCCGTGACTATCTACTGGTTCAGCGGCGGCGAGCATACCGTGAACGTCACCTGTGATAGCTGCGCGGCGATAATGCACGACATATACAAGGCGCTGATATGAGAGGGCAAGTAAGACACTGCCGGATATGCGGTACGGAGTTTTGGGCGTCAAAATACTCGCCTGCAAAATTCTGCCCGGGCTGCCGTGATAAGGCACGCTATAACACCTATCAGAAGCCGCATAAAAACGAGGTGAGAAAATGAAGGTGGTATGTTTGATGTGCGCCACCGAGTTTGAAGCCGTCGGACGTCAAGCAAAATTTTGTCCTTCGTGCAAAAAAGTCAGACAGCGGGAAGCCAAGTGCAAGTACAATCGGAAAAACTATCTCCAAAAATGCCGTATAGCAGATGCAGAAAAAGCCGCAGCAGAAACGTCAAGCGAGATATCACGTATCGACCGCGAAGCCGCCAAGCTCGGCATGAGCTACGGACAGTACGTTGCACACATGGAGAGGAAGGGAGACACTATGAACAAAAAGTCCGAAAAAAAGCCACCAAAGTCCGATACTATACGGCTGCTGATAGCAAAAGCCGCTGAAGCACTCAAACGCTCTGAGGTAGACTGTAAGGAAATCGGCGAAGCCTACGGACTTCTGACAGCGGCGCAGATGATTTTGGATGGCGATGAAACATGAAAACGATAGTTATTTTATTCACCCTGCTCTGTATCGCGTGCGTAGTTGCGGAAGTGGCGGCAGTGATTGCGGCTGATGACGAAGATAGCGACGAGGAGGACGAAGATGCGCGGCAAGAAATGGAGTTCATGGGAGATCACAAGGCTCAAAGTCATGAAGCTGGACGGACTTCCGAACAAGGAGATCGCTAAGAAGCTCGGCAGGAGCTACGGCAGTGTCATGGCGCAGATTCGCTATCTTACGCTTTTCGATGATACCTACACCTCTATCCGCGTCAATCACAAATGGGATTCGGAAGAACGACAGAAAGCGCAGGAGATGTATGACAGCGGTATTGCCGCAAGCACTATCGGGCTTAAACTGGGCTGTTCGGCGAGTGCAGTATATAATCAGGTCGTACAAAGAAAAAAGGCTTGCCCGCAGTGACACACGGGCAAGCCTTGAAAGGAACATTTTTTATATAAACCATCTATATTATAAATGTGGGTGGAATAGGAGAAAACTATAAATGAGCAGTGCAGTCAATATGCACAAATTCAGACTATCACAAGGCTTGTAGGGCGGGGCTTGCCCGCGCCACCCTCATTAAAAGGCTTTATCTAACAATAGTTATCTATGCAATTGGTATTTCGGAAAGGGTCGTATGATCGTGATAACAGGCAGTCTTCGTTCGCGGACATACGATGATAAAAACGGGACAAAACATTACGTCACCGAAGTTTATGTCGAGAGTGCGGACTTTACGGGTGAACCGAGAGCCGCACAGTGAGCGTCGCAGAGCGTGGAGCCTGCACTGGGATATACTTCTTCCCTCGCAAAAGATGCGGCGCATCAGACGGGCGTGCAGTCCGTTCAACAAACGACAAACGGGTATTTTTCACAGCAGATGCAGGCTCCGAGAGCGGGTCTGCCTGCTGATAATATATTTATCCGGGATTTGAGGTTTATGGTAGTGACTATTCTGTCCCGTTCTAATAATCATTAAATGGTTAATAATCATTAAATTTTATAGGCGCGCCATGGGCATTCGGTGTACGGGTTCCCACGTTGTGTCCAACCCAAAAAGGAGTAAAAATTATGCCCGAAAAATCCAGGCTTGATTGGTTCAAACTGGATTGCTCGACAGATGACAAGATCGAGTTGTTGAAGGCGGAATTTGGGTTACAAGCATTTGCAATAGTCGTTCGGCTTTGGCAGAAAATTTATGGCGGAGAGGGTTACTATTGTAATTGGAATGATGACGTTGCCTTGGTGTTTGCGAAAAAAAATAACGTGGGTGCCGGTGTCGTGTCTGAAATAGTAGATGCTTCGATCAAGAGAGGTATTTTTGATAAGGGTATGTATGAAAGATACGGCATACTCACTTCGCACGGAATCCAGTCCCGGTACTTTGAAGCCGTCGGGAGACGGAAGTGCGAAAAAATCAAAAGTATATACCTCTTGCGCGAGCATACCCAAAATACCGATAATGTCAACAATTTGACTTCAAATGTCAGCAATTCGGCATCAAATGCAAGCAACTCACAACAGAGAAGAAAAGATAAGAAAAGAAAAGATGAGATTAGAGAAGAGGGAGAAATACGCGAATCGGCGGCTGCGCCGCCTTCTTCGCCCCCCGCCCAAAAACACAAATACGGCGAATACAAAAATGTTTTACTCACAGACGAAGAGCTGTCAAACTTAAAATCCGAAATTAAAAATGCACAAGAGTACATAGATCACCTTTCCGCTTATATGGCAAGCACGGGAAAGTCGTACAAGTCACATTTTGTGACTATCAGGAACTGGTATCGCAAAGACAGCGATGATAAAAAAATACAGTCAAAACCTAAGAAAAGTCCGATCATGGACGACGACGGAGACAGCAGCTTTGATACCGATGAATGGTACAGGCAGGCTACTTTTTACGACCCTGAAAAAATGTTCAAAGGAGAAAAAAATGAGACCGTATGTCGCAAATAAATATAAAAATACAAAAGTCAGCATTGACGGACAATCTTTTGACAGCGTGAAAGAGGCACAGCGGTATTCGGAACTGAAACTGCTTGAAAAAGCCGGAGGTATCAGCGGGCTTGAATGTCAGAAAAAGTTCGTGCTGATTCCCTCGCAAAAAGACCCCGAAACGCGAAAAGTGGTCGAACGCGAGTGCGCGTACATAGCGGATTTTGTCTATTTGCGGGACGGTAAGCTAATAGTCGAGGACACTAAGGGCTTCCGCACGAAGGAGTATATCATTAAGCGAAAGCTCATGCTCTTCGTTCACGGTATACGGATTCAGGAGGTATAAAATGTGAGATTAACCGAAATGAAAACCGCGCTAAATCACCCTGTGATATTCACAAAAGTAAGACTTTACATCAAAAACGCAAAGTATATTCTCACGGGTGTGGTCTTACGCAAGGACGAAAAAACGGGTCAGTTATATTATCAAGCCGAGCTTACCGACCCGACGACCAAAAACAGCGTTATTTACTGCAAACCGGAGGATATTGAAAATGCATGAACTTATCACCGAAAGCTACTGGCTGCTGTTCGACTACATAAAGCCCTGCCTGCACCCGGTGCCGAGAATAGAAAAACAATACTCTGACTGGCGGCTGTCCGATTCCGGTGTTGCGAGGAGCTATGACACCGACATTGAAGTTTCTTTTGCTGTAAGTGAAAATCTGATATATCAGTCATACGCCGAAGAAGCCCGCAGATTATACGAATACCAAGCAATGGCGGAGTTTTTGTTTCACCGCCAATGGGCAATGACACGCGTGACGGACATCTTCCGCAGCCGCAGGACACACGCCGAGTACGAAATATTCCTGACCGTGCTGAAAAATATGATACTCGCGGGCGCTATCACCAAAGACAGCTGCGTGAAGATACTCTCGGAGGCAGAGAACCACGAAGCGCTTGTGGAGCTTCTGCAATTCGACACAGGCGAGGACGGAGGAAACAGGTTTGAGATATGAACGGAGATGATGACCATGCCAAACAACCTTGACCTTATCCTCGCCGCCGCAGAGCTTATTATCGCGGCGGGCGACTGTATCAAGAACGAACAGCCGCCGGGCAGCGACCTCATCGAAGCTCTCGCGGAAATGCAGTTCCAGCTCGGTCGCTACTGCGGGAGCCTCTTGAACAGCTACTGGTGGAATGAATTTAACAGGCTCACACTCGAAAAGATAAAATCGCACGAGGAAAAGGAGGCAGATGATGACCCTTGAACAACTCGAAGCCTACCGCGCCAACCGCGCCGAGCTTGAAGCCGTCGAGGACGAGCTTAACAGGCGGTGCGTGACGATTGGCGTATCATCGGCGGCGACGTTCCCGTACTCGAAGCACACGGTCACGCAGGAGGGCTTGCCGCCCGACCCGAGAACGCGGCAGCTGTTAGAGCGCAAGGCACGGCTCAAAGCCGCGTGCGCTGCGGTAAAGAAATTCGCTGAAAGCGTTGACGATTGGGAAATACACGAAATAGTTCGCTTGCGTGTTATTTCCGACAAGCGGTATTCATGGAGTATGATTGCAGCCAAACTCGGCTATCTCGCCGAACACACGCCGAAGCGAAAACTTGAAGGATATTTAAAAATGTACAATATGCACAATAAAGGTGATTAAAGGTAACTAAAAATTTGTTTTGAAAAGTCGGAAATGTCGGATTCGGATGTGATATAATTATACTGGACGAATAATGCAAAGCACCCCGAATTAATCCCTGGGGTGCTTTGCTTTACCCTGAAACAAAGAGGGAGTGAGAAAAAATGCCCTCCGAAGAGTTTAACCGGCAAGATAAGTTCGCGGGGCAGCTCGCGCAGTTCAGGTCGAACAAGAAGCGCATACTCGCAACGCAGGACGTTTGCGGCATTTGCGGAAAGCCCGTAACCGTCAAACCCTCCCCCACAACGTAAAAAAGCCGTCTTGCTACAGACGGCATAATTTTTTACCTAATTTTTTCACCATTGATTTAATAAAAATCC
>CACYSH010000189.1 GCA_902776945.1 uncultured Ruminococcus sp.
CCGCGTCGGTAACGTAGCCCATGCACTTGAAAGCCGCGTCAAGCGCCGTGGTAGAATCGGTCGGGATAGTAGTGCCTAAAGGCGCGGAATACACCGAACCGCCGATCTTAGGCTTGCCCGCGTTGATATATGCGGTATTGTTGATAGACATTTATCATCACTCCCAATTTAAAATAGTTAATAGTTAACAGTGAATAGTGAATAGTTGAGGTGCGCCTTCGGCGCGAATTATGCGCAGGCTTCGCCGCGCACTCAATTTATCACGTTTGAGCGGTAACTATCATTAGTGCGGCGCTTGCGTCCGCATAATACATCGCCGAAGGCGATACCATAACTATTCACTATTCACTATTCACTGTTCACTGTTTAGTACGTCATCGTAGTAGTTCACGGCATACACCGCCTGCCACCTGTAACGGTTCGTTGCGGTGTCGGTGAAGTTGTAGTCGCTCACCAGTCCCGCCGACGTGACGGCGGAAAGCTCGGGGAGCGACTTCATAGCCTCGTAAGCCGCACGGTTCAGCGCCATTGCTTCGACGAGCGACGGCGCATAGCTCTGTACGGCGATACGCGCATGATGTATATGATTATCGGGCGAGACCCCTAGCCGCGCCGCAAGGTAGTAGCGCGGGGGTCGCTGCGGCTTCGCTGGTTCTTCGAGGAACGCCGGATAGACGGTCTTGCCCTCAAGGTGCCGCTGTACAAGCTGTTCAACAAAACATTGAATCCCCCGCTTCTTTAAGCGGTGGACATTATAAAACGGCAGTGGGAGCGGAAAGAATTGGTATCTCCCACTGACACGAAGTCAATCCACTTGACATTTGCACTGTTTTATGTTATCATATTGACATAATGTCGCTATGGCTTGATTGACGAAATATTGCCATAGCGTGGATTGAAACAATCTCCAACGGAAAGCACCGCCTTTATTATGGAATTGTCTTTCAGATTCTTTACCCATGCTTCTTTGGTCGCGGGATAGACAGCCGCGTAGTTTCGGGAAGGCGCGTGGTACTCGTCCGCCTCGTAGCCCTCGCCGAGAATTTTCGCGGCTTCCTCCGCATAGCCGCTCACAAGCTCCGTGACCTCCCGCGAGTGCAGAAACTCCCGTATGCCCTCGTGATTCAGTTCGACACGAATATCACTCATACGCCGTCACCTTCACTTTCTTGTTCCAGTCAAGCGGTATCAGGCTTTCAATCCCCTGCGTAGGTACGCCCACGGTGCGGAACTTAGCGCCCCGGAACTCAACCGTCCTGTCAACCCATTCATGCGTGTCGCCCTTCGGTATCGCGAGAACGTAATCTATCTGTTTTCCCGAAAGATTGTACCCGCTTGTGATGTCCTCCGTCGAGGGCTGTCCGATAAGCACGTTCTCGACGGTCACGGGCGTTTCGGTGTAGACGGGACGGTTCGCCGCGTCGTAGCCCGTCAGGGTCTTTTCGTAAAGCGTTACGGGAATGCCTTTAAGTCTGCTTATCGCCAAATCCGTACACCTCCAGAACGCTGAAACGCTGCCTTAAAAAGCCTAAGTCTTTCAGCTCGTTTTTCAGAAAATACAGGCTCTGACCGCTCGCGAGCCATGTCATGCTGAGACTGTACCCCATAGCCGCCTGTGAGGACTGCACGGCGGGCGGCGTATTGTCCGAAATGCTGTTCAGCCCGCGGATAACCGCCTGCACCACGACGGACTTTACAGCTGTTCCGTAGTCCTCGTCGTCCGCGATAAGTGCGTCAAGGTCTCTGCCGTACTTTTTGGCAAGCAGCCGGAGCTTTACCGACGCGCTTTCAAGCAGCGTCGGGGTCTGCTCGGTCTCCTGAGCGGTAAGCGGACGCAGCAGCCGAACGTCCGCCGCGCTCGCATATACTGCGCCCACTTACTGCACCTCGCAGAGCAGACCGCTGAGGTCGTAGTAATCGATGTGCTTCTTCTTGCCGTCGGCGCTGGTGGTAACGACCATAAGGCGCTGAGTATTCTTGTCGGTGATTTTGAACAGACCGTTCTTGTCGGGGTCGTTGATAAGCTCGACGAGACCGCTGCCCGCGCTGTTGTCGAGACCGACCATAACGGACTTGTAAGCCGTCCAGTCAGCCGCCGAGAAGTCAAGGCACAGGAAGTTGCCCTTGCCCCATACAGAGGTTATGCCGTTGTCAGCCTTCATGTATTTGAGCGTTCCGGTTATTGCACCACCTCCGGTGGTGCCGCCGTCAGCGACGTTTACGCCGCTCTGGAGCGAGTTGACGTTGACCTCGAACATCTTAGCCGCCGCAGTAGCCGCAACAGCAGGCACGGCGAAAGGTGTGGTGCTGACGATGCGGCCGACAGCGTTCGGGTCGAGAATGCCCCAGCCGATGTACGCCTCTGCCCTGATGCAGATCTGATTGTATCTTTTCAGATCTCCGAGCCCGTCGGGGTCGCCGGTAGTAATGATCTCCATTTTCATATTTTCGGCGTAGCCCCAGCGGAACATATTCGCGAAGTCGCCAAGATACGCTTCGGTCGTACCCGCATTGAAAGCAACAGTGCCGTTGATGTCACAGGCAAGCCCGCCCGCAAATGTCGAGGGATTTCCGCCGAAACGGAACTCGGGGTACATCGCGGCGTGAGAATCCGCCATTTTCATGGAGCCGAGAGCTGCGCCGAAGTTCGGAGACATTGCGATACCCGTTACGCCCTCATCATCATTGCGAATAAGCCCGATAGCCGCGTCTATGTTGTCATCGGGGTAAGAGCTGAGGAAGTTCACCGACTTTTCAACCTTGCCGTCAAAGCTGTTGTTGCCGATAAGCTCCGAAGCGTTGCCGCTGTAAGGGTTCACGCCGTGAAACGCGGCTATATCAAGAGCGCGGGCGATCTTCTTTGCGAAACCGTCCGTGAACGCCGCCATGTAGGGGATCTGCTTTTCGTCGGCGAGCTTGGTAAATTCATCGGTCACGCGGTGCTGATAAATGAACTTTATCGGCTTGATAGTGACGGTGTTCCACGCCGCATTGTTCGCGGGCTTGGCTCCTGCCTCACCTACTACCGAAGCCTCGCCATCCATATTGAAGATAAATTCCTCAGTCCCCGCGAAGGGAATTGGAGTGCCGCCGCAGAGCTTGGCAAGCGCCGAATGTCCCTTTACCTTGCTGATTATCTCGCTGATAAGCTGGGGCTTGAAAAAAGTACCCGAATCAGTTATCTTTGCCATATTCTTTTCCTCCTTGTAAAATTAATTGCCTGACAATTCGCCGAGCATAGACCTGTATGCCGCGTCTGTCAGATTTGCCGCGCCGGTATTTACCGCCGGATTGTACAGCGGAGCCGCCGGCTTGCCTGCCGAAACGAACTGCGAGAGCTTGTCCGCGTCCGCGGCGATGTCTTCCTCGCTCTCGCCGGAAAGACGTTCCGCTAACTCGTAAGGCAGACCTTTTTCGTGGCATATCCTCGCTTTTACCGAAGCGGTCTCGTAGGCTTTGTTCTTCGCCGTAAGGTCTGCGATAGAGCCGTCACGCTCGGCAAGCTGCTTTGTGAGAGCCTCCACCTGATCGGTGAGCTTTTTCACTTCGTCGGGCGAAAGATACCCGTCATAGCTCTTTTTCACCTCGTCGGTGACGGTCTTTGTGTTGCGGTCAAGACGCGCCTTAATGATCGCGTCAAGCTCTTCCTGTGTTTCGATTGTTTTAAATTCATTTGCCATAATGATCGTCCTTTCCCCACATATACCCCAGTGGTAAGGGTAAATTTATAGTTAATAGTTAACAGTGAATAGTGAATAGTTGAGGTGCGCCTTCGGCGCATATTTAAAATATTAAATCCGTCCGCGGAGCGGACACCTTAACTGTTCACTATTCACTGTTCACTATTCACTGTTTAGTAGCTTGCTTTCTGCGGCTTATGCTCCTTTGCGGTCGCCGCGAGCCAATGCGCGAGGCTCACCGCTTCGAGAAGACTTATATCCGCGTCTGCAAGGCTTGATCTCCAGCCGAAGCCGCCCGCCGTGCCGATCGCCCGTTGCTCGCAGTTCGTCGCCGCCTGCGCAAGCGCCGGCTGATTTGCGTGACAAATGCCGCCGCCGAACAGCTGCTGATCGAAAAGCGAGTTCGCCGCGATAACCTCCGGCACCTTCGGCAATATCGGCTTGACCTTCACGCCTGCGCTTTTCATGTCGTCGGCTAACACCTGCTGTCCGTTCGCGCCGTCAATACAGATCCCCTTGACGTGAGGGTTTTTCATGAACGGTATCAGCCAGGCATTGCCGTCGCGTACCGGGCGGCAGTCGATAGCCTCGATAAAAATATTACCCGTCGGGAGCTTCACAGCCGCCGCCAGCGTTACATTTCCGCTGTCCTTGCCGAACTTCACGCCGAGATATATTCTCGGTATCGCGGGAAGTGTCGGCTTGCTTACGGCGCAGCCCTCCCACGTTTCGCGGGAGATCGCCGAACTGAGCGAGTACGCCACCCACACGCCCAGACGCTGGATATTGTCGTCTATGCTGTTCGGGTCTTTGCCAAGCTCCGAACGTATCGTTCTTTCGCTTAGTATCGTACCGAGAGAGGGGTTTGTCTCGTACCACAGGTCAACATTGTGGGCGTTTGTGAGCTTCGGGACAGACCATTCAGCCCAGCCCGCGCCGCGAAAAAAGATAATAGTTAATAGATAAAAGATAATAGTTATTTATTTCGCCGCAGAAAGATATTTTTCACCGAAGGCGAAACCTATCTATTATCTATTCTCTATTATCTGAATATATCCTG
>CACYSH010000190.1 GCA_902776945.1 uncultured Ruminococcus sp.
ACATTGTGTCTCCTTTCTTTATCTCGGTCGGCTGTGCCGACCTCTCAGGGGTCTTAGGGGAATTTTCCCCTGACAAGCCGTATAAAGTTTACGATTTTCTATAATCGTAATACTTTATACCGTGCTTGTGTGTGAAAATTGATCGGGCGTTTCACGCCCTCACTTGTTTTTCGCCGTTTTACGGCGATTTTTCACGATCCTGCGTGTTTGGAGCTATGCGACTTTTCTCTGTATCTGCACGGCTCTGAGAGTATTTTACCGGGCTTCGGCGCAGTTACTATGCTGGGTGGGCGGCTGTCTGGTGAAACCTTCCGCTCGGCTCTCCCTGAGCCGATTTTGAATGTCGATATGCTTATCGTTACATTCAAATTTCTGCCCTGCCTGACCGCCCATGAAAATACCCTTCTACTTTACTACCGACGTTTTTGATACTACCGACGTTTTTGAAAAAATGCTCATGATTTTCCGAAAAGTTTACAATTTTCTTGGAAAAGGGGTTGCTTTTTCGGGGCAAGTATGGTATAATGTGTTTAAGAGAAATCCCATTTCTTCCATTTGGGGTGTGATAAAGAGTATTCTACGGTGTAACACAATTCAAATAATATTTGAAAGCTTTAATTAAGGATTAAACTACTAAATCCAAATTTTGAAAAAGGAGAGTAGATTTATGAACTTTAATGATGTTGTTAAAGAGAACTTAAAAACCAAAAGCGAAATAGCAAAAGAAACGATTGCAAACAATATTGAGATTCATAATAAAACCATTATTGCTGCCGCAGAATATAATTACGAAAGGTTAAAAAATGAGATTATTGAAAAAGCAAAAACAGGACAATCTAATAACGGTATAATATCTGGAGTTTTCAGATTTGAAAGAGGCTTATATTCTGGTGGATATGATGAACGCAATGTACCATACTATGAAAGCTTTTTTGACTTTGAAGATAAGTTTAAAGGGAATAATCATGATTTGTTTTTAGTGGCTTGGGAAACCCACTATCATTCCTTAAAAATCAAAAATGTTGATAATGTTATAGCAGTATTTAACTTGATGAAACAATACGGTGAAAAAGACGGTATTGAACTTATAGATATTTTCTTGTATGCAGTAGTTCAACGTAAAAAGGATAATACTGTTGTTAGTCATCGAAGATTCCCCGTAAGATCAAAGGGATATGTGAAGTATAAAACAGCTTGGGGGTATAAAGCTAAAAAACGTGGCGATATATATCTTGCAATAGAATACCGCTATATTATTAAATAATTATTTGCTGTTATAAGCTGTGAAGTATTCCGCTCCGCAGCTTTTTTATTTCCCCATATCATTTTCACGATAAGAAAAGTTTTATGGCGCACTGAACTTCATGCGCACTGCGAAAATTTCAGAATGGTGGTGATGATATGGCTACGACTTCTATCGCTGACAAGCTGGCGAAACTCGAAAATAAGATCGCCAAACGACAGGCAACGATCGCTGAGGAGCAGACACAGCTCGACAAGGAGCTTGCGGAGTATGACAAGCTCTACCTGACGGCTCTTGCAAGCAAGTACAAGCTGAGTGGCAAAGACTTGTTTTCCGCAATCGAGCGTGAGCATGAACAGCTTGAAAAGCTCCGTGACGGCGGTATGTCTGATTCGGATATTGATAGTCTGACGGACAATGCTCCTGCGGATAAGGACAAGGCTACTTTGTATGAGGATTCTCCCCGTACTCTGTTTGACGAGGATTGATGAAAGGGGGCTTTGAATGAGTGACTATGTTTTCCTTGTTGGTGACGATTATGAGAGCAGCAACAAGGAATATGTTTCAATAAATACTGACAAGGGAAAGCTGATCAGCATTGCCCTCGCCGCAAGCGGTATCCTGTTCAAAGGGCGGTTCGACAAAGAGCGTATGCTGTTCAACTATGACGGCATTTTCAAGGAGTCCGTTGATGAAATTATCGCAAAATTCACCTCGGACGATTATGCCGTACAGCGTAATGAGATAGCGGAGCATAAGGGCGATGAGTGCCTTTATTTCCTGCCTGCTGTCGCAAAACTTTTGCGTATGACAGAGGGGACGCTCCGCCGCAGACCTCTTGACATTCAGCTTGCTGTCTGCAAGCGGTATGTCGATAATTGGTACTGTGATACTTACACAATTCAGCATGAGCTGAAAGATGCTATGATGCTGATAACAAAACCCAAAATGATAGACAGCGAGAAAGAAAAAGCTGTCGGAAAGGACTAAAATTTGAATACAACATCTGCCGTAGAAAAGAGAGAGAAGGCAGTTGACTATGTTTCTGATGAGGGTATCAAAGTCAGGGTGACTTATCCCGACAATGTGAATGATACTATCAGACAGCAGAAGATCAACAAGATGTACGATATTTTCCTCGGTGCAATGCGCCGCAACGGAACAGAAGAAACAACTGAATGATCTGGCAATCTGCCGAAAAAGAATTACAGTTATGATTATGCTGTTGCAATTTTCGGACGGTTGCGCTATGATATAGATGTAAAACCAACCGTCCGATTGCAAACGCAATTGGAGGTCAACAATGAGAAAATCAACAAAACAGACAAACGGTATCACGGCAATATATGTCCGTCGATCCGTCAGCGACAAGGATAAGGGCAACAATTCGCTGTCCATATCCGCACAGAAGGAGGAGTGTATCAGATTTGTTGGAGAATGCGATTATCGTATCTATTGCGATGACGGCAAGTCGGGCAAAGATGTGATGCACCGTCCCGCATTCATGCAGATGATGAGTGATGCCCGTGAGGGGCTTATCAGCAGAATTATCGTGAAAAAGTATGACCGTTTCAGCAGAAATATGAGAGAATACTTGAATATCACGGACGAGCTTGACCGCTATGGTGTGACCGTTTACTCCCTCTCCGAACCGTTCAATACGGAGACAAAAGAGGGGCGAATGATGCGAAACAATCTGCTGAACTTCGCAGAGTTTGAGCGTGAGACGATCGCCGCAAGAGTGGCTGATGCTTTCCAGACTAAGGCAAGAGAAACGGGCTTCTATCAGGGCGGTAAAGTTCAGTTCGGCTATACTCCTGAAAGAAGAACAATTAACGGCAAGACAGGCTCGGTGCTTGTTCCCTCGGAGAATGCCGAGGCGGTGCGTGTGGCGTATGACCTGTATCAGCACCCTGAGAATTCTCTGACCGATATTATCCGCTACATGACGGAGAACGGTATCAATGCTTCAAGACCGACACCACGCACAAAGACGGGCATTTCCAATCTTGACAGATCGCACCTGAGCCGTATCCTTGAAAATCCGCTTTATGTGAGGGCTGACAAAGAGGTCTACCGCTATTTTCTTTCCAAAGGATATGAAATGCTTGACGATATTGAAGCCTATGACGGTATTCACGGTTTGTTCGTTCACGCCGGGCTTGATGATACGCATTTCGTAAAGGTAGCCTACCACGAGGGACTTGTGCCTGCGGAAACGTGGCTGAGAGTGCAGGACAGGAAGTCGCACCAGAGCAAGTTCCCGACAAACGGCAAGGCTATGAACTCTTGGCTTGTGGGTATGGTGAAATGTGCCTGCTGCGGATATGCAATGCACTTCAATCACTGTGCAAACAGAAAAGGTGTGGTGTATCATCGTTTTATTGACTACGGTAAGTTCACACTGAACGGCTGTCCCACTCCGCCCATTCAGTTAAAGCCGAGACAGGTCGAGGACGCTGTGCTGAAAGAAATGCAGAAGCGTATCGAACAGCTCAAGATCGCAAAGCGTGAAGACAGCAAGCCCGACACCGAAACAGAGAGTATCAAGACGGAGATCATTCGCATTGACGGTGAGATACAGAAACTCATGGAAAAGCTCGCTGATGCGGACAGCGTACTCTTTGACTACATTCAGAAGCGTGTAAGTGCCCTGCACGAACAGAAGTCGGAGCTTGATAAAAAAATGCAGACTATGTGCCGTAAGCGTAAAGCTATCGACACAAAGCCTTTGGAAGAACCTATGAAGCAGTGGGATAAACTGACGGTTCAGGAAAAGCACGATGTAGCGGCAGCTATGATAGATGTCGTGCTTATATCCGACGAAACAGGTATTGAGGTGAAATTCAGCATTTGAAAAAGTGCGGAATTTCGGTATTTTTTAGTGTTGATAAGGTGATGCGTTGGGCGTTCCCGTTGCGAGGATCGTGCCGCGATTGCCTGTTTTCTCGTCAAGGTAACGGCATTTCATGTACAGATCGAGCGCCTTCTTTGACGGAGTATTGCCTATTCCTGCCACATTTTCAAGTTTCGTCACGGTGAAAAGGTTCTTGAATTCGTGCGCTTCATCAACGAAAAGACGGTCTATGCCGAGCTGCTCAAAGGTCAGCATATCATCGCGCTTCATATCCGAAAGCTCTCCCATGCGTTTTTCAAGAGATTTCTTTGTTCGTTCAAGTTTCTTGACCGATGTTTTGCTGCCGCCCTGCTCCTTCATAGCTTTGATTGCAGCTGTAACATCGTCTATTTCGTGCTGTAATTCCGACATCTGCCTTTCGGGAGACAGCGGTATCATTCCGAGCTGTGAGTGCCCGATTATAACGGCATCATAATTTCCCGTCGCAATTTTGGCGAAAAGCTGCTGACGGTTCTCTTTCTTAAAATCGTTCTTTGTCGCCACAAGGATATTCGCCGACGGATACAGCTTCATAAAGTCTGCGCCTATCTGCTCCGTAAGATGATTAGGCACGGCAAACAGCGATTTCGTGCAAAGCCCTAAACGCTTGCTTTCCATTGCAGTCGCTATCATCTCGAACGTTTTTCCCGCGCCGAAAGCGTGAGCAAACAGCGTATTGCCGCCGAACATGGCGTGTGCTATGGCGTTCTTCTGATGATCGTGCAGCTTTATAGCCGTGTTCATCATCGGGAATGTCAGATGACTTCCATCGTATTCGCGGGGCTTCACCGAATTGAACAACTCATTGTAGGTCTGGACAAGCTCCTCTCTGCGCTGCGGGTCGGCGAACACCCACTTTTCAAATGCCTGCGTGAGCTTTTCCGCCTTGCTTTGAAGTATCTTTGTGGCTTCGGCATCGACTACCCGCTTTTCGGTCGTTCCTCCCGCTCCGTCATCTACTTCGATAGTCTTGTATGCTTTCGGGTCTTTGAGGTTCAGCAGATGTTCAAACACGTCATAAGCGTTCATTTTGCCTGAACCGAATGTTTTGGTGCTGAGTATCGACTTGTCAAGAGATTTATTTGTTATGCTCCATGAATTTGTCAGCGGTTCGTATTTCACGCTGATAGTTTTGGGCTTTGACCATGAAAAAAGTTGTCTGTAATCAGAGTGTTTATCCCGCGGGGTCTGCAATGTTTCGTATAAAAACTGCTCGTATATTTCGGGCTTTACCCATGTCGCGCCGATACGGACATCAATATCTCCCGCTTTGAGCGGTTCGGGCATGGCAGCTTTGATAGCCTTTACGTTGCTGTTAAAGCTGTTATCATCAAGCGCAGCCGTTTCCGCAGTTTTCAGCTTAGAGAACATATCGCCCGAAAGATACTCGTCGGCGGTCTGATATTCCTCTGTGAACGGAACTCTGAATATCTGTCCGCGCATCAAAAGATCCTGCTTTACTGCTTCCTGCGGACGGTCGGTCAGAGCTGACATATATTCAAAATCGACCTTGCCTTTCTGAGCAACAGAAAGTGCAAGTGCTTCAACAGGCGTATCAACGTGTTCAATTGGTTTCGGCGGCTTTATCGTGCGCGTTGTGAACATCGCCGAGCGTTCTGCGACTTTGCCCTTATCGACCCGCGCTTCAAGCTGCGTTACGAGAGGTGTTAGTCTCAAAATGGGTAGATAGATTGACTTCGAGCGCGAAATGTGCTAAAATATATAAAACAGCAATAACCCGTTCGGGAGGTCTGATCATG
>CACYSH010000191.1 GCA_902776945.1 uncultured Ruminococcus sp.
AAGGCTATGTGACACTATTTGTAATCTAACCAAGGATACCATTATGAGTATCACCGGTAGAGAATGGATTTTATCTATATGATGATAGTTAAATAGTATAAGCAGCAGAATGAAATGTTCGACAAGATTCTTGAACACAGCAAAACCGCCGTTTCAGAGATGGAAACGGCGGTGGAAAAGAGTGCTGAAAAGCTGAATAAGGCAAGTCATTCGGCGGAGCTTATCGGCTTGTGGTACAGTCTTGCGCCCGTCGCAGTCATCGTACAGACGGTCATTCTTCTGTGGCAGTATTTTCACTGAGCGCGAGGTAATCGGGTAACTTGGTCACGCCCGCACGATCAAAATACTTGACCGCAAGAGTGGCTTTCTCGCGGAGGTCGTTATCGGGAAGAACGTCGCGGTAGATCTTGAAAGCACGAACAAAGTACGGCTCGGCGGTCTGAATGCCGCTGAGTTGAGAGGTGATACCGGCTATGTCGAACAGAATGTCGGCGTAGTCGGAGGTCATCTCGGAATTGGTCGATTTTACGAAGTCGGCGCACTTTTGCAGGGCGGTTATCGCTCGGCGGGCTTCGCCTGTTTCGGCAAGAAGGCGGGCGTAATTGCGCGTCATGATGATAAGGTCGTGTGTCGGCTGGTTGATCTCTGTGAGTATCTGCATTGCTCTTTCCATGCTCGGCTTGGCGAGGTCGGGCTTGCCATTCGCTTGGTAGAGATAGCCGAGGTTCATGTGGAGGTTCGCGGCAAGTAAGGGATTATTCGTCGGGTCGCACATATTTATTGCACGCTTTTCAAGGTCGATTGCTTTCTTGTGATTGCCGTTCAGCAGACCCTCGCAGGAGGCTTGGTTATTAAGGAGCAAAGCGCGGTCGTTTTGAGTGGCAAATGTATCATCGGAAAGAAGATCGGTCATAGCGGAAAGGAGCTTATTCATACCGCTTGCGTAACGATACTTTTCCATGTAGGAAAAGCAGTCCTCGACAAACAGCAGATAATCACACCTGTCACATATTTTGATTTTATTCGCAATGATCTCAACGATTCCGAACAACGCAGTATAATACGGAATATCCACGCCATGCTGCAAGCAGATTCGGTGTATGCTGTCGAGCAGAGGGCGGCAGTTCTCGGTGTCGGGATTAAGGTCGAAAATAACAATTTCCTGCACAAGCGGGTGCAGAGTGATCTTGTCCGTTTCAAGGTTCTGTATGAAGCCTATCTCGATGAGGTCATTTATGGTATCCATTGTTTCAAGCCCAAGCAGCTTCGCGAAAAGGCGAGCGCGTATTCCCGCGGTCGGGATAAATGCGGCGGATCGCATTACAGCCTGCATTTTCTCGTTCAAGGCGAACAGCGAAAAAAGCGTTTGAATGTGCGCGTGGTAGGTCGCTTTCTTGGTGTGTCCGTCCTTGTTTATCGTGATCTTGTCATTCGCTTCGGGCGCGGCGGTGCTTTCGGAGAGCTTTGAAAGGACTTCGTTCGGCTCCAAAATGCCGGTCTGCAAAAGTCTTGCGGCAAGTTCGACGGAAAGCGTGTGGCGATGAACGGTCTCGATTATGCTTTCGACTATCTGACGATTGGTCTGCGTTTCGGTATAGAATTGACCTGCTAGCGATACCAAACTATCAATGTCGGATATTTCGGAGAGTTCATAGGTATATCCGCTCTCGAAGTGGCTGCGCGTGGTGAAAATGACTTTACAGCCGTACTTCATCAGCACATCGAGCTGCGGTTCATTCGCGGCGGTGGTATTAAAATTGTCGATAATCAGCAGCGTGTCGGGCTTCAGGCAGCGCAGAAATCGGTTGTGCTTTTTGAAACGAGTGGTATTATCGTCGGTTGGGAGATCGTCCGCGAAGTCCATATCCTCAATAAGCGCTTGGAGGCTGCCGAGGTAGGTAAAGTATAGAATATTGGTGTATTGCGATTTGTAGGTCTTGGCGTAGGCTTTGGCAAATTCACTTTTGCCCATGCCGGCGAGACCCGTAATGAATATCTTGCTGTGCTTTTCGAGCAGGCTATGAAGTTCTACAAGCTCGGTATCTCTGCCGCAGAAGTGCTTACATGGATTCGGAACGGAGCCCGACATAATAATGTCAGCGGCGGGCGCTGACAAAGTGCCGCTTGTGAGCATTTTGGTATCTCGCTTCTGAAATTTGCGGTTCATGCCGAAAAGCAGAACAGCGGAAATAAAGTCGGCGGTATCGGTTGAGTTCTGCGGAGGATAGAGCTCGGACAATTCTTTTTTCTTGGTGTCCGAGACAGATATGTCATTCATCAGCAGATCATAAATATTTTTCGCTGCCATATCGCAGTCGGTCATTAGCAGGAACACCTTTTCTTCAAGGTCGGACGCGAGATATTCGGCGTAACCGTCCTGCAAGTAAAAGCGCGTGATAGTCGGACTTACTGCGTCTTTACCCTTGAACCAGCGGTTGACTCTGCCCTGATCGAAGTCGAAATCGTCATTTTTGTTAGCGAATTCGTTGAAAAGCCTGAACAGAAGCTCGGTCTGGCTGAGAGCTTTTGCTTCGCTTATGTATTCGGTTATGATATTGATGATCGAGCAGAAATCACAGCGGGTCATGGGGTGCCTCCTACAATAGAATGTTATGAATATTATATCACAGATCGGAGGAATTTGCAATGTTTTGCAGTACATTTATTTGGACTTGAATAAATAATTTTGGAAGGGATGATAAATTGAAGATAAAGACAACGGAACAGAATATAAGCAAAGACACATCAAGCTCGCACGAGATAACGATCAGTGGCATTACATATACGGTCGTATCGCATTTTAGTGATATATCGAATGAGACCGTGGAGGATAAGATAGAAAGATTGATAAAGAGAGATATAAAGGTTTCTTGACCTGAAAATTAATAAAATAAGTGTAGACAGCCAAATTGAAATGTGGTATAATATACATGATCGATTTGGCTGTCGGAAAGGAGTAGAAATGACACAGCCAAACAAAATAACTGCACTTTATTGCAGGCTTTCACAGGATGACGCCAATCTCGGAGAGTCCAACAGCATTACGAATCAGAAGAAAATGCTCGAAAAGTATGCTGCCGATAACGGTTTTGACAATTGCCGTTTCTATGTCGATGACGGGTACAGCGGTATCAGCTTTGATAACCGCCCCGCGTTCAAGGAAATGTATGCCGAAATTGAGAAGGGTAATGTCGGGACTGTGATAACAAAAGATCTCTCTCGTTTCGGAAGAAATTATCTTTTGGTAGGACAGTATCTTCAGATATTATTCCCCGAATTTGGTGTCAGATATATTGCAATAAACGATAATGTTGATACCATTCAGGGTGATGATGAATTCACCGAGCTGAGGTCGTTATTTAATGAGTGGTACGTTCGTGACACGAGTAAGAAGATCAAAGCCGTAAAGCTGGCACAGGCTATGCGCGGTGAAAGGGTAAACGGAGCAGTTCCATATGGGTATATGCCCTCGCCCGAGGACAAGAATCATCTTATTATTGATGAGAGATATGCGCCTGTAATTCGTGAGCTTTTTAAACTGTATGCTGAAGGTAAAGGGATAATGGATATTGTACGTCATTTCAAAGATAAACAGTATCTTAATCCTACGGCTGTAAGAAAGCTGCGTGAGAATCCGGATTTTGATATTTCGACGCTTGATGAACCTTATGTATGGAATCGCCGTTCTATCGGGGAGATACTTGATAATCCTGTTTATCTCGGGCATACATATACACATCAGTCGGGAAAGGTATCATACAAAACAAAAAAGATGGTCGAGTATCCGAAAGAGCAGCAGTTTGAGTTTTTGAATACGCATGAACCGATAATTGCCATTGAAACATGGGAAACCGTTCAGCGCAGAAAAGCTGATCGCCCGAAGGTAAGCAGAAAACACGAGGTTGACAGCTTTTCAGGGCTATTGTATTGCGGGGACTGCGGAACAAGAATGTCTGTTCATCGTGAGGACAGCAGACCGAGAATATTCTATACCTGCGAGGGCTACAATTCCCGCCGAGAAAAAGCAAATCAATGTACCACACACTGTATAAACAAGAAGGTTGTAGAAGCTGTTGTACTTGATGATTTGATAAGAGTAACATCAGAGGCAAGACAGCACCGTGAAAAGTTCATAGAGATGTGCAGGGCAAATTCCTCTTCGGCAACAAAGAAGGAGCAAGCAGCAAAAAAGCGCGAACTTACAAAATCCGAAAAGCGTTTGTCTGAGATCAAAAGAATGTTCGTGAAAATCTATGAGGACAATGCACTCGGAAAGCTGACAGATGAGACCTTCAATCTGCTATCTGAAACATACAAATCTGAGCAGGCGCAGCTTGAACAGACGATCAGAGAACTCTCGGAGGCTCTTAAACAGATCAAGAACGACGAAGAGAATACCGAGCGTTTCTTAAAAGTCGTAGATAAATACACCGATATAACCGAGCTGACATATGACCTGCTAAGGGATTTCATTGACAAGATCTATGTCTATGAAAAAGACAAGGTAAACAAAACACGTAAGATCGAGATATTCTATAACTTTGTGGGGAATATCTCGTAAATAAGAATTATGGTGTACGTAGTGGGCTGCCTATCCAGAACGGCACACCTTACTTTTGGCTCGGTGAGTTTTGCGAGAAGCATGACCTTCCGTTCTACGGCTTGCACAGCTTTCGACACTTGTTCGCATCGCTTCTCGTCAATC
>CACYSH010000192.1 GCA_902776945.1 uncultured Ruminococcus sp.
CTCGACACGGTTTCCCTTATGAAATTCTACCATTGCATCCAGTTCTTTCTGGTTCCCTTCAATCTTCATGTTATTATAGCGCCTCCATTTCAACTATTCCTCATTTTCTGATAAATTCCGATTTATGTTAGTAACAATTATATCACAGCATCACAGCACTGTCAATAGAAACGCCATAGTATTTCTGACCTAAGATCAGAAATACTATGGCTTAATACTTCTATACGAGTACCGACTTCATTTCGGGAGAGCTTTTTAATTATTCGATATACATTAATGCTTATAGAGTGTAGAGTTGCGCAGATTGTATAATCAGGCAATCAATGGCACTCATTCATAGCAAGCTATAATCATTCGGATTTCGATTCAGCCTTTTCGTCTTCCTTAGATTCGGTCTCCGGTTCATCTTCGGTTGCAAAACCAAATTCGTCAAGTGTCGCGGGAGTAAACGTGATCTCCTTACCGTCGCCGAACTTGACCTTAACGCCGTCCTTGCCGTCCTCGACGATCTCCGCCGTTATGTCCTTGCCGTCCTGCATTACGCCTTCATTGTCAATCGTTATCGTTTCCGCCTTCTTTATCGAAAGCCCCTTGTCCGTCAGCTCCGCGCTGCCGCCCCAGTAGCTGCCGTCCTCAAAGTTACCGCCCGCATACCATTCGTTCGCCGACCAGTGCATAGCTTCGGTAAGGAAATCAATCGACAGGGTATTGCCCTTATCGTCGGCAAATGTGCCTTCCCTGCTCCACCAGCCCTTTGCTTTGGCAAGCTCTTCCTTAGAAAGCGCCTTGACCTCGACATCAAGCGGCTCGTATTCGGCGGTAAACGGTTCGGTAGACACTATCTTCTTGCCGTTGCCCTTCGGGTCGTACTCGATTATGTCAAACGCCATTGTTATCGTACTGATAGGTGCAGCTCCGCTCAGACCGTCAAACGGAACAGCCTCGCCCAGATGCTTTCCGGGAGCGATCGTCTGATCTCCGTAAGCGTCGTGCTGCTCGCCGTTTACTTCGCTCTTTGTTATGTGAAGGTCAATAGTCTTGTCAGTGCCGTTATACGCATACAGGAATACAGTGGGACCGAAATAGTCCTCGTCATATCCCGCGCCCTGAAGCACGATCTTTATGCCGTCCTTGTCGTAGGCAACATCGCCCGCGTCGTCATAAGGAATAGCGTCGCCCGATGCGTCGGGGTTCTTAACAGTCACTCTGTCGGTGTAAATAGTATTTTCGTAATCCTCGCCGACAACTATCTCCATCGAAAACTCGACCTCCTGCACCTCGCTCAGATTGTAGGACTGGAGCAGCGAATCGCCGACATAAACGCTGTACTTGTTGCCGTCATTTTCGGCGGGAACGGTAAATACGCCGCCAAGATTAACCTGGTTGTCCGCCGTTATCATAAGCGGTTCAAGCTGCATTACCCAGCCGTCGGCGCTCGTTTCGTGAAGATAGATCGTCAGTTCCTTGCCTGTCTTGTTCTCGATCTCAAGCCCAAGCTCGGGACCGCTATCGTAATTTGTGCTTTCCCTGAACTCTGTCGCCTTGATCTTGATGTCGTTAGCATCATAAACGGTCATATCAACGGGTGTATGCGCGGGAGCTTCGGTGGTTTCGTCGGTTGTTTCAGACGAGCTGTCCTCCGCAGCGGAAGTAGTTGTTTCCGCTTCCGTTTCCGATTCGGCAGCTGCGTCGCCCGACGAGTTGTTTCCATTCGACTGCTTGTCTCCGCAGCCGGGCAGCATGGATACTGTAAGGATCACGGCTGCTAAAAATGCTAAAGTTTTTTTCATAATAATTCCTCCGAAAAAATATAAATTGTGCCTTTAATTAACTTTTAAATACGGACGGACATTCGCAAAAATATTGTGAATGTCCGTCAGACAATCGGCAATTCATTTGTTTCCGCCACGTTCTGCTGATTCATCAGATCGTGCGTTTTTGTTAGATTTTTTTGGAATTGCCGATTTTAATTTTGAGCCGTTCAATTTTTCTTTCTCCGATTTAATACCTGAACCGCTCAGTCTCCGGGGAAAGACCCTTCCTAAGACTTTTGATATGCCGCTGCTTTGCGCTTTTTGCGGGTTTGTGATCGCGATTTATAGCTATCAATACTTTTCGTTGAGCAGGGTAATACCGTCTATGCGCAGATCAAAATACGGAGCGCTGCGGTTTTCCGACTCATGGAAATATCCGTCCTTGATAACTTCCGTATCGGGCGTATAATCGGGGTCGGTATCAACGTCCGCCATATAGGTATCAAGAGTTTTGCCGTCAACCGTAAATTTCGAGGTATCAAATATATGCAGCGAGCCTTCCTTCAATTGTCCTCTTACCTCGTCGAGAGCGTCCTTTGTGCCGAAGGCGGCAACATTGGTATTGATAGCCGTAAGCTGTACGGAATCGGTGTATACAGAGCCTACCCAGTCAGATTCGAGCGGGTCGCCGTGAATAACGCTGTTTATCATGTATTCATAATAAGGTGTCCAGTTGATGCGTGAGCTTACAATAAATGTATTCGGGCAGTCGTCCTTTGTGGAAATGTTAGAAGATACGTTTGGCACGCCTGCTTCTTCGCAGGCGGTGGGAGCGCCCATTGAATCCGCGTGCTGCGAGATAAGCACACAGCCGTCGGCGATAAGCTGATCGGCGGCAGCCTTCTCTGCGTCTATATCGTACCACGAGCCTGTGAACGTTACCTTCATCGTAACGCTGGGGCATACCGATTTAGCGCCCAGATAGAAGGCGGTATAGCCCGAAATGACCTCCGCGTAGGTGTAAGCGCCGATGTAGCCCATTACCGCCTGATCGGGAGTGATCTCGCCCGACTGTATCATCTCGTTTATCTTCATGCCAGCCGCCACGCCGACAAGGTATTTGCCTTCATAGATCGAAGCAAAGGCATTGTGGAAATTATCCCTGTTTTCGGTGTGCGCCCTTGTTCCGGTAGCGTGGCAGAACTGCACATCGGGGTATTCCTCAGCCGCCTCCAGCATATATGTTTCGTGACCGAACGAATCGGCAAACACGATATTGCAGCCGTCGTTGGCGAGGTCTTCCGCGACCTTACGGCACTCTTCGTCCTCGGGAACATTCGTTTTAACAACGATCTGATCCTTTGTAAGCCCGAGAGTTTTTCTTGCCTGTTCAAGAGAACTGATGAAGTTCAGATCGTATGTCGAGCTTTCGTCATGCAGGCAGATAAGCCCGACCTTTATGTGAGCAGCAGGCGATTCGGGCATTACAAGCTCCGACGACAAAGCGGATTTTTCAGCCGTTCCGATGTCGGCTTCGGTCGCAGCGCTCGTTTCTTCATTAGACGAGCTTGCCGACGGCGCGGCAGCCTCATTGCCGCAGGAAGTCAGTCCGCTGAAAGCAAGCAATCCCGCAGCCGCAAGTGAAAACATTCTCAGATCGGATTTCTTATCCATAGTCGATTCTCCTTTACAATATCTTACAGTAACAGCGCATCTCTTTTTTTATCTATATATTCAGCCGCCGAAATACAAGTATCATCGGCTGGGCGAACAACGCGCTTTTTTCTCCTAAATCAGTAGACAATCTTATCCTGCATGGCGGAATACTCGTCGAAAATCTCAAGGCATTCCTCGCGGTCAAGCTCCTCGAAGGCTTTTTCCTTTTCATCGTAAAACGCCTGATCGCGGAAGCCTATCCTGTCCGTATCCGAAACGCGGCAGCCGTAGTACACCTTGTCGATGTTCGCCCATTGTACAGCTCCCGCGCACATGGGGCAAGGTTCGGCAGTAGTATAAAGCTCGCAGCCGCCGAGATCGTATGTGCCGAGCGTGCGGCAGGCGGCGCGTATCGCCATTATTTCGCCGTGACAGGTAGCGTCTTGGTTCTTTAGAACCTCGTTATGTCCGCGCCCGACGACCTCGCCGTTTTTTACTATCACGCAGCCGAAGGGACCGCCGTGTCCGGCGCGTATACCCGCGAAAGCCTCTTCCGCCGCCAGCTTCATAAAAACGTTCATGCTCCTATGCCCCTTTACAGACCCGATAAGACTATACCATTTCAGAAGTTAGTATTATATTAATATAATAACACATTTTTTTGTATTTGTCAAGATTATTCATGAATTAATCACGGAAATCAATTTTGCTCCATATGTTGGTAGTCTTGTAGGGGCGCACCTATGTGTGCGCCCCTTTTTATGGGTCAAAAGGCGCAGTTTGCGGGCGCTCACGCAGGAGCGCCCCTACAAAATTCACAAATATCGTTATGCGATTTTTGAAAATTGATTTCCGGCCCCTACAAAATTCACAAATATCGTTATGCGATTTTTGAAAATTGATTTCCGTGTGAATTAATCAGTAAAATCAAATCAGCTCCATTTATGTAGAAATCTTGCAGCGCGGGGGCTTGCTGCTGCCTGTTTGTCACTCATTTAATCTATTCAAAAATGTCGTAAAACCGCGGCTTTGTGCGTGTCCGTGAAGTGTCCTCCGTGCTTTGCGCGTCTGTGCGAAAAACCAAACATTGCGCAAATTGACGACATCGCTATTTAAAAAACTCCGCCCTGTATTCCGACGGGCGCTTTCCGGTACATTCGCCGAACTGCCTTACAAAATGCGTATCCGACGAATACCCGCACATATGCGCTATCTGCTTTATAGTATGCCCCGTCGATGAAAGCAGATACTTCGCCCGCTCGATACGCGCCGCAATAACGTCGTTCATCGGCGTTACCCCGAACAGCTTTTTGTAGGTGTGCTGAAACGACGACTGGCTCATTGCCAGCTCATGCGAAAGCCCTTCAATGTTCCAGCCCAGCGCAGGGTCGTTGTATATCTTCGAGCGCAGCAGCGACATTTTCTCGTAATTCGTCCCGCCGCCGACCCCGCCCGAGCGGTGCAGCTTTTCGCTCAGTTTAAAGAAAAACAGCTTTAGCAGCAGGTCGGTCGAATCGGCGCGGTAGATGTCTGTCGAATAATGCTCGCGGCACATCATGTCCACAAGCATTGAAAGCTCCGAGATCGAACCCGGCTTGACGGGCGTATCAAACGGCAGATCGAGCGCTTCGAGCAGGCGTTCGTCCTCCGCGTTGTCGGGCAGAAAATGGAACCAGTCGTTGCCGAAGCGGCTGCCCTTTGCGCGGTAGAGCTGGGGCGTGCCTTTGCGGTAAAGTACCGCCGAGCCTTCGCTGACGAGCCGTTCGCCGCCCGCAAAGACGAAAAGTGCGTCGCTTTTGAGCAGCAGCATAAGATGATCTCCCGAGCCTGCGGGACGGTCGATGAAAAAATCCGCGTCGTGCCATTGGTTAAAGCCTACGTTCGTGATATACATACAGTCCACCTCTTTTCCGGTATATTAACATATCCTGCAACGATTGTCAAGCCCTTCAAGCATCATTTCATCTAAATTTGCAGGATATGTAAGTATTTTTGCAGGATTGCCTATTGAAAAAAATCAAAAAATGGTTTAGAATTATAGAAAAGCCGTTTCGACATTTCCACAAGGAGGAATACATAATGAGCGCAAATATCAAAACGCCGCCTATGGGCTGGAACAGCTGGGACTGCTACGGCGCGGGAGTTACCGAAAACATCGTCCGCGCAAACGCCGAATATATGGCAAAGCACCTGAAACAGTACGGCTGGGAATATATCGTCGTCGATATACAATGGTATGAGCCTTCGGCAACAAACCACGCCTACTCGCCGTTTACGGAGGTCTGCTTAGACGAATACTCCCGCCTGATACCCGCCGTGAACAAATTCCCCTCGTCGGCAGACGGAAAGGGCTTTGCGCCGCTTGCGGAATATGTGCATTCTCTCGGGCTGAAATTCGGCATACATATCATGCGCGGCATATCGAGGAAAGCAGTCCACGCGAATACGCCGCTGCTCGGCACCGAACACACCGCCCGCGAGATCGCCAAAACGAACAGTATATGCGCGTGGAACACCGATATGTACGGCGTTGACCCCGAAAAGCCCGGCGCTAAGGCTTACTACGACAGCATTTTCAAGCTCTATGCCGAATGGGGCGCAGATTTTATCAAGTGCGACGACATCGCCCGCGAACTGCCGCACGAGGAGTCTGAGCTTATCATGTTGAGCGAGAGCCTGCGCGGCTGCGGCAGAGAAATGATTTTAAGCCTTTCGCCGGGTCCCGCCCTGCTCGAAAAGTCGGAGCTTTACAAGCAGACGGCGAATATGTGGCGCATCACCGACGATTTCTGGGACGAATGGCGGCTGCTGTACAATATGTTCGAGCGCTGCGAAAAGTGGGCTATACACAACGGCGCGGGGCATTGGAGCGACGCGGATATGCTGCCCGTCGGCGCGATACGGCAGGATTACGGCGCGGACAACCGCACGAATTTCACGCCCGACGAGGAACGCACGATGATGACACTCTGGAGCATTTTCCGCTCGCCGCTCATCATCGGGGGCGAGCTGACAAAGCTCGACGCAAGGACGCTCGCTCTGCTGACGAATGCCGACATAATCGGCATGAACAAGAACTCCCGCCACGCGCACCAGGTATGGCGGCGAAAGGACGCGGAAGGTGAGCTTGTGCTGTGGACGGCGGTTTGCGCGGAGGGCGGTCAGTACGCGGCGGTGTTCAATCTCGGCGAGACTTCGCGAAAGGTCAATATCCCGCTGACGGACATAGAAATTTATCAGCCCGTGAACAGCCGCGAGCTTTGGTCGGGCGAGGAAAGCAAGGCTATCGAAAGCATTACAGCCGAACTTCCCGCACACGGCGCGGCAGCGTTTCTGCTGAAATGATTACAGTAAATGTCATTTTTGTACATTTAGCAAATGCTAAAATTGTTTGGCAAACTTAGCAAATGCTAAATTTGCTTGGCAAACTTAGCTGATAATGATACTGTAACTGAGAATGAAAATGATACTGATATTGATATTGTTATTGTTATTGTGAATGATACTGTATCCGAAATCTCGGCTCACGCGCACAACAACAACGATAAAAAATAAACATAAAACTATAAATGAGCGTTTTTGGGTAAAATGCACAAGTCCAGACTATCACAAGCCCCCCGCCCTACATTGATAATCTAACTATAAATGAGAACATTTGGTCAAATTGCATAAATTATCATCATCAGATAAAGCCTTACAAGCCTTGTGATATTCCAAATTTACGCAAATCGACGACATTGCTCATTTATAGCATAAAAAACATAGGAGTTGTTACAATGAAAGCAAAGCTCACACTTGACAAAAGCAAAGTTATCTCGCAGATAGATAACCGCCTTTACGGCTCGTTTATCGAACATCTCGGCAGAGCCGTCTATGGCGGTATCTATCAGCCGGGACACAAGACCGCCGATGATATGGGATTCCGTCAGGACGTTATGGACTTGGTGAAAAAGCTCGGCGTGCCTATCGTGCGCTATCCCGGCGGAAATTTTGTCTCGGGCTACAACTGGGAGGACGGCACGGGATCCAAAGACAAACGCCCGAAAAAGCTCGAACTCGCGTGGGGGACGGTCGAGACAAATCAGGTCGGCATCGACGAGTTTCAGGAGTGGGCGAAGCGTGCCGATACTGACATCATGATGGCGGTAAATCTCGGCACACGCGGCGCGGACGAAGCCCGTCAGCTCGTCGAATACTGCAACCTCGACACCGATACTTATTACGCCAACAAGCGCCGCGAAAACGGCTTTGAAAAGCCTTTCGGCATCAAGCTGTGGTGCCTGGGAAACGAAATGGACGGTCCCTGGCAGATATGCCACCTCACCGCGCAGGAATACGCCCGCAAAGCCTGCGAGACCGCAAAGCTCATGAAGTGGACGGATCCCTCGATAGAGCTTGTCGCCTGCGGCAGCTCGCACAAGAATATGCCTACCTTCGGCGAATGGGAGCGCACCGTTCTCCGCGAATGCTATGACCATATCGACTATATCTCGCTGCACAATTACTACGGCAATCCCACCAACGACACGCCGGGCTATCTCGCACAGGCGGTCAACATGGACGAGTTTATCAAGACCGTTGCGGCTATCTGCGACGAGATAAAAGCCGAGAAAAAGAGCGAAAAGACGATAAATCTTTCCTTCGACGAATGGAATGTATGGTTCCACAGCAACGAGCAGGACAAGCAGATACCGCGCTGGAGCTATGCGCCCCGTCAGCTTGAAGACATCTATAACTTCGAGGACGCGCTTGTGGTCGGCACGCTGCTCATCACGCTTATCAACAACGCCGACCGCGTGAAGATCGCCTGTCTCGCGCAGCTGGTCAACGTTATCGCGCCCATAATGACCGAAGACGAGGGCTGCTGGCTGCAAACGATATTCTATCCCTTTATGCACGCCTGCGCTTACGGCAGAGGCAAGGCGATAAGCACCGCCGTTGACTGCGGCTGCTACGACGGCGGCGGGCTGAAAAACGTCCCCTACGTTACGGCGGCGGCGGTCGAAAACGAGGACGGCGGCGTGACGGTATTTGCCGTGAACCGTTCGCTTGACGAAAGCGCAGAGCTTGACATGGCGGGCTTTGAGGGCTTGAAGCTCGTATCGCATACCGTGCTTGACTGCGACGATATGAAGGCGGTCAATTCACTTGCCGCCCCCGAAAATGTCGTTCCGGCGGAGCTTGCCGTGAGTGACGCGACTTCCCTTCCCGCACATTCATGGAATGTGCTGAGATTCACTAAAGCGTAATTCTTCATAATACTTCCAACTTGCGGCGGTCTGAAACTTTTTCAGGCTGCCGCTTTTTGCTGCAAAAACGGCAGGAGCGCCGAATGGCTCCTGCCGTGCATTGTATTATGCTATAATACTATAAATGAGCAATGCCGTCAATTTGCACAAAACTTGACTATCGCAAGGCTTGTAGGGCGGGGGCTTGCCCCATTTGCATTAACCTAACTTAAAACCATTGAAAATACGGTGATTTAGTGGTTATTCGGGCGAAACGGGCGGGAG
>CACYSH010000193.1 GCA_902776945.1 uncultured Ruminococcus sp.
GCTTATTTCGTCGATCATACGACGGGCGTTTATCCTGCGGCTGCATCGGGACCCGCTTTCACGGCGGATTATCTCCAGTCAACGGGCGACCCGCTTGCCGATATGCACGAGGACTTAGCCGCCGAGCAGAAGGCGCGGCTGACCTATGACAATATCCTGCGGCTTGTTGACGACCCCGATGTGCGCGACCCGATAAAGTTCCTGCGCGAGCGTGAGATAGTGCATTATCAGCGTTTCGGGGAAGGGCTTCGCAAAATTCAGGATATGCTGGATTCGAAGAATTTCTATGCGTTCAACCCGAGCTTTGACAAGCCGGGAATGAAAAAGAAATGACCGTATAGCAAAAGGCGGGAGAACGTTCTCCCGCCTTGATCTTTTGTTTAAACTATAAATGAGCAATGCCGTCATGTTTTCCGCTCGCAAAATCGCGGTTTTGCGGGCGATGCAATACAAATTGCAGGGGCGCACTGCGGCACAGACCTTGTTTGTGCAAACTTGTTCATGCCCGTGTGCGCCCGTGATTAAAAGCGATCCGATTATTCAAAACTGTATTTATTCCGACTGCTTGGGCTTGTAAATCCTCGTGTCAAGCCCGAATACCTTTTTCTCGGTCATGGTGCCGTCGGCAAGAGTTTCGTAAACGTCCTCACAGGCGTATATCTTCGCGTCAATGTTGTCGATGTAGTGCAGCATGAAAGCCTCCGGAACAGACGGCAGCGTTACCGCGCCCCATTCCCGCGTGCCGTGATGCGAGAGTATCAGATGTATCAGCAGTTTGACCTTTTCGGGGTCGTAATTCTTTTTCGCGGTGTACTGCTTGATAAGCGACGCGCCTATGTACATATGCCCGAGCAGCGTTCCCGATGTCGTGAAAGTCGATTCACCGTAGGGGGAGGTGTCGTATTCCCACATTTTGCCTATATCATGGAGCGCAACGCCCGAAAGCAGCAGCTCGCGGTCAAGCGCGGTATAAATGCCGCACAGCGCGTCTGCCGATTTGATCATGCGGTAGGTGTGGTAGATAAGTCCGCCGCGCATATTGTGGTGCATCGTCACCGAAGCCGTTGACTTCATGAAACGCTCTTTCTTGTCGTTCAGAATATCAAGCGCCAGCTCGGAAAGGGGGGTGAATCCTGCGGCGCTTTCGGAAACGGCGGATTTAAGCAGCTCCGTGATCTCATCGAACATGACCTCCGGTTCGACGGGGGGGTGCCTGATAAAATCCGTCAGTTTAAGCTCTGTATCGGCGGCGGGTCTTATCCCCGTGAACTGATACGTCTTGCGGCTGTTAAATTCGTCGGCGGAAATATCTGCGTCAACTATGCTGTTCACGCCGATTCCGAGCGCTTCAATATCGGCGGTTGACGTATTGAACATTTTCACGCCCTCGATAATGGAAAAGCCGTCCATAACGGTGAACCTGACGTAAGGCTTGTTGTTTTTTGCGGTCTCCTGTTCAATGCCGCGTATCAGCAGCGGGCGGGTAAGCGCCGAGCCGACGGGCATTGAAGCGAGTGAAGGGTAATTTAATTCAGCCATTTTATTTCCTCCTGATGTATATAAGATGTATAATTACTATAAATGAGCAATGTCGTCAATTTGCACAAATTAAGAATATCACGAGGCTTGTAGGGCGGGGGCTTGCCCACGGAAATCAATTTTGCTCCATATGTTGGTAGTCTTGTAGGGGCGCACCTATGTGTGCGCCCATTTTTTTGGTCAAAAGGCGCTGTTTGCGGGCGCTCACGGGCATGAACTTGTTCATGCAAGCGCCCCTACAAAATTCACAAATATCGTTATGCGATTTTTGAAAATTGATTTCCGTGGGGCTTGCCCCCGCCGCCCCGATGTATGGACTTTATCTAACAATGATTATTTATGCAGTTTGCTGAAAAGCGCTCATTTATAGTTTGATTTATGTGCGGATATAAGAGTGAGGTTGGAACAGATGTGAGTATAATTGCCATAGTGTCACTTCCTTTTGATGATTAACGGCGTTATCCGCCGATAAGCTCCGCGATAGTTATTTCAAGCCTGCCGTCCCATATCCCGACGGGAATCGGCTTGTCGAAATCATAAAAAACGATATGGTCGGTCTCGCCGAACAGGTAAACTATCGTTCGCTCTTCTGAGGGGTCAACTATCCAATATTCGCGGACACCGTTCATTTTGTACAGTCTGAGCTTTCGGTGGTAATCGTCCGAGCGGTTTGATGACGTGACCTCAACAACAAGATCGGGTGCGCCGAACGCTTTTTTATCGGTTATCTTTGACTGATCGCAGATTATCATAACGTCGGGACGGACGGTGTTTTCCTCGTCGATCTTTACATCAAACGGCGAAATAAAAGTCCGGCAGCCGCCCTTATTCTGCAAAATGAAGTTGTCAAACCTCGAAAACAGCCTGCCGACTATCGTTTGATGCACCGCCGTCGTTCCCGCAAGCATTTTCTCGGTATTGCCGCTTATCAGGTCTTCAAGCGGGTAATCCGACACTATCTTGCCGTCGATAAGCTCGACTTTGAGATTCGTTTCGGGTATCAGCTTGTAAAATTCCTCCGCCGTGTATTTCTTTTTTTCATTCGGAACAGACATTGTATCACTTCCTTTTGTATAATCACTATCCACAGCTTAAGAAAAAATTGACGAAAATCATCTTTAAAAACCGTTCATTTACGGGCGGGAGCAATTCTGCCACGCCTTTGCGATGCTTAACCCACCGAAATCTTCTCCATAGGCAGCTTGGATTTCGTTCCCTCCGAAGAGCCTACCGCCGCATAGATAAGCGTAAGTCCGCCCACGCGCCCGAAGAACATCAGCAGCATCAGTATCACCCGCGAAAGCGTCGAAAGGCTCGTTGTTATCCCGAGCGTCAGCCCCGCCGTGCCGATCGCCGAACCGGTCTCAAAAAGACAGGTCAGCAGCGGCAAGCCCTCCGTGCGGCTGATTATCACGCCGCTTGTCAGGAACAGCGCAAGATACATGAACAGCACCGCGCCTGCGTTCCTCGCCGATTCCTCGGGGAGCCGCCTGCCGAAGCATTCTACATCGTTTCTGCGGCTGAAAACTGTTATCGCCGAGAGGAAAAGCACCGCGAATACCGCCGTTTTCATGCCGCCCGCCGTCGATCCGGGCGAACCGCCTATCAGCATCAGGATGATCATTATCATTGTACCCGATTCGTCCATTTCCGCCAGATCCTGCGTGTTGAATCCCGCCGTCCTCGCCGTTACCGACTGGAAAAGCGAGCTTATGCACCGTTCGCCCGCCGGCAGAGCCGCGTATTCAACAAAGAAAAAGTAAACGGCGGGCAGGATAATAAGCACAAGCGAGGTCAGCAGTACAACTTTGCTTTGCAGAGTGTATTTTTTCAGGTGTAACTTATTCTTGCCGATGTCTTCCCACACGAGAAAGCCGATACCTCCGACGATTATCAGCAGCATTATGATCATGTTAAGATAGATGTTCGCGCTGTATGTGCAGAGCGACGAAAACGGCTCCCTTACGCCCATGAGGTCAAAGCCCGCGTTGCAGAATGCCGAGATCGAATGCCATACCGAGTACCACAGCCCTTTCGGAAAGCCGAAGTCCGAGCAGAACACGGGCATGAGCAGCAGAGCGCCGATAAGCTCGATAAGCGCCGACATTTTCAGGATAAAACCCGTAAGCCGCACGATGCCGCCCATTTGCGGCGCGGAGATAGAGTCCATCATGGTAGTGCGCTGCGAAAGCCCTATCTTTTTCCCCGAGACCTTCATTATCGCAAGACCAATGGTTATTACGCCCATGCCGCCTATCTGGATAAGCGTGAGGATGACCGCCTGCCCGAAGCCCGACCAGTATGTGGCGGTGTCGCGGACGACAAGCCCTGTAACGCAGGTCGCGGAGACCGCCGTGAAAAGGCAGTCAATGAACGGCGTTACTTTCCCCTCGTGCGAGGAGATCGGCAGCATGAGCAGCAGCGAGCCTGCCATTATCAGCAGGAAAAAGCTCGCGCTTATGAGCCTGAAATTGCTCGTTCCTTTGGTCGATTTGCTTTTTTTCTTTTTTTCTTTTTCTTTTTCCTTTAGCACTTTTCCTTACTCCTTGATATTATTGTAAACGCAATTATTGTAGGGTCGGGGCTTGCCCCGACCGCTTGTCCGGCGCATTTTCCATGTTGGTTATAATGTATGGGCGAGCATTGCTCGCCCGTGAATTGCCCCGCCCGTTCGATTAACACGACTGTTTCACGATTTATAGGGCGGGGACTTGCCTTGCAAATCATGTTGATTTTTGGGTCACACGGACGCGCAATGCGCGCCCCTACAATATGTATCCGAACAAAACTGCCGCCTGATTGCGCAATTCTTCCCCGCCGCCGCTATTTCGGAACCTTCGCGCTTTCGATTTGCGAAAATCGCTGCGCTCTTTCGCAAATATAAAATCGGCAATTTGCTTGTTTCCGCTCAATTTTTCGGAATCACTCACTTCGCTTGTTTTTGTCACATTTTCTTGAAATTGCCGATTTTATTTTTGAACCGTTCAATTTTCTTTCTCCGGTTCGATTGCTTGAACCGCTCAGTTTGTGGGGGAAA
>CACYSH010000194.1 GCA_902776945.1 uncultured Ruminococcus sp.
GGGGTCTACTGCGTTTTCGTAAGAAAGCTCGTAATCTTTGCCCTCAACAAGCCGCTTGCCGCGATAGAATACTACTACTTTGGGCTTTACGGTGTCGCCTGTGTAGGGCTGCTTGTAATCGGAAATGTAGATCCTTGTATCTGCAATATCGGTCTTTGATTCAATAGCGGGAAGGATTTCCGTTTCTTCCTCGCCGCAGCGTGAGCAAACGCGCTTCTTTTCGCCCTGCTCGGTCTCGGTAGGCTCCTTGGTCACTACCCATTCGCTCCAGTCGTGTCCGAGCGGCTCGATCTCTTCGGTCTTGGTTTCGCCGCAGACGGGGCACTCATATTCCGCATAGCCTTTTTCTGTGCAGGTCGCGGGTACGGTGTTTTTAAGCTCGAAGAAATGCGGGCAGATTATGTCGTACTCGGCAAAGGTATAACCCTCATAGTCGCCGATACCGATCACTTCTATCATCGCAGTGCCGGGACCGGTGCTGCCGTCGTAAAACAGATTGTAATCAACGCCCTCTTTAAGTTCCTTGCCGTCAAGGGTAACTGTTACCTTGGGCTTCTGCTCTGTTCCGTCATAAACGGCTTCTCCGACGGTCACTTCTGCGTCGTCGATCGAATAAACCACATCGCCGTTTGCGGCTTTTTCGTCTGCTTCGGCTATCACATCATTCAGAGAATGCTTAACGCCGTAAATATCCTCATAGTCATAGATAAGCTCAAAATTATTATCCGAGATCTCCGAATAGTCCGCAAGATCAAGCGAAAGCCCCCAGCGTTCCTTGGTGTTGTCTATCTTTGTAAAGCTGTCGAGCGGCACGGGCTGCATATTACCTTTGGTGTTCTTCAGGTTTGTATAGGGAGCAAAAGAAGCGCCTTCCCAAATCTCGTCGTCAAAATCGTAGGAATAATAGAAAACGTCCTGATCGTTAAGAACAGACACCGAAGTAAAGACCAGACCGTCTTCAGCTTCGTTGGCTTCAAAATTAAGCGCCGCGTTCTTGTATACTCCGTTACTGAGCTTAATAATTACCGGAACATATCCGAGTCTGTTTGTATCGTCGTTAAATACTTCGCTGATAACGTGCTGCTTGCCGGAGCTGTCGGTCAGCGCCAGGGCGTAAGGCTTCTGCTCCTTCAGCGTGCAGGCAAAAGAATCCTGCTGGTAAAATTTCTTGACGCTCTGAATGCTGCCCGGATCAAAGTCCTTTATTGCGCTGCCCAGATCAACATAGCCCTCGTCGGCGTACATCGTTATCCATATTCCGCCGGGGAACAGTTCTTCAAGATCCATGTGCTTCTGGTAATAGTTATCGGTAATATTCTGGAAGTCACTGGTAAAAGGATCCTTGATCTGCATATATATGCTGGAAGTCAGCGTTTTGAACGCCTTTGCAAAGCAATTTTTGAAATCCACACGGTAATAATACGATGAACCGTCGCTTAATATTACCTTTTTGGCGGAAATGTCTTCGGGCGCTGCGTAATCCTTCTGCTGCTGGTCGATAAGTTTGGAAATATACTCATAGGCTTCCTCGTTGCTGCCGAATTCGCCTGTCATTTTAAGTAAATAAAGCAGATAGTAGTCTATGTCGTAATCCCATCTTTGATCCTGCGCGTTCAGATACGCCTTTACCGTTTCAAGGTCGATCGTTTCAACGCCTTCGCTTTTCAGCGTCGAAACGGCGCAGCCGATCATGCTTATCAGCTTGTAATACATCACCGCATTAAGCCGCTTTAGCATATGAGTCCGGGTGGCGCTGTCATCAGTGTTCAGTATAGCGCCGTACATCTGAGCCATATAGTTCAGCGTATCATAATAAATCGTGGGAACGCCTTTGGTAAAACCGTAATAAATGCTGAGACCGGTGGGAGATACGCTCATATAGCCGGCATCGTCAGTCTCTGTCAGCTCGCCGTCAATACCTCTCACGCCGCAGTTGTAAGCATAATATTTTCTTATATAGCTTTCCGAACAGCCGGAATAGAGAACGTCGTCGCCGCTGCCGTCCTGATCGTTCAGAACGCTTAATATCTCCTTTGCGACTGTGGTATATTCGTTCTGACGCGCCTCATAGTCTTTATCGGAGGTATTGTCAGCCTCGACGTTCGGGGCGCTGAACGATCCCACAAGTCCGCCCAGGTCAAACAGATTGCTGTCGCTGAACTCTATCGTGTTGTACAGCGACATAAATTCGTCGTAGAAATTAATTTCTCCGTTCTCTCCGGCGTTTTTGGCTTCGCTTATGAGAATATCATCAAATCTTTCGAGCTTGTCAGCAAGGCGCTTTTTGTAATTATCGGTATCGATCACCGACAGCGTTGCCTTGACAATACTGTTTTCACCATAAAAATTTTTGTCATACTCGACCATTGAATCAACTATGCTCTTTCCGATCTCAAAGCCGTTCATTGAGGGGTTTTCGCGAATGTCGTTGAAAACGGGGGTAAGATACTGACCCGGCGAATATTCAACGTCGCTCGACAGCACCAGATTATCCGCGAAATCATATAACGCGGTAACTATTTCAACGTTTGACATAAGGCAGGCATCGAAGTCGAGTACCTCAAACTTCTGTCCGTCGTTTATCAGCTCCGAATCGCCGAAGCCTTTCATCAGATCGACAATATCAAAATAGTTGTCTATGCCCGTATAACGAATATCAATACCGTAACCTCCGGCAGGCCCGCCGCCGTGATCCATCATTATGATGTCATAGAGATCGGACTTGTAATTGTCATAGCAATAATCTATGAACGCAGTCAGAGCCTCGGGCTGACTGATGAGGGTATCCTCGAATCCCGGAAGACCCTCCGGCTCAATCAGGGTCATTTTTCCGTGTTTTTCGCCTTCCTTTTTGCCCTCGACCTTCCATACCTGATTCAGCATAGGTTCTATTGCTTCGGCTCCTTCAAGGTATTCCGCTTCGGCGTGCCATACAGGCGAGCCGCCCGTCACGGCGATAACATTTACGTTCTCGTCATATTCCGCCTCCATTACCTGAATGAGTTTGTTTGTCGCACAAGCGCCTTCAACTTCAAGATCGGCACCGACAAGAAAGAGCATGACCGTTCTTGTCGTGTCCCCTGATTTTTCGTCGTTGCCCGATTCTTTCTTTAACTGCGCGTCTTCAAGAGCGCTCGCACCGACGGAAAGCGTTCCTGTCGCATTCAGCGCCATAAGCAGCGAAAGAACCATACTTGCGATCTTTTTTTTGCTGTTCTTCATGAGTCCTTTTCCTCCCGTATTAAAATTTTTTGAACGTCTTTTTATGCGTTCCCGATGTTATATCGTATAGCCCCCTTTCCGCCGAAAAATATCATCGACTTCGTTCACATTTCTTTAAACGTATCGTTCTGCTGTATACACAATTATATCATATTTTTCTGCAAAGGTCAATAGTCAGCCCATATTACTCTATATACAAATATCCTGAAATATATTACCCGAAAGCAAATTATTATATCAGAATGCACAAAAGCCGAAAGCGCCGGGCTGGCAGTTCCCGACCGGAGCAGAACCGCGTTTTGTACGCTCCGCCTTGAAATGCTCATTTATACAGAATAATAAAAAAGTGCGCAAAACGGCTGTTTTACGCACTTTTTTGTATGAGCTTCCGAATGTAATGTACATGATGCGCAAGAAGACACATGACGTACAAAAATCATTACTTGCTTTCGGGTGTTCCTGCGGTCACGGCTTGCGCCTGTTTATGAAAGCTGCGCCGTGCAGAACGCGGCGGGGCGGGAAAAATCATGTGGTTATCCTTAATTTATCAATTAAATTGAGATTTAAAATTCAAGATTTAAAACGGGACGGACACCATTATTATAATACAAACTATAAATGAGCGTCTTTGGTTAAATTGCATAGATAACTATTGTTAGATAAAGCCTTTTAATGAGGGCGGCGGGGGCAATGGCTGCATTAACAAAGTTAATGCCAACAAGTTTGCATCAACAAGTTGATGCCGCAGCCGCCCTACAAGCCTTGCGATAGTCAAGTTTTGTGCAAATTGACGGCATTGCTCATTTATAGTTCTAAGAATAAAAAGCGCGATCAGAACCAACCAAAGGGACTTCTGTGGAAGAGTGACCAGCCGAAAATGTAGTCCCAATTAAATCCGAAATTATAGCCCTTGATCGTTACGGAATGCGAAGCCGTGAACTTGCTGTAAACAGGCTTTCCGTCTATGTTCTTGTACGCTCTTATGAAAACGGTGCAGCGGCTTCCGGCTCTCAGGTTAGCTATCTTCATTGAGGATTCGTCACCGTTTGCCTTGAATCTTGTGATAGTGTTTGTGAATCCTCTGCTTTTTGATGAATACAGGAGTATTTCATAGCCGTCCGCCGTGCCGTCATTTGTCCAGCTTATATCAAGAGTTCCTTTGGTGTCAGATGTTACATTGTTCAGCTCGACCTTTGCGGGAGTAACATAATATTTGCCTGTTACGGTTCCGCAGAATTTTCCGATACCTGTGATATTGACCGCTGCCTTTCCGGGGTCTACTGCGTTTTCGTAAGAAAGCTCGTAATCTTTGCCCTCAACAAGCCGCTTGCCGGAAATGTAGATCCTTGTATCGGAAATATTTGTCTTTACAGCTTCAATAACGGGCAATACTTCCGTTTCTTCCTCGCCGCAGCGCGAGCAAATGCGCTTCTTTTCGCCCTGTTCGGTCTCGGTCGGCTCTTTGGTCACTACCCATTCGCCCCAGTCATGCCCGAGAGGTTCAAGCTCTTCAGTCTTTGTTTCGCCGCAGACAGGACACTCATATTCCGCAAAGCCTTTCTCGATGCAGGTCGCGGGCGTGGTGTTCTTGACCTCGAAGAAATGCGGGCAGGTTATAGTATAGTCAACAGTGATGATACTGAAATAATCGCCGAGACCTACTACCTGTAATTTTGCGTTTCCGGGAGCTATGCTGCCGTCATAAAGCACTTTGTAATCAACGCCCTCTGTAAGCACCTTCCCGTCATAGGTAACTGTCACCTCAGGTCTCTGCTCGTTACCGTCATAAACTGCGTCCCCGACGGTCACGTCTGCCTCTTCGATAAAATACTCTACATTGCCAAGCCCGGCATCCTCGTCTGCCTTGTCAATAAGATCTTTCATATCATGATCGGCGCCGTAAATATCCTGGAAATGATAATCGCTCTCTACATGATTGTTCGTGATCTTCGTATAATCCGCGGTACCGAACGAAAGACCCCAAAACTCCTTTGTATTGTCGATATTTATAAAGCTGCTGAGCGGTATGGGTATCTCGTAGCCATAGTAGTCTGTTTCGAATGAAATGGGAGCAAAGGAAGCGCCTTCCCATTCATCGGAGGTAAAATCAGAAATGAAATAGCGAAGCTCTTTGTCGTCATAAATACACAATGAACAGATTTCCGGTTTGTTTCCGGCTTTACCGGAGGCAAACTCCAATGTTCCTCTCTTGTATTTTCCGTTTACTTTTATTATTATCGGAACAAAGCCGGTCGTGTGCGTATCATCGTAGTAAGACGGATTGATGATATGCTGTCTGCCGGTGTTATCGGCAAGCGTCATGGCGACAGGATCCTGCTCGATCAGTATGCAGATGTAAGAATCGTTTGCGTAAAAATTCTTATACTTCAGAAGGCTGTTTTTATTGAATTCAGTTGCTCCGCTGCTTAGATCAGCCATGCCTTCTTCGGTACACAGGTTTACCCATAATCCGTTGGGGAACAGCTTGTCAAGCTCAACGTGTTCTTCGTAGAAATCGTCAACTATTGTCTGGAGCTCCTGCTTAAGATCGGGGTCTTTTTCATAAGTGTCGTCAAGCAGCATATTTAAGCTGGAGCTTAACGCGTTGAATGCTTTTGCAAAGCAGTTTTTGAAATTTACATAATAATACGATAATTCGCCTTCCATCATTACCTTTTTACAGGTAATGTCATCAGGCGCCGGGTGATCCTTCTGCTGCTGGGCGATAAGTTCGGAAACATATGCATAGCCTTCCTCCTCACCGTCGAACTCGCCTGTATGTTCGAGATATTTTAGCATTGTTTTTACGTCATAATCCCAGCCTTCGTCCTGCGTGTTCAGATATGCCTTTACCGTTTCAAGATCGATCGTTTCAACGCCCTCGCTTTTCAGCGTCGAAACGGCGCACCCGATCACGCTTATCAGCTTGTAATATGCCACCGCATTGAGCCGCTTTTGTATACGGGTCTTAACGTCGGGGTTTTCGGCGGCATTTATTGCAGCATTCATAAAATACAAATAATTTGCTGTGTAACTCAGCTCCGGAGTACCGTAAGTGCGTCCGAAATAAAGGCTCAGTCCCGTGGGGGATACGCTTACATAGCTGTTGCCGTCGGTTTCAAGAAAATCGCCGTCAAGACCTCTGAGGCTGTAATTGTAATCGGAGAATTTTCTTACATAATCTGCCGAATGGCGGGAATATATAACGTCGTCACCGCTGCCGTCCTGATCGTTAAGAACGGTAAGTATCTCCTTTGCGATTTCGGTATATGCGTTCTGACGCGCAATATAATCCTCGTTGGTGGTATTGGTGCTTTCGGCGTTGGGCGTGCTGAAAGCTCCCGCAAGACCGCCCAGGTCAAACAGGCTCTCGTCGTCAAATTCTATTATACTGCCCAGCGACTGAAGCTCGTCATAGAAGTTCAGTTCTCCGTTATTTCCGGGGTTTTTTGCTTCGCTTATAAGAATATCGTCAAATCTTTCGAGCTTGCCGGCAAGGCGCTTTTTGTAATTATCGGTATTGATGACAGCCAGCGTAGTCGTGGCATAACTGCCGTAATTCTCTTCATCAAAGTTTACAAAGTTGTCGGCGAAATGCTTTCCGAGTTCAAAACCGCTCATCGAAGGGGCTTCGCGGAGAGCTTCAAGAACTGGAGTGTAATATTGACCTGTTCCGTTTTCAAGATTGCTTGACAGCACTAAATTATCTGCGTAATCGTATAATGCCGTAACGATCTCAACGCTTGACATAAGGCAGGCGTCAAAGTCAAGAATTTCGAACTTCTGACCGTCGCTTATCAACTGCGTACCGCTTAAGCCTTTTATCAGGTCAGCCGTATCAAGGTAAGTGTCTGATACATTAAAACGATCATCATAGCCGAATGCGCCGGCAGGACCGCCGCCGTGATTCCAAAATACGATGTCGTAGTAATCGGTCTTGTAGTTATCGTAGCAGTAATCGATAAATCCGGTCAGAGCTGCGGGCTGACTGATAAGGGCGTCCTCGAATCCCGGAAGTCCGCCGGGTTCAAGCAGGGTCATCTTTCCGTGTTCCTCTCCGTCCTTTTTTCCCTCGACTTTCCATATCTGATTAAGCATCGGGTCTATCGCTTCGGCGCCGTCAAGGTATTCCGCTTCGGTATGCCATTCCGGCGAGCCGCCTGTCACGGCTATGATATTTACGTTTTCGTCGTATTCTGCTTCCATACATTCGATCAGATCGTCTGTTGCGCAGCCATAATCCGATTCAAGATTGGAGCCGACCATAAATAGCATGATCGTTCTCGTCGCCGCTCCCGATTTTTCGGTGCTGCCGGTTTCTTTCTTAGGCTGCTGCGCGTCTTCGAGAGCGCTTGCCCCGACAGAAAACGTTCCTGCTGCATTCAGCGCCACCAGCAATGAAAGAACCATTCCGGCGAGCTTTTTTCTGCTGTTTTTCATGTACTCTTTTTCCTCCTGTTATTAAGATTTTTTGAACGCCTTTTTCATGCGTTCCTGATGTTGTGTCGGCATAGCCCCTTTTCCGCCGTAAAATATTATTGATTTCATTCATATTTCTTTAAATATATCGTTCTGCTATATACACAATTATATCACATTTTTCCACAAAGGTCAATAGGGAACTTTTGTTCGTATATATACAAATATTCCAAAATGTAACGCTTACACTTGCGCGGCGGGTTGACTTTAGGGAATCTCTAAAAACCCCTGATTTTCAAATTATAATAACGTATTTGCGTGCTTTTTCAAGTATGAAAACTGCAAAAAGATAGGTTTTTAGAGATAAAACTGCAAAAAGATAGGTTTTTAGAGATACCCTTTATATAGTTTTTTGACATAACAAAGGCAGTCTGCACAGATCATGCAGGCTGCCTTTGGTGAAATTTGATAACGTTATGTGCATGGCGTGGAATATGCTTCGTTAGGTGTGTTTATGAATGGGCGGCGGACATCTGAGTGGAAAGCTCCTTGACCTTTTCAATTGTTAGGTCAGATACTTTGGCAATATCTTCGGGAGACATATTGCCCAACAGAATAAGATTTTTAGCAACAGTAATCCTGCCTTGCTCAAAATCCCGTCTGCTTCTTGCAGCATCAAGCTGTCTGCGCAGAGTCTCTTAATCAAATAATTCTTGCATCATACTGATTACCTCCTTTTCGTGGGTTCTCCTATAATCTGCCGGGCAACCTTTTTCGATACAGATACGGTAAGTTTCTTTTGCGGCTGTCACTCCGTCAGCGTGCAGCCTGCGCTGTTCGTCAAAGACCTTGCAGTATCCGATGTACTGTCCCGAAAGCGTTGTGGTGTTTTCCTCGCTCAGAACGTGGACTTTAAGCTCTATATCGGGGTTGCTCCTGAAAAAGTCCTTGCTCAATGAAATAATGTCGGGTTTCTTGCCCGAACCCGAATAGATAACATATTGAACTTTCGGATATAAATGATAATCTCGGTATCGACAAAGGCAGGAACTAAAAGAATATAAGTAAACGTCGGAATAAATTGCACATCACAAAACCGCAAAGCAGGGGCAATTCAGGAACGATGTGTACAATAAATAAAGCTATGATTTGTTGAAAATGCCTATTTTTATGTTAATAAGCATAATTAAACATCGTTATTATTGACATATATCTCGCATTATGGTATAATCAAATTGTAGACTTTTCTCTTTTAAAGATAATTTATTTAGGAGGGTGATTTTATGAAAAAACGATTGTTTAGTACGTTTACGGCGCTGTTGATGATTTGCAGTATGGTAATGTATTTTCCTTCTTTAACCATTAACGCAAGCGCACAGGGAACTCATGGGTATGTATGGCCCGTAGTTGGTTCCGATTCTATTTCAACTTATTGGAGTACCTCTCACTATGGAATTGATATTACTTCATGGAATGGTGCTGACCGCGAAATCATCGCTACCAAATCAGGTACTATTTGGCGAAAATTAACAGGCTGCAATAACTATGGCGGACTTAATAGCAGTGTCGGAAACTGTACAAGCAGAAAGATATGCAATCCGAATTACGGCAGCTATGACGGCTGTTTCTGTAATTATGGTATGGGCAATGGCTACATAATACACCATGATGACGGGACATGGGCTGAATACGGTCATATGAAAGGAAGTTCACTTCCGTCCGAATTGAAAGAAGGAACTCATGTTTCACAAGGGCAGTATCTTGGCATGATGGGAGCTGCCGGAATGGCGACCGGACTTCATCTGCATTTTAATCTTTGCAGTGAGGCATATGTATCAAATTATTTTAGTATTTATCATTCACATTCATTCAATCCGTTTAACGTTGTAAATGGAAATGATATTTTCATTGATCATATACACAATTACACCGGTACCGTTACTAAGCAGGCGACCTGCACGGAAGCGGGAACACGCAAATATACCTGTTCCTGCGGAAGTACCTATACCGAAACTATCGCCAAGCTGGGACATGATTATAAAACCACGGTTGTTGCTCCGACTTTGACCGATGACGGCTACACTATGTATGAATGCTCCAGATGTCATGACAGTTATAAGGCTGATATTGTTCCTGCGCCCGTGCTGAAAGACGACGGTTATTACTACTGCGATGCTATCCCTAAAGAAGTGACCGCGGATGAGTACGACATAGAATACAAAAACTATTTCGAAAAGACTCAGAAAGACTCTCCCGGAGCCGGTTGGACTAAAGGTGCGGTAGTTAAGAATGAATGGCAGAATTCCGGCAGTCAGTACACTACCGAATCTCCTCTTCCGACATCTGATTCCAGGGTACTGGTAAGAGATTTCTATTATCACTGGTGCATTCCCGGTGCCGGAATGACTACCGAGGGAAATTATGAGCAGACATCGAGATTTGCTCATTATGATGAAATATCACTTCCAAACGAATACATTCATGTTGTTGGTACTTATGATGATAACGGTCACCCATTCTATTTGCTTGCATGGTCGGGTGGACAGCGTGTTTACTGCAAGTCGGGTGAGACCTGCGACGGTTCATGGGGTACTCATGATTACAGATGTCAGGTTTGGTACAGAAATTATGTATATCAGGACAGAGTGAAGATCGAGCTTTACAAGTGGACAAAGGAATCTGACTGGACGAACGCAAAGGAAAGCGGCGCTACGAGGGTAAGCATACGATTCAAGGCGAAGCATCACGCTGTTGCAGTTGAAGCTAAGGAAGCCACCTGCACTGAGGACGGCAACATCGCTTACTGGTACTGCCCTGACTGCAATAAGTATTACTCCGACAGTGCCTGCACCGATGAGATAACTCAGGAAAGCACAGTAATAAAGGCAACAGGTCACAATTACACCGTGACGACAACCGAGCCTGCCTGCACCGAAACAGGAGAGAATGTTTACACCTGCGAAAAATGCGGCGATACTTACAACGAGGAGATTCTCGCAAAGGGTCACAACTGGAACGCTGCGATCTACACTTGGTCAGCTGACAACAAGATCTGTACCGCAATAAGAGTATGTGCGAATGATTCAACCCATGTGGAAACGGAGAGCGTAAGCACAACATACTCTGTAACA
>CACYSH010000195.1 GCA_902776945.1 uncultured Ruminococcus sp.
CCGCAGCGTACCGAGCTTGCCCGCACGATACGCTCACAGCGCACCTTCCGCGTTATGCTGATAGACGAATATCAGGACGTTAATAATCTTGAAGAGCAGATATTCCGCGCCGTTTCCGATACCGACGATCTCTCAGTGCTGGGGAAAAACGTTTTTGCCGTCGGCGACGCAAAACAGTCGATATATAAGTTCAGACAGGCTAACCCCGTGCTTTTCCGCGAGGCGATAATAAACGCCCGCCGCCCCGAGATTGAGGGCTTGCGCGAGATACGGCTTACTAAAAATTTCCGCAGCAGGAAGAATATACTTGATTTCGTCAATATGCTTTTCGTGCGGCTGATGTCAAAGGACTTCGGCGACGTGGATTACGACGAGGGCGAACGTCTGCGCTGCGGCGCTAAATATATCGGCGAAGACCCGCCCGTAACGCTGCTGATAAATCCCGCCCCCGGCAGCGTCGAGGAGGAAGAGGACAGCGAGGACGGCGGCGTTACCCCGCTCAGATACGTCAATTTTGGCGAGGAGGAGCTTGGCGTAGCGCTGAAAATCAAGCAGATGTTAGCCGACGGCGTGCCTGTTTCGGACGGCGGAACACTAAGGCGCTGCCGCAACTCCGATTTCTGCGTGCTTTCGCGCAACAACGGCGGCTGCGACAGAATGTCCGCCGCGCTTGCTTATGTCGGGCTGCGTGCCGAATCGGAACGCGCTAAGGGCTACATGGGTTCACGCGAGATCGTCATAATGATAAATCTTATGAGGGTCATTGACAACCGCATGAACGACAGCGCTTTGGCTTCCGTAATGCTTTCGCCGATAATGAGCTTTTCTACCGCCGAGCTTGCGCGGTTAAGGCTTTACTGCTTCGGCAGCGACGGCGACAGTCAGCGCAAGCACTTGGCGCAGATAATCTCGGCGGCTTCAAAGACCGAAGAGGACAAGCTGCGCGGCGCGGAGGTCATCGAGCTTTCCGACCCCGTGCTTACGGAAAAATGCCGCGCCGCACAGAGCTTTCTTGACCGGATGAGCTTTTTGGCACTGAGTTTCACGCTTGAAGAGCTTATAGCGCGGATATACGAGGAGACCGATATTTTTGCGGCGGCAAGCTCCGCCGATAACGCCGCACAGCGCCGCGCCAATCTGCGGCTGCTTACCCGCCACGCCGCCGAGTACGAACGCGACGCAACGGGCGGTATATCGGGCTTTCTTCACTATCTTGACGGAGTGGCGGCGGCTAAGAAGGATTTCGACCAGGCTGTTACCGTGACGGCAGGCTCCGACGCGATAAGCGTCAAGACCTTCCACCGCTCGAAGGGCTTGGAATATCCGTTCGTGTTCCTTACGATGCTCGGCAAGCGCTTCAACAAGCGCGACATCTATTCGCCGCTGCTTTTAAGCGAGCAGTACGGCGCGGGGATAAAGTACAAGCGCCATGAAAAGCTCACAACAATAGGCACGCTGGCGCATACGGCGCTTGCGGGGCATATCCTGCGCGAACAACTCAGCGAGGAACTAAGGCTTTTGTATGTCGCGCTGACGAGGGCGAAGGAACATCTGTTCATACCGCTTTCCATTGACCCTGAATTAATAGAGAAACGCGCCGCCGAGATTATCGAAGCGGGCGGGATAACTCCCGACATCGCCGCCGACTGCCGCAGCGATCTTGAATGGATAATGTGTGCGCTGCTGCTTACCGATATGCGCGGAAGGTTTCTCGGCGGGGTGAATATCGAAAACGCGGAGGAAAGTCTCCGTGCCGTATCGCCCGCCGACGACGAACCCGCCGTGATAGAAACGGAGGAGCTTGAAACAGTCACGGAGGGTGACGGTATCGGTGAGCCGATAACATCAGCCGAAAGCGCGGAGGAAGAAGATCAGCCCGAAGAGCTGCCGACCCGACCCGACCCCGATACTGTCGCGGAGCTTATCAGGCGTTATGAGTTTAAGTTTTCCGACGACGAAACGCGCTCCCCCGCGAAGCGCTCTGTTACCGAGCTTGTTCAGGAGGTGCGTATCCGCGACGAGGGAACGCCCGAAAGCACGTTCTTTCCGCAGCTCGGCAGACTGGAGGACGAAGAAGCGCGGCTCACGGGAGCGCAGCGCGGCACCTGCACGCATTTGTTCATGCAGCACGCCGACTACTCACGCGCCGAGCTTGACGCTGCCGCAGAGCTTAAAAGGCTGACCGAGACAGGGCGTTTCACCGCGAAGGAAGCGGGCGGCGTTTACATCGACAAGGTGCGCGACTTCTTCAAAAGCGATCTCTACCGCCGCATGAAGCGTTCGGGCAAGCTGCGGCGCGAAATGAAGTTCATGATAAAAATGAGCGACACCCGGCTCGGCGAGCGCTACAAGGGGCTTATCTCGCCCAACGGCATGATACAGGGCGTGTGCGACTGCGTTTTCGAGGAAGAGGACGGTTTTGTGCTTGTCGATTACAAGACCGACAATTTCGACGTTGAGACCGACCTTGACAAATATTACATTCAGCTCGAACTGTACAAGGCGGCACTCGACCTCATTCTCCCGATGCCGGTAAAGGCTTGCTGCATTTACTCGTTCAAGCTCGGGGTCTGCCGGACTATCGACATCACTTGAAAAAGTTAATAGTTAATAGTGAATAGTGAACAGTTAAGGAGCCGCTTCGCGGCAATTATGCGAACGCTTCGCTACGCATTAAATGGTTGCTGCTCAAAAGAAAAAATTAGTGCGGGGCGAAGCCTCCGCATAATATGCGCCGCAGGCGCACCTTAACTATTAACTATTCACTATACACTATTCACTATAAATAACTATTCACTATAAATAAAGGAGGTCTTTATAATGAAAGACGAAACACTTTGCCTGCACGCGGGCTATACTCCGGGCAACACCGAACCGAGAGTTCTCCCGATAGTGCAAAGCACCACTTATGTTTACGAAACTGCCGAAGAAATGGCTAAGGTCTTTGATGACCCCACCCGCTCGCTTTGCTATTCGCGCTTCGGCAACCCCACCGTTATGGCAGTCGAGCAGAAGATCGCCGAGCTTGAAGGCGGCGTGGGCGCTATGTGTACCTCGTCGGGACAGGCGGCTTCGCTGCTCTCGGTGCTGAATATCTGCGCGGCGGGCGACAAGATAATCAGCTTTTCCGAGATCTACGGCGGCACCGTGAACCTGTTCTCGTTCACCTTCAAGAGGCTCGGCATCGAGACTATCTTTATCGGCAAGGACATCACCGACGAGGAGTTCGACAAGCTGTTTGCTGAAAACGACCGTATCCGCCTTGTATTCGGCGAAACGCTCGCCAATCCCGCAATGACCGTTCTCGATATAGAGCGCTTTGCGAACTTAGCGCACAAGCATGATGTACCGTTCATCGTTGACAACACCTTCGCTACCCCCGTATTCTGCAAGCCTATTGAGTTCGGCGCGGACATCGTTGTTCATTCGACCTCGAAGTACATGGACGGTCACGCCCTGCAAGTAGGCGGCGTTATCGTTGACAGCGGCAAGTTCAACTGGGACAACGGCAAATATCCCGAGTTTTCCGAGCCTGACGAGAGCTATCACGGCATTTCGTACACGAAGACCTACGGCAACCTTGCGTACATAATCCGTGCGAGAATGAACCTCATGCGCGATTTCGGCGTATATCCGTCGGCGCATTCGGCATTCCTGCTGAATCTGGGGCTTGAAACGCTGCCTGTCCGCATGAAGCAGTACAATGACAACGGGCTGACAGTCGCCAATTTCCTCGTGAACGACCCGCACGTTGAGTCGATAAAGTTCCCCGCGCTCGAAAGCGACTGCGACCATGAGCTTTTCAAGAAGTATCTGAAAGGCACCTGCGCGGTAATTTCGTTCTCGATAAAGGGCGGCAGAGAGAAGGCTATGAAGTTCATTGATTCGTTAAAGCTGGTATCCAACGAGGTACACGTTGCGGACATTCGCACCTGCATACTGCACCCGGCAAGCACGACGCATCGTCAGCTGACGGACGAGCAGCTTGAAGCGGCAGGAATCGGGCAGGGCTTAGTAAGGCTTTCGGTAGGTCTTGAAAATATTGACGACATCATAGCCGATATTAAGCAGGCGTTCGCAGCGATAGACTAAATTTAGCCGCCAAGCAGCAAAACGCGGGCAAAACCCAAAGTCTTAGGAAGGGGTTTGCACGAACAAGTTCGTGCAGGGGATAACCCTTCTTCCCCCACAAAAGCTGTCGGCATCAGAAAATTAACGGTAAAAGAGAAGCCGTTAAGTCCAAATGAAAATCGGCAATTTCAAGAAATTCTAACAAAAACGCAGAATAGAAAAAGGGAGATGTGTGGTTCACATCTCCCTTTTGCATTAACAGAACTGCACCGTTCACCATACTCCGAGCGTAAAAGCATCATCGTCCTTTACTGAAATATGTGTGACATAGGGCGGCTTTAGCGGGTAAGCCCCGTTTTCAGCGGTGGTCTCCGCGGAAGA
>CACYSH010000196.1 GCA_902776945.1 uncultured Ruminococcus sp.
GAAAGGGGAAATAAAGACCTTACTTATTGAATTATAATCTCTATCAGAAAGTCAAACTCATAACAGCGATGTTTCTTAACATTTTGTAAACAATCTCAGAAAGCCCCGAAATCGGGTTACAAAAATGGCTGTTTTTGTATGAACTTATGGAGGGACATTTTCAAATCGTTCTTCCAATAAAGAACTATACCAATGAATGATAATCCTTAGTCAGAAAGGAATGACCTTTATGTACTTCCAAGAATAACTTTCCAAATACAAATAATCCCTGAAAGAATAATCTTCCGCAGAAACAGAATAAACGCTGCTGTCATTACCCTCCTCACAGCCAAGCCCCCATTAAGTCATGTATATCTTTTGGTAGGCGAACCGTCACACAGTCCACCACGAAATAGTATTCCTTGGGAGCACCGAAAGCTATGCCGCAGCTTGTAGGCTCCTACTATTTTTCTTAAAATGCCCTCTTTGCTATTAAAAAAATGTGGCGAAAATTTGCTTACTTATGGGAGCCATTCCACCGTGAAGATAGATAAGAACACCGAAATCTCTAAACCCCGATTTTATGCAGTTCATAGATTTTGTTTCGGGCGGGCTGATTTTCACTTAACAAAATGTGGAATTATGTAGTGTCTTATGAAAGGATGTTTCTCCGCGGACACTTTCTATTTGAAAGCTGAACCTGTGATAGCCATACTATCATGTGACTGCGGCAGCTGCCTACTTATCCACACCTGTGCTGTCAATATCACGAACGCAACGCAGTTAAGTATACGGCACCTTATGCAGATGGGAGATTATTTTTTTCAATTTCATATATAGACTTACAATTTTGCGACTTTTTGTCCTGACTTATGGGAAAGCAGTATGCGCCGCGCTGTTCTCTGCACGAATCGTTCAAGTAGCCTCCCCTTGATGTCCGGTCAGTCTGTGAATATCTCCAATCTTTATGAAAGACCGGAAAGTTTTTGCCTACTTTTTCCCCATTGATATATGGAGGGCAAGAAATCGAGCGCGGATAATTATTCCTATGATCTCTGCTATGCGTGGTGTGACCTCTGCATGAATCTGACAGCTTCAAGCCGACCGCCCAAAAGCAAGTCCTCAGCCATGAACTATCTTTATGAGTACGAAAATGATTTGCGTTCAAACGTCCTTTGTCTTTTTTCATTTTTTCCTATGCCCTTAATTCCGTTGAAATATCCCTCCGCTCAATCATTTCATCAGCCCGCCAACCGCATGAACCCGCAGAAAAGAGGTGTTCCGTATAAGCCTATACTTCCATGTTCCGCCGTAGTCCGTCACGAACCGTTATCCCTCATATCGCGCTATTCGCTGTTACGAGCACGAAGTCCGCCGCCCTTCGTACTCCAAGCGTAGTCACATCAGCGAATAGCCGAAACCACCCGCTACAACAAAGTTCATGTAACCGAAAGGAGAGATGTCCAATGACATTAACTGAGAAGAAAGACCTCATCAATCAGATTACCTCGCTGCTCGACAGACTCATAGACGTGGACGCCGAGAGCCCCTGTGCGCCAGCAGAGCCGCCTATCGACAAGCCTATGGAGATGCTCACCATCAAGGAGTGCGCCGCGCTTGTGGACGGGCTGTCCGAGCACACGGTGCGTATGCTGTGTACACAGGATAAGATCGCCCATGTAAGGGCGGGCGCGGGCAGAAACGGCAAGATTCTTGTGAGCAAGGTGTCGCTGCTCAGATATTTGGGTATAGCGAGCTGATCGTGTATTATGCGACCCTGCCGAGGACGGCAGGGATATATTGAAAATCGGTTTTTAGACCGAATATTCATTTCTACCAAAAGCAAGCAGAGAAAGTGCCGCATACTCTGTCACTTTCTTCCAAATCGGCGGTTTACCCCTCCGATTTGGCTGTTAAGGGATCCCGCCGCCCTTAACCGTTGCCCGAATAATTCGGGAACAAATCTCAACGCAAAAAAGAAAGGATTGATAACTATAGCAAGAAAATACAAACAGGTTCACAGCAAGGAGCTCACGTTTACGCTCGAAGAATGGGAGGATATCAAGAAACGGGCTGCTGAGTGCTACTCCAGACCGGGAACGTACATAAGGAACATAGCCGTCCGCGGAAATTCTTACTTTTATGATATGAAAGCGGCAGTGCCCTTGCTCGATAATATGCGCGTGATCTCCACTGAGATCAATCAGATAGCGAAAAAGATCAACGCGACTAACAGCCTCAACGTAGGTGATGTGGAGAAATTAAAAGAGAATGTATCTGCCCTTAGCAGTATGCTGAATACTTTTGTGCAAAATATGAAACCCGTAAAAGTGTAGGGAGTTTAGTTGTTCGGATAATAACGGCGCACGATTATCCGTAACCTCGCCAAAGTGTACGCTTGATAATGAATCCGCCGATATTCAGCTAAAATCAAATTAGTAGAGTTCGCCGGTCACAGCATTTACTAACCCAAGCCATTGAACAGAAATGGACGGGAGAAGGCTATTCTCTACTTCATTAGCTTTGCCGATAAGGGGGATGTTACTTACAAGCTCGCGCAGAAGATAGCCCACAATTTCATGCGCCGTTAGTGATACCGCCAATACCTCTTGCCGTACCTACCGCATACGCCCCGCGCTGAACTTCGGCAATGAGGGTAAGAGTATCTCGCACTATGAATGGTAGCATAAGAAGAACAAGACTTCATGGAAACAGCAGATCCGAAACACGAAAGATGAACTTATATCTACAGTCCGCAGCCTTAATTAATTGCTATCCATATTAGGAGAATGCGGCTTCGAGATAAAGCGTGGGAAATACATCTCTATCAAAGCGCCCGGGCAGCAGCGGGCTATCCGCACGAAAACTCTCGGAGAAGAATACGCGGAAGAATATCTTACCGCCCGGATACTCTATCGCGATGTGGGTACGGGCGATGTGCCTCCGCCAGACAAACGCTCGCAGCTATGGGAGTCATATGCCTCGATCATAGGCAATGTCCGCTTAAATAAGAACTGAGCAGGAAAAAGAAAAAGCTCAAACGATAATAACGTTCGAGCTCAATTATTCATGTTTTTACAAGCCCAGCGAATACCCCGCACCGATGCCGATAGCAGCCGAAAGCAGAATGATCTTTATGGGGTGTACCTTCCTGAATGCAAGAACGGCGGTCAGCGCGAATATTCCGAGGGGCAGCCAGAATGAAACTTGCGTGAAACGGGCTGCCTGCAACCCTTCAGGGAAGAACACTGTCCTTGCGGCAGATATGAGCGCTGCGCCTATCATTCCGACAACGGCGGGCTTCAAGCCGGACATTACGCCCTTGACACCTTTGCTGTCCTTGAAGCGTTCAAAGAATTTTGCGATGATGAGGATTATGATGAACGACGGCAGGACGATACCGAGCGTTGCTATGACTGCACCTAGCAGCCCGTCCGTTCTGATTCCTACGAAGGTTGCCATATTCACAGCGAGAGGTCCCGGCGTGCTTTCGCTGAGAGCTACAAAATCTATAAGCTCTTCGGGCGAGAGCCAGCCGTGCTTTTCGGCTTCCACTTGTATCATCGCGATCATGGCGTACCCGCCGCCGAACGTGAACGCGCCGATTTTCAGAAAAACCAGGAACAGCTCAATCAGTATCATTTTTCTGCTCCTTTTTGCGTGCGAGCGACCATATCAACCCGAACAAGCCGCAGCCGATTATGACGAACACCGCGTCGATCTTCACGAACGCCGTGAGTACAAGCGCTGTAGCCATGAGTATGTACGAGAAAATTTCTTTTTTTGTTTTCTTGAACATCATGAAAAGCGCTTTGAGTATCAGCGCGAGAACGGCTGCTCGTATTCCCATGAAGGCATACCGCACCGGCTTGAAGTTCTGAAATTCGTTCAGAATAAAAGATATGAGCGATATGATAAGAAATGACGGAAGCACAACGCCGAGCGTTGCTATGCAGGCACCGGAAAAGCCGTTCGTGCGGTAACCGACGAATGTAGCGGCGTTTATCGCTATCGGTCCGGGCGTCGATTCGGAAATAGCAACTATGTCGGCTATCTCCTTTTCGTCGAGCCACTTTTTGTTTTCGCAGACCTCGCGCTGTATCAGCGGTATCATCGCATACCCTCCGCCGAACGTGAACGCGCCAATCTTCATGAAGGTAAGGAACAGGTCAAGGTTTTTATTCACGAAATCACCCCACCATGTTATTATACATGAACAATACTAAAATGTCAACAATCGCAACGGCAGCCCTTGTACATAAAAAACTTACAGATTTAACGCAATTAGAGTATATAAATAATTCATGAAATATGTTAGAATAGAAAATGTACAAGGGTATGCCAAATCCACATATCTCAAAGGAGGAGATATTTATGGCAACCATCAGAAAAAGAGGAAATACATATCAGATCAGAGTATCCTGGATACGATGTCCACGGCAAGCAGGTCGAGCAGTCCATGTCATGGAAGCCCACGGCGGGCATGACGGCTCGGCAGATAGAAAAGGAACTGAACAGGCAGGCGGTCATGTTTGAAGAAGCCTGCATGAACGGACAGATCGTAACGGCTGTGAAATTCGAGGACTTTGCAAAGCAGTGGTTCAAGGATTACGCGGAGATCAAGCTGAAAACGCAGACGATCAGAGGCTATCACTTCCTCGAACCCCGCATTTACAAGGCGCTCGGACACATGAGGCTCGACAAGATCACCCCGCGGCAGATACAGAAATTCGTAAAGGAACTCACCGAATCCGACTGCGGGAACAAGGTGGGAAAGCTGTCCGCAAAGTCGGTCAAGCTGCATATCTCACTCGTCAGCACGATATTCGATTACGCCGTCAAAATGCAGATGGTCAAGGAAAATCCTTGCAAGAACGTCACCCTGCCGAAACCCGACACGAAGGAGCGCGAGATATACACGCTCGAAGAGGCGCACAGGCTGCTTGAGCTTTTCGAGCATGAGGAAGAGTGCAATTTCAAGTATGTCGTGTTCTTCACGCTCGCGATGTATACAGGTCTGAGAAAAGGCGAGCTTTTAGGGCTTGAATGGAAAGACTTCGATTTCGAGCATAATCTCATGACAGTCGTCCGCACTTCAATGTGGGCGAAAGGAAAAGGTATGTATACCGACACGCCGAAAACAAAAACAAGCCAGCGCGTGCTGAAGATTCCGGATAATATCGTCGAGCTGCTCATGCGGTACAAAGCGTATCAGGACAAGTGCCGCGCAAAGGTCGGGGACAAGTGGAAAGATCACGACAGGCTGTTCACGCAGTGGGACGGTTCTCCGATGGACGCGACGTCACCTTATTACTATTTCAAGCAGTT
>CACYSH010000197.1 GCA_902776945.1 uncultured Ruminococcus sp.
AACGTCTTTTATTTTGTGTTCAGTCCACGTTCCCCATATTGAGAAACATCTGACTTATTATACCGATTTGGGTGTCTGTCTGGTCGTGTTTATTTTATTGCCTAAGATTGATAATGTTAAAGTCATATTTATTATGACGTTTGATATAGTTTAATATTCTTACATTGTCAGCGTGCCGTCCTCGCTTTCGAGGAGTATCAGCAGCTGTTCCTCGCGACCCGTCTGGGCGTTGATATAAACGAGAATATCGCGCCCGTCCTCCGAGCGGCACTTGTATTCGTAGCAATACTGCTCGCCGCCGCCGTCTGTGGGGATAAGCGCCATGCCGCTCGAAAGGCAGGTGAGGTACGGCGAAAGTCTTTTTTTGCACTCTCTGACAGACATTACCTTTTCAGGAAAGGCACGCTGACGGTGGTTGACAATAAATCCCGTCGCGTCAAATCCGATGATGTCGCCGTCCTCCAGCGAGACCGTCACCTTGACAAGATCGGTATAGCAGGTGATCTTGTCAATATAATACGCGAAATTCACCGTCAGCGTGTTTTGTATCTTTTCATAGTATGTCACTTTCATATTGCGGTATCCGCTGTTTTCGAGATGATTTTTTGCAAACGTCAGCGCCTCTTCAACGGAGATGTTTGCTTTCTGCGGCTGAACCGACTTTATAAAATATGAAACAAACCCGCCCTTATCGGTGACGGCGCAGCTCACGGTGTTGTCGGTGTCGGAGAAAATACGGCAGGGAAGTCTGCCCTCGCTGCGGCTGGTGACGTTCAGGTCTGCGGAGGACATCTGCAAGGCACGGGCGGCGCGTTCAAGTGCTTTTTCGCCGTTGATCTCTTCCTCATGCTTGGTCATTTCGGGGGTTTTTTCCATGATGTGGTCGGAAAAAGGACCGTCGTAGATCAGCGTGGGGTAGGAGGTGAAGCCCTCCTCAAATTCCGTAAAGCCTTCGGTTATGCCGGGAACTTTTGCATTATTGTAATTATCTGAAACTGAATAAATATCTATCTCGCCGCTCGATACGGCTCTTTCAAGCTCCCAGAGCGTGTCCGAAAGCTGCTCGGCATAGCTGCGGAGCTGTTTCAGATTTTCGTAGTCCTTTTGCGAAAGGCTGTTGTCGGGAGTTTTCTCTGCGATAGAAACGGCATAATTTCCCACCTGCGAAAGATATTTATAGGTGTTTTCGAGAGAAACGTCCCTCATCGGCAGGCGCGAGATCGCCTGCTTTGCGTTGGTCGCTTCGTTGAACAGCTTGTTTGCCAGTATCGCCTGCTGCTTGCTTGTTCCCGAGCAGAGCTGCTTTTCTATCGTGATGCTGATATTGTCCGCCGAAGCCGCAAGGTCTTCGAGCGCTCTTGCGTAGCTGTTGCGGATAAGAATTGCGCTGCGTTTGTTGCTTTCCATAAGAAGGTAATTCCGTGCAAAAAGCAGCGCCGCCGCCGCTGTCAGAAACGAGATCAGCCGTATCAGAGTTCTTCGTCTTAGATTCATATATTTTTATCCTCCCGGTCGTTTGTTTCATTGTTTATTATGTCCGTGAAAAGTGGAATTATTCAGAAAATTATTTATAGTACTATAATACTATTTCACTATCAAATCGTAGACAATGGCATGAACTTCGTTCATGCAGGCGGCTATCATTTCGTCACTCTGCGTTGCACTCCCTTGCAGTGCGACAGCACAGCTGCAGTCGTGCGCCTTGATTGACGAAATGCTATCCGCCAATCTTGTCCACGATTTGATAGTGAAATAGTATAAATGAGCAGCACTGTCAATTTGCACAATTTTAGACTATCACAAGACTTGTAGGGCTTTATCTAACAATGATTATTTATGTAATACTATATTATGACATTTATATAAGCGTTCAAAGAGGGTTTTGTAAACTTATTTAAGGTTTTCAAAACCCTCTTTTATTTTTTGCGAATCTTGACAAATTTGTGAAAGTAATGTATAATAGAAAAAACAGAAAGGAGAGCATCAAAATGAATGCTTTATTGATCTCGGGTTTTACGGAGCTTGCCGCAGATCCGGTCTTCACGGAATATCTTTCGTCGTCACGCGATACTTACGAATCTGCGCGTACCATCGGCGGTTTTATCGGAATGGGAATCAGAGTGGCAGCAGGCATTGCTTTGGCTAAGGAAGCCAAAAAATACGGTCTTTCGCCCGTTTTGCATTTTCTGTTCTGCCTTTTCCTTGGTCTTATCGGAGTGATAATTTCACTTCTCATCATAAGCGGTCAGAAAAAGAAATTCGTCAATCAGTTCCCGAACGGAATGCCCTACGGTCAGCCTATGCAGCAGCCCTATGTATGGTCAGCCAATGGGCAGCGCTATGACCTGCCCCGGCTGCGGACATACTCAGAACGGCGGCACTTTCTGCGACGTATGCGGAGCAAAGCTCCGGTAAATATGCTGTACATTATTACGGACAGCCGCCTGCGGGCGGTTGTTCTTTTTTCATGGTATAACTAACACGTTACAAGTTCGCAAAACCGCGTTCTTTTGCCAAATTCTCTTGACAATCCCCCGCGATTATTGTATAATTGTAAAAAAAGAAAGGAGATTTTTTAACATGGCGGATTTTGAGCAATATATTGATTTTTTAACCACGGGATCGAAAATATTTTATTACATCATCAATCTCGTGATCTGGGTGGTCGTCGGGAATCTTATGGGTAAGAAAGCGAAGTCAATAGGGCTTGATTTCGCCGCGCATTTCTGCCTGTGTTTTTTCCTGCATCTGATCGGGCTTGGAATTTCGTACCTGCTTATTGACAAGCGCAAAAAGCAGCTGTATTACAGTCAGATCCCGCAGCAGCAGCTGTACGGTCAGCAGTATAACGCCGCGCCGTGGCAGTATAAGGAGCCTAAAAGCGAGTACTATGCTGCGCAGGCACGGAAGCCGTATGACCAGACGTATGGCAACGCCTTTGCGGGAGGTCATCAGGTCTATGAGCAGAATCCCTACGAGCAGTACCCGCAGTACGGCGAGCAATATTTTTACAACAATAACAGCGGATACGGTTACGGTTACGGCAATTCCTGTCATCCGCGTGATAATAACTTCGACTACCGCACGACCGGCGGTGATATGACCTACACCTGTCCGCATTGCGGTGCTGTGCAGGATATTCCCGGAAGGTGCATGAACTGCAACGAGAAGGTCACAAATTATTATCCGTTCACCTGATATTTGATTAACGAACAAAGCGGACAGCCTTTTGAACTGTCCGCTTTTTTGTGATTTGGTGTGTTGATTTTGTAGTGGCGTACATTGCGCGTCCGTGAAATTCCTGCGACCGTGAAAAATTCCCCCTGCTCCTGCGGAAATCCCGTCCTTATGGGAAAATCCCCACCTTCGCGCAATTAATTTGCTTGTTTTTGTAGGCTTTTTGATAAATTGCCGATTTTGATTTTGAACTTAACGGCTTCTCTTTATCGTTAATTTGCGAACGTCGTCGGCTTTTGTGGGGCAACCCCTTCCTAAGACTTTTGGTTTGCCCTTGCTTTGCGCTTATCTTCAACTTCCTAAGACTTCTGCTTATTCGCCGTAATGCAGCGCCTTCGAGTTCATCTCGATAAACTGCGGCTTTACCGTCGCTTTCATCGTTTCCTCAATGGCCGCTATATCAAACGGCAATACTCCCGACCGCACCGCCGCTCCGAGCATTATCATATTCAGCGCCCGCGGCGAGCCTATCTCCGCACAGGCTTTCTCGCCGTCAACAAGAATGAGATCATTCACCTGTCTGCCAAGATATTCAAGCATTTCCGCGCCCGTATACGCCGAACCCGAAAGCGCCGCCGTCACGGGCATTATCGGGTGAGTGTTAACTATAATCTGCCCACCGTCTTTGAGAAACGGCAGCATACGCACCGCTTCGGCAGGCTCAAAAGCTATTATGATGTCGGCAGTGCCTTCGGCGAACATCGGGCAGAACGCGCCCTCGCCCACGCGCAGAAAGCTGAACACGCTGCCGCCCTTCTGTGCCATGCCGATAGTTTCGGCGCTCTTAACGGGTATGTTGTGAGCCATAGCGGTAGCGGCGATCAGCTTCGAGGTGAGGACGATCCCCTGTCCTCCCACACCGCAGATAAGAATGTTAGTCGGCATTTTTGTCACCTCCGATCGCGTCAAACGGACATACCTGACTGCACAGTCCGCAGCCGGTGCAGAGCGCGTTTTCTATTGCGGGTCTGCCGTCCCTGATAACTATTCCCGGGCAGCCAAGCTCCTTTATGCAGCGCTTGCAGTCTTTGCATTTTGCAGGGTCGATGAACGCGGGCTTGCCGCTTTTGATAAGCACCGCGCAGGGCGACTTGAAAATGATAGCCTTCACGCCCTTTTCGGCGGCAACGCGCTTTACGCATTCGACCGCCGCTTTCAGATCGAGCGGATTCACGGTCTCGACGGTCTTAACGCCTATTCCGCGCAGAACGTTCTCAATGCTTATCTTATCGACGACCTGTCCCATCATCGTCCGGCCCGTTCCCGGGTGCGGCTGATGACCCGTCATAGCCGTTGTGGAATTGTCAAGCACAACGAGCGTCATATCTGCCTGATTGTAGACGGCATTGACAACGCCTGTTATTGCAGAAGCAAAGAAGGTCGAATCGCCCACGAAAGCAAAGCAGGCGGTGTCAGGCTCTATCTTGCCTATACCCTGCGTGATGTTCACGCCCGCGCCCATGCAAAGGCAGGTATCCACCATATCGAGCGGCATAGCGTTTCCGAGCGTGTAACAGCCGATGTCGCCGCAGAATACGCTCTTTTTGCCCTTCATAGCGGTCTTTACGGCGTAGAACGAAGCCCTGTGAGGACAGCCCGCGCAGAGTACTGGCGGACGGACAGGCAATGCGGGCGGCTCCTCGCGGACGGCTTTTTCGGGGACTTCCACACCGAGATATTCGGCAATCGCTTTTGTTACGGAAGCTATGGTATTTTCGCCCGACTCGGGAATATTGCCAGTCAGCTTGCCGCGAATAGTTGTTTCTATTGCGAATTTGCCGCAAACATAGGTCAGCCCGCGTTCGATAACGGGGTCAAGCTCTTCTATGCAAAGAACCTCGTCGCAGCAATGCAGGAACTCGACGGCAGCCTTTTCGGGGAAGGGGAACGGCGTGCCGACCTTGAACAGCGGCACATCGCAGCCGAGAGCCGCAAGAGCTTCCTTAACGTAGGTGTAGCTTATGCCGTGCGCGGCGATGCCGGCACGATTGCACGAACCCGGCACGAACAAGTTCGTGCAATCGTGCAGTTTGCCGCTGCCTGTTTCGACGGGATTTAAACCGCTGTCGGAAAGGAGCTCCGACAAAGCGCGGTTGCGCTTTTCTATCTCGGCGTGCGCACGGAAGGACAAACGCGGGAAGATCACCCATTTCGACGGGTCGCGCACAAAGCCCTCCGGCTCGTTCTTTTTACATTCGTTCTCGTCCTTTACCTCTATCGAAGCGTAGCCGTGACAGACGCGGGTTGTCGGGCGGAAAAGCACGGGGGTATGGTACTTTTCCGAAAGCTCGAAGGCTTGCTGTATCATATCGTAAGCCTCCTGCACGGTGGACGGGTCAAAGCAGGGCAGCTTGGAATATGCCGCGAATGTGCGGGTGTCCTGCTCGGTCTGCGAGGAGATGGGCCCCGGGTCGTCGGCGACAAGCACGACCATTCCGCCTTTTACGCCGATATACGCAAGGCTCATCAGCGGGTCGGAGGCGACATTCAAGCCGACCTGTTTCATTGTTACCATTGTTCTTGCGCCGCTGTACGCCGCGCCTGCGGCAAGTTCGAGCGCCGCCTTTTCGTTGACCGACCATTCGACATACAGCCCGCCTTTGTTGCATTTTGCGGCGGTTTCAAGCACTTCGGTCGAGGGAGTGCCGGGATAGCCCGAGACCACGTTCAGCCCCGCCGCGATAGCGCCGCGTGCTATTGCGGCGTTGCCCATTAAAAATTCCTTATACATAATTTGCTCCTTGAAATTTTGCGTTTGTAAAGCGCATTAAAGTATTACAATGCTATTATATCATTTTATACAGTAAATGTCAATCACTTTTCGTACTATAAAGAGCGATCGCAGAAAAAATGCAAAGCCCTCAGCTTGTGCAAACCGAGGACTTTTGCATATAGGTTATTTATCTGTAACTGCCGTATTTCTCTTTAAATATCTTCTTGTCTTCATACATATTTTCGTCGGCAGTCCTGATCGTTTCCCTTGTAGTCTTACAAGTCGTCGAATCAGCCATACCAACCGAACCGGAATATCTTTTCACAATATCAATTTCTTCATCGCCCCTTGTCTTCTCGAAAATTTCTTTGATCCTATAAATGAACGTCTTTGGTTAAATTGCATAGATAACTATTGTTAGATAAAGCCTTTTAATGAGGGCGGCGGGGGCAAGCCCCCGCCCTACAAGCCTTGCGATAGTCAAAGTTTTGTGCAAATTGACGGCATTGCTCATTTATAGTTTATAAATGAGCATTGTAAGATCGCAGAGTGAGGGCAGACCCGTGTGCTGGCGAGGGGGCAGTCGCACGAACAAGTTCGTGCCAAGGCGAGGAGTCTCCCTACGGGGTATGTGGCAGAGCCTCATTTGCGCCGCAGGCGCAACCATGCAAAGCCAACGGCAATGCAAAGCTCCGAAAACGCTTATTTATCAGGATAATTATATCACAATCAAAGTAAAATTTCAAGTACAAAAAATGGCTGTTTGTCAGTTTTTGGCGCTCACTCGGGGGCTTGTTGAACCGCGCAGATTTTTTTCAACTTTTTTCTTTATCGTCGTTTATGATTATACGGTCTTCTTTTTTCCGACCGCCGCTTATCAGACAGACTGTTACGGTAGCTATTCGGAGTATTTCCCGTCAACTGGCGGAACTGCCGCATAAAATACTTTTCGTCCGTATAACCGCATTTGAAGGAGATAGCAGGTATGCCTATGGTAGTAGAGAGCAGAAGGTATTTAGCCATAGCGATACGGCTCGCTATAAGATCCTGATGAAAACTGATACCGAAAACATCTTTATAGGTAGCGCGGAAATGACCGTAGCTTAAATGGAAATCACGGCAGGTCTTCTGTGCGTCCCACTCTTTCCCCGGATCGCAGTACATGGAATTTCTTACTTTTAAATATTCCTTATAATATGCGTGATGCCGTTCATCGGAAAGCTGTTTTATCTTCATGTTGATGTCTTCGCTCAGTGCAGAAATGCACTCGTCAATGTTTTCGTCAGCCGAGATCAGCCTTGAAGCCATGAAGAGCGTGTCAATTCCTCTCTCCTGAATGTAGAGGGGCGCGTGGGATATGATCACCTCCAGCCTGTCCATGATAAGGGAAATATCCTCCTCCGTAAATTCGCCCACAGCGGCAAGCGTATACAGCTTTTCGGAGAGCTTTCCGCAGAAACCGCCAATATCGGCGGCGATATGGTTCAGACATTCGGAAATCTCTATATCCAGCCTTACGGAGAGATTTTTCTTTTCAATGCGGCTGTCGTCCGAATAGATGCCCGTGCGTATCATTATGACCGGCAGCTTTTCCTGTTCGCCTAACTTTTTGCAAGCGCCCGCAAGCTCGTGAGTGAAGCCTGATTTGTTGTAAAGTCCCGTTGCCGTGTCATGATACTCCGAAAGATTGCTGCACTCGATCAGGGTGTTGATGTCGTTTTTCATGCGAAGCACCTGCAAGGCATTTACAGAAATTTTCAGCCAGTCTATCATTACCGAATCATAGGTATCGGGGGTGGTGTACTGGAAAATGAAGTGCCCGAACTCCTTGCCCTCCGAAAACAAAGGCGTGAAGTAAAGGAACTTTTTGTTCCCCGCGCCTGGAAGCTCGGAAGGGTAAAGATCGCCCCTTGTGAAGAATGCAGGTTCGTCGGAACCCTTTTCGGGGCTTATTATGCGGTAGCAGATCATCGGTTCGTTGTTTGAGAACTCTTTTATTGAAGCCTTGTGCGAACGTGTACACCAGTCCTCATGCAGACAGAGATATATTCCCGAAACGTTTCTTATAAGGTAGGAAAAGTCTTGCAGAGCGCGTATGTAGTCGGAGATAGACTGGCAGGCGACGGACTGCTGTTCAAAGTTGCCGCAGAAATTCATATCGTTATAATTCTTTATCTGCCGTATCTCAAGCAGTTCCTCGCGGAGATATTTTTTATCTACGCCGCATGAGCAGGTATCGCCCGTTATCATATATCCCGAAGTGTCTGTCTCCTGCACGGGAGTGCCTGTTAGCTTTGACCATATCAGCATTACGGCTTTCGCGCCTATGGCTGCGCGGTTGCGCTGATAGGTGGTCAATACGGGGGAATGGTATATCCTTTCGCCGATATGCTCGTAACCGATCACCGTAAGATCGTCGGGGAGAGTGAGATCATGGTCGAAAAGTTTATCAATAAGTCCGAAAGCCATATAATCGTTGGCGCAGATAACAGCCTGCGGCAGTCTGCGCTTTCCGCTTATGTATTCCTCCGCGAGTTCCTTACCCGAGTTAGTCCAGAAGTTGCCGTATATCACATTATCATCGCCGAAGGGCAGACCTCTTTCCTCCATTATCTCCCTTACGCCCTCGACGCGCAGGAGCGAGGTCTCGTATTCCGCGCCTCCTGTTATAATATCTATATCCCTGAAACCGTGTACATCGGTGAGGTGACGGGCGATGTCCCGGAAATCGCTTTTTACATCTGTATTTATGCAGGTGTAACCTTCTGTTTCAGCATCGGTTATTACTATCGGTATATCAAGCTCTTTGATATGGTCTAAAATATTCTGCCGAAGATCGGGATAGATAAGAGATTCATAAGTAATTATCACGCCGTCAAGGCGTTCGGAATGTACAAGCTCGTAAATTTTGTTTTCCACCTCTACGTCTGCGAAATACTCCACGAAATTATAGACGTTTGAAAATACAGCGACATCTATGCCCAGTTCATCGGCTTTTGAAAGTATTCCTCTGAGCAGCTGGCGCTGTTCGCTTTGGGAGGCTCGGGCGGTTATTACGCCTATCAGCGGACGATTGTTATTATTCATGATTAACTCCTTAAAAATATTGATAAATGATAAATTTCGTTAGGATCTGAAAAAAGCGCAAAGTGAGGGCAGACACGGGATCCGACACCCATACTTTGTAATATTCGTACATTTTTGTCAAAGTATTCCATTTATTATATTATATTGCAATATGTATCGTCAGAAAGTACACTTTATAAACATATGAAAGCAGACCAATACAACCTGCTCCATATAAAACCCGATACTTCATTTGTTTCATTTATTCGTCGGTTTTTTAAATTTATCTCTAATTCATATTATAACACAATAATAAAAAAAATCAAGAGTTAATCTGCATTTTTTTCACCAAATCTGCAAATTGTGGGTTGAAAAGCATATCTCTGTTGTTGTATAATTTAGTTAGAAAAAATAACTATATGTTGTTATAGTTTATTCAACTTTCAAACATCAGTCAACAATTTTGATCTTTTAAGGAGATGATCAGCAAATTATGAAAAAACATAAGAAAATGCTGGCGGTACTGGTGGCACTCAGCTGCGTTACAACAGCGTTCCCGCAGTTTGCCGCTCCTGCCTACGCAGAGGAAGTCGTTTACGACAGCTTCGAGCTGAACTATGACGGCTGGCACGGCACGGATACCTCTATTGAACTTACCGCTGACGACAACGGCGGTTTTGACGCTACAAGAGGTATGAAGGTAACAGGTCGTACTTCCGTGGACGACGGTGCCGCTTCTTCAAAGGGATTGTATCTCTTCGGCGGTATCAAGTACGATTATTCGATGCAGGTGTTCAGCGAAAAGGACTCTACATTCAAACTTACTCTGACATACGTTGATGAAGAGTCCGAAGAAGCAACAGTAGTTGTTCTTGCCGAAAAGAAGGCTAAGGGCGGCGAGTGGACAAAGCTCTCGGCGGACTACAAAGCTCCCGAAGGCACATACGAGTATAAGCTGACGCTTACAAACGACTCGACCGATGATTTCGTATTTGACGATGTAAAGGTCACTACCAATAAGTCGGCGGCGGTCGCTTACGCGGCTCCTTACGGCAAGGGTCTTAAGGACGAGTTTGCCGATTACTTCCGTGTGGGTAATATCCTGAACGGCGGCACCGTAAGAAATTCCGGTATTCAGGGCATACTCCTTAAAGACCACAACGCCATTGAGTGCGAGAACGAGACCAAGCCTTACGCCACTATCGTTCAGAACGGCTCGACGGACACCAATGTTAAGGTAACTCTCGACAGTGCCGCAGCTATACTTGACTTCTGCGCCAAGAATAATATCGCATTCCGCGGACATACCTTCGTATGGCACAGCCAGACTCCCGAATGGTTCTTCAAGCAGGGATTTAACAATAATAACGGCTATGTTAATTCGTCCGTAATGGATCAGCGTATGGAAAGCTACATCAAGAATATGTTCAATGCCTACGCTACACAGTATCCGACGGTAAACCTTTATTCTTACGATGTCTGCAATGAGGTCATCTTTGACGGTACAGCAAACAGCGGCGGTCTCAGACCGACGAACAATACCGAAGGACGCGACGGCAGCTCTGCATGGGTAAGAGTTTACGGAAACAACTCCTTCGTTGAAAAGGCTTTCACTTACGCCAAGAAGTATAGACCCGCCGGCTGCAAGCTCTTTTACAACGACTATAATGAGTTTGCAAACGATAAGAAAGAGTGCATAAAGAAGACGATCCTCATTCCGCTACTGAGCTTGATATTTCCCGCGACGGCGGAAGATTTACCGACCAGCAGCAGGCTGAGAAATACAAGGCTATCTTCCAGCATTGCGTGGATGTAAACAAGAGTGGCAAGTACAAGGGCAAGGTAACTCTTGTTCAGGTATGGGGACCCAACGATGATAACTCATGGGTAGGAAAGAACAATGCGGGTCAGCCCAACTATCCG